>NZ_JBHCHN010000051.1:0-46167 GCF_041802885.1 Streptococcus sp.
AAACATCATCGACACACCAGGACACGTGGACTTCACTATCGAAGTACAACGTTCTCTTCGTGTATTGGACGGTGCGGTAACCGTATTGGACTCACAGTCAGGTGTTGAACCTCAAACAGAAACCGTTTGGCGTCAAGCAACTGAATACGGTGTACCACGTATCGTATTCGCTAACAAGATGGATAAAATCGGTGCAGATTTCTTGTATTCTGTAAGCACCCTTCATGACCGTCTGCAAGCCAATGCACACCCAATCCAATTGCCAATCGGTTCAGAAGATGACTTCCGCGGCATCATTGACTTGATCAAGATGAAAGCTGAAATCTACACCAACGACCTTGGTACAGACATTCTTGAAGAAGACATCCCAGCTGAATACCTTGAGCAAGCTGAAGAATACCGTGAAAAATTGGTTGAAGCAGTTGCTGAAACTGATGAAGAATTGATGATGAAATACCTTGAAGGTGAAGAAATCACAAATGAAGAATTGAAAGCGGGTATCCGTCGTGCAACAATCAATGTTGAATTCTTCCCAGTATTGTGTGGTTCTGCCTTCAAGAACAAGGGTGTTCAGTTGATGTTGGATGCGGTTATTGATTACCTTCCAAGCCCACTTGACATCCCTGCTATCAAGGGTATCAACCCAGATACAGATGCTGAAGAAGAGCGTCATGCTTCTGATGAAGAGCCATTTGCAGCTCTTGCTTTCAAGATCATGACTGACCCATTCGTAGGTCGTTTGACCTTCTTCCGTGTATACTCTGGTGTCCTTCACAGCGGTTCATACGTTTTGAACACTTCAAAAGGCAAACGTGAGCGTATCGGACGTATCCTACAAATGCATGCCAACAGCCGTCAAGAAATCGAGCAAGTTTATGCCGGTGATATCGCTGCTGCGGTTGGTTTGAAAGATACTACAACTGGTGACTCATTGACAGATGAAAAAGCGAAAATCATCCTTGAGTCTATCCACGTTCCAGAACCAGTTATCCAATTGATGGTTGAGCCTAAGTCTAAGGCTGACCAAGATAAGATGGGTATTGCCCTTTCTAAATTCGCTGAAGAAGATCCAACCTTCCGTGTTGAAACCAACCCTGAAACTGGTGAAACAGTTATCGCGGGTATGGGTGAGCTTCACTTGGATGTCCTTGTTGACCGTATGAAACGTGAATTCAAGGTTGAAGCAAACGTAGGTGCTCCACAGGTATCTTACCGTGAAACCTTCCGTGCTTCTACACAAGCTCGTGGATTCTTCAAACGTCAGTCTGGTGGTAAAGGTCAGTTCGGTGATGTTTGGATTGAATTTACACCAAACGAAGAAGGAAAAGGCTTCGAGTTTGAAAATGCGATTGTCGGTGGTGTGGTTCCACGTGAATTTGTCCCAGCGGTAGAAAAAGGACTTGTTGAGTCTATGGCAAACGGTGTCCTTGCTGGTTACCCAATCGTAGACGTGAAAGCAAAACTTTATGATGGTTCATACCACGATGTCGACTCATCTGAAACAGCCTTCAAGGTGGCAGCATCTCTTGCCCTTAAAGAAGCTGCGAAGACAGCTCAGCCAGCTATCCTTGAGCCAATGATGTTGGTAACCATCACTGCACCAGAAGAAAACCTTGGTGACGTTATGGGTCACGTGACAGCTCGTCGCGGACGCGTAGATGGTATGGAAGCACACGGTAACACTCAAATCGTTCGTGCCTATGTACCGCTTGCTGAAATGTTCGGTTATGCAACAACCCTTCGTTCAGCAACACAAGGTCGCGGTACCTTCATGATGGTATTTGACCATTACGAAGATGTACCAAAATCTGTTCAAGATGAAATCATCAAGAAAAACGGTGGTAATGCGTAATAGCTAACCCAGGCAGCTTCGGCTGCCTTTTTCTTTTTCGCTGATGATTATTCAAGAGGACCAGGTTGTGGTTCTCGTTTTTCATACTCAAAAAATAGAAAATCAATAGATAGGCAACAGAGGAAAAATAGATGGCTTTGTTAGAATGAAGGTAGATAAAAACATAGAAAGGACGACAACCATGAAAAATATCACAAAGATTTCCATCGCCTCCATTGTCTGTGCAACTTTTCTAGCGGCCTGTGGGACAGGTCAGGCGGGCACCTCGAATACAGGGGCAGCAGCCACTCCGCAGACAGATTTTCATTCCTATATCAATGCCGATTGGCTGAGGGAAACAAAATTGGGGGAAGGCCAGTCGCAAATCGATAATCTGGGTCAGTTAACTGAGAAAACACAAGAAGCCATCCAAGAGATGATTGATCAGTTGGACATAGATTATTCTAAGTTGAAAGAGGGCAGTGATGAGAAAAAACTGATTGACTTTTACCGCTTGGCATCAGATTTTGAAAGCCGTAATCGCTTGGGATTAGAACCCGTCAAGCCTTACCTAGATGAGATTCAAAAGGCCACTAGTATGGCAGAATTGAATAATGTTTTGATTTCCCTCTATGGTAAAAACATCCGCAACTTACTCAACTTGTCTGTCACTCAAGATATCATGGACAGCAACAAAAATTCCCTCTACTTAGATCCCCACAAACTAAGTTTTCCGAAGGAAAATTATGAGGGAACAGATGATTTTTCCCTAAAAAATCAAAAAGCCTTTAAGGCTTATCTGGAGAAAGTCTTTACCATGGCAGGAGCTTCATCTAAGGAAGCGGCGACCAAGGCAGAAAAAGTCTTTGAACTGGAAAAAGAGTTAGCTTCAGCCCAACTGCCACAGGAGAAGGCCAAAGATATTAAGGCAGCCTACAATCCAAAGAGCTGGGATGAAGTCAAGGACCTGGCACCAAATCTTCCTGTCACAGAGTTGGCTGCCAACTTGGGCGTCCAAGATGCTCCCTTCGTGGTGGTGACTGATCCAGAAGGTTTGAAAAAGGTCAGCGAAGTTTATCAGGAGAACAACCTGGAAGCCCTCAAGGCCCTCCTGCAATATCGGGTGATTGCCCACTATAGTGACTACCTGTCAGAAGACCTGATTGAAGCCAAGGCCAAGTATGAGGGAGTAGCCAATGGGGCGGTAGATGTTCCTACGACAGATGTGCTGGCTCAGTCGGCAGTTGAGGAAAATTTCTCTGATATGGTTGGCAAAGTCTATGTTAAAAACCATTTTTCAGAAAAGTCCAAAGCTGATATCCAAGCCATGGTGCAGGAAATCAAGCAGACCTATGCAGAGCGTATCAAGGCTGTCCAATGGATGTCTGAAGAAACCAAGATGCAGGCCTTGAAAAAACTCGATACCATGGTGGTGAAAATCGGCTATCCAGACAAGTGGAGAGATTATTCAAACTATACCATTCAGTCCAAAGAAGAAGGCGGTAGCATTGTTTCTGCGGTTGAAATGATCAAGGCTCAAGAACTGCAGGAAGAAATGGCTCAACTGAAGCAACCATTTGATAAGAGCCAATTCGGCATGCCTGCCCACATGGTCAATGCCTATTATAGCCCAGGAAGCAATGAGATTGTTTTCCCAGCAGGTATCTTGCAGGCTCCGTTTTACGATCCAAAGGCCTCTCCTGAAGAAAATTTGGGTGGCATCGGAGCGGTCATTGGCCACGAAATCTCTCATGCCTTTGATAAATCAGGTTCTCAATTTGATGAAAAAGGCAATTTGGTCAACTGGTGGAAGCCAGAAGACCTTGAAAAATTCAATAAGAAGGTTCAACAGGCAGCAGATATTTACTCCAAGCTGGAAGTGGCTCCTGGCTACTATGTCAACGGGGAAATTTCCACCGGTGAAGTGATGGCAGACCTGGGAGGTTTGACAGTGGCTGTTGATATTGCTCAGAAAAAAGGCTATGATACCAAAAAGGTCTTTGAATCTTATGGAAAGGTTTGGCGGGAAGTGACCACCGAAGAATTTGCCATTGCCAACATCAGTGATGAGCATCCGCCTGCTAAATACCGGGTTAACAATATCGTCAACCAAATCGACCAGTTCTACAAGGACTTTGATGTCAAAGAGGGCGATCCTATGTATGTGAAGCCAGAAGATCGTCTGAGAGTTTGGTAAATACCTGACGATAGCACCTTCCCCATAAAAAAGACGTCCATGTTCAGTTATGAATCATGGACGTCTTTCTGCTTTTAGAAAAAGTTTAAATCATTGGAAAGATATGAAGGTTATGGAGTTGCCGATAATAGGGGAAACTATAGTCTCTTTGATCTTTGATCTGTTTTAAATCTTCCTTGGTTTTACTCATATAATCTGTAATAATAGCATCAACTTCTAAATACTCGGAAGTGACAATCCCATCGGTATCGTTGACTGTCCAGGCATAAAGGGCGTAATCTTTTTCTACAATATGATTATACAAATCTTCAGTTAAATCTAAAAGCGGGACACTATAGCCCGTCAAACCAGAGATTTCAACATTTGTAATGCTGTTTGTAATCAAGAAGGTGTCAAATTTTGGGGAGTGGTTGGTGATTTTTTGCATCACATGAATATCGCCTGACTGAACTTGATGTTGTTTCTTTTCTAGACGTGACTGGTATTTCTTTAAAAAATTGTCAATCATTTTAGGGCTATCTTTGGGAGAAACTTTAATATCAATCAGTAGTTTTTGATGGAGTTTATCTGCTTCATCCAGCATTTGGTCGAAAGATGGAATTTTTCCTGAATATTTGCTGCTAGGTTCGGTCACAGTAATTGCTGTTAACTCTGCTAAAGTCAGATCATGTGGTTCCTTAGGGATTCCCGCCTTGTGACTGAGGTTGGCATCGTGAAAGACAATAAATTCCGAATCGGCTGTCTCGTAGATATCAATTTCGATATAATCTGGTTTTTCTCGATTTGTCAATCGAAGAGCTTCGAGGGTATTTTCCGCAGCATTTTGGTTGTCTATTCCACGATGAGAAATGATTTTTGGACCTGCGTTGACCTCTTTTTCAGTCTCCGTGTAAAAGTAAACAAAAACAGGGACAACCAACAGAGTGGTGATGAGTAGTGGTCTCCAATGCCACCAGCGAAATTTTTCATTGAAAGTTAGTTTCCACCAGACCCATATTGAAATCAACATAGAGAGGACTAATCCACTGTATAGGAGGCCAGATAGGATAAGGTAGAAGGACCGGGAATAACGAATGAAATAATAATTTAAATCAGGGAAATAAAAGTAGGTGGCTAAACTACTGCCGTACCATATTCCCACGGTCAAAAAGGGGGTAAGAATTCCCAGTAGAATTTTTTTCCATAAGGGACGTTTTGTTCTATCCCTTTTCCGCTGTGCCCTAGTGCTATACTTCATATTCTTCTGTCTCTTTCTCATAGTATGCTTGCCTCTATTATAACAAAATAGAGCGGATGGGGGTTCATTTTTCAGTCGTTTTCTTCTCATGATCAAATCGAATTATTGCACTGGAAAAACTAGTAAGCAGTTGCAATTTTTTAAAAATCGGTATATAATAGAAACGTTGAAAAGTAAACTGTATATTTACATGTTACGATTTTCACAATTAACGAAAAGGCTTGTCCTTTTAAACTAAATAACTCGATTTTCATAAGGAGGAAATCATTCATGGTAGTTAAAGTTGGTATTAACGGTTTCGGTCGTATCGGTCGTCTTGCTTTCCGTCGTATCCAAAATGTTGAAGGTGTTGAAGTTGCTCGCATCAACGACCTTACTGATCCAGCAATGCTTGCGCACTTGTTGAAATACGACACAACTCAAGGTCGTTTCGACGGTACTGTTGAAGTAAAAGACGGCGGTTTTGAAGTAAATGGCAAATTCGTTAAAGTTTCTGCTGAGCGTGAGCCAGGCAAAATTGACTGGGCTACTGACGGTGTAGATATCGTTCTTGAAGCAACTGGTTTCTTCGCATCAAAAGCTGGTGCTGAACAACACATCCATGCAAATGGTGCTAAAAAAGTTGTGATCACTGCTCCTGGTGGTAACGATGTTAAGACTGTTGTTTTCAACACTAACCACGATGTTCTTGATGGTACTGAAACAGTTATCTCTGGTGCTTCATGTACTACAAACTGTTTGGCTCCAATGGCGAAAGCTCTTCAAGACAACTTCGGTGTTGTTGAAGGTTTGATGACCACAATCCACGCTTACACTGGTGACCAAATGATCCTTGACGGTCCACACCGTGGTGGTGACCTTCGTCGTGCTCGTGCAGGTGCTGCAAACATCGTTCCTAACTCAACTGGTGCTGCGAAAGCTATCGGCCTTGTAATTCCTGAGTTGAACGGTAAATTGGACGGTGCTGCACAACGCGTACCTACCCCAACAGGTTCTGTAACTGAATTGGTAGCTGTTCTTGAGAAAAATGTAACTGTTGATGAAATCAACGCTGCAATGAAAGCTGCTGCTAACGAGTCTTACGGTTACACTGAAGACCAAATCGTTTCTTCAGATATCGTAGGTATCTCTTACGGTTCATTGTTCGACGCAACTCAAACGAAAGTTCTTGACGTTGATGGCAAACAATTGGTGAAAGTTGTTTCATGGTATGACAACGAAATGTCTTACACTTCACAACTTGTTCGTACTCTTGAGTACTTCGCGAAAATCGCTAAATAAGACTGAAAAAGGAGAACCTCGGTTCTTCTTTTTTTCTTCAAAAGAAAGGAAAATAGGATGGAACAATATCAGTTAAGTAACGGTGTGAACATTCCCAAAATCGGCTTTGGAACCTGGCAAATCCCTGAGGGGGAAGAGGTTTACAAAAGTGTGACCCATGCCCTCAAGGTTGGTTACCGTCATGTGGATACGGCTCAGATTTATCGAAATGAAGTTGGTGTCGGTCAGGCGATAGCAGATAGCGATTTGGCGCGTGAGGATATCTTTCTGACTACAAAAATCTGGAATGACAAATACGACTACGACTTGGCCAAGGCTTCGATTGAGGAGTCTTTGGAAAAATTGGGTGTTGATTATGTGGACCTTCTGCTCATTCACTGGCCAAATCCCAAGGCTCAGCGAGAACAGGATGCCTGGAAGGCAGGCAATGCCGCCACTTGGAAAGCTATGGAAGAAGCTTACCGAGCAGGTAAGGTACGGGCCATTGGGGTCTCAAACTTCATGATTCATCACCTGGAAGCCTTATTGGAAACTGCTGACATCAAGCCCCATGTCAATCAGGTTCTCTTGGCTCCAGGCTGTACCCAAGAAAATTTAGTTGCCTTCTGTCGCCAATATGATATCCTTTTGGAAGCATATAGTCCCTTGGGAACAGGCAGTATTTTTAGCAATCCTGTGGCCCAAGAACTGGCCGCAAAATATGGCAAATCGGTTGCTCAAGTAGCCCTTCGCTGGTCTTTACAAAAAGGTTTCTTACCCCTACCAAAATCGGTGACGCCTGAAAATATCGAAGCCAATCTGCAAATCTTTGACTTTGAATTATCAGCGGATGATGTCGATAAGTTGGACAAGTTGGAAGGTATCAAGAGCCAAAAAAATCCCGATGAGGTTGATTATTAAGGGAGATAAGAAGGAGAGACCTTGTCTCGAGGCAAGATTGTTACCTTTTTCACAAGTAATAATATTTTGATAGGAATTTGTCAAATAATATGCTATAATGAGTAGGATAAAAAAATTTAAGGAGTCTATATCTCATGGCAAAATTGACTGTTAAAGATGTTGATTTGAAAGGCAAGAAAGTTTTGGTTCGTGTGGACTTTAACGTGCCTTTGAAAGATGGCGTTATCACAAACGACAACCGTATCACCGCAGCTCTTCCAACTATTAAGTATATTCTTGAGCAAGGTGGCCGTGCTATTCTCTTCTCTCACCTAGGCCGTGTCAAAGAAGAAGCAGACAAGGCTGGCAAATCTCTTGCACCGGTAGCGGCTGACTTGGCGGCTAAATTGGGTCAAGAAGTTGCTTTCCCTGGCGTTACTCGTGGTGCTGAATTGGAAGCTGCCATTGATGCGCTTGAAGACGGTCAAGTTCTTCTTGTTGAAAACACTCGTTTCGAAGATGTGGATGGCAAGAAAGAATCTAAAAACGATCCAGAACTTGGTAAATACTGGGCTTCACTTGGTGATGGTATCTTCGTAAACGATGCCTTTGGTACAGCTCACCGTGCCCACGCGTCAAACGTAGGTATTTCTGCAAACGTGGAAAAAGCAGTAGCTGGTTTCCTTTTGGAAAATGAAATTGCCTACATCCAAGAAGCTGTTGACAACCCAGTTCGTCCATTTATCGCCATCCTTGGTGGTTCAAAAGTATCAGATAAGATCGGTGTTATCGAAAAACTTCTTGAAAAAGCCGACAAGGTTCTGATCGGTGGTGGTATGACTTATACCTTCTACAAGGCACAAGGTATCGAAATCGGAAACTCCTTGGTGGAAGAAGACAAACTGGACATCGCTAAAGAATTGCTTGAAAAATCAAATGGCAAATTGATCTTGCCAGTTGACTCAAAAGAAGCCAATGCCTTTGCAGGCTACGATGTGGTTCGTGATACAGAAGGCGAAGCCGTTTCTGAAGGCTTCCTTGGTCTGGACATCGGTCCAAAATCTATCGCTAAATTTGACGAAGAATTAACTGGTGCGAAAACAGTTGTTTGGAATGGCCCAATGGGTGTCTTTGAAAACCCAGACTTCCAAGCGGGTACTATCGGTGTGATGGACGCTATCGTGAAACAACCAGGCGTGAAATCTATCATCGGTGGTGGTGACTCAGCAGCAGCAGCCATCAACCTCGGCCGTGCAGACAAATTCTCATGGATCTCAACGGGCGGCGGAGCATCTATGGAATTGCTCGAAGGTAAAGTTCTCCCTGGTCTTGCAGCGCTGACTGAAAAATAGGCGGTAAGTCAGCTCAAAATATCTGGGAGATATTTTGAGGTTGGAAATGAAGCGAACTCTGTTCGCATCAGTCGTAGAGGTCAGATTTGGAGTGTAGAACACGAACAGCTGAGATTTGCTTCGCAAATTTTATCTCCAACCTTTAACAGTCCCCCAGACTGTTAAAGCCAATCAACCACTGCGTCAAAGTGTTATCACTAACTCTAATAAACGAGGCTGAACTTAATGTCCAGCCTCTTTTCTAGTGCATAGGCTAGACTTTTTAGGAAATGTAGTGAGTTTAGTAAATCAGTCTAGGTAAAGAAAAGGACGGTTTGCCGTCCTTTTTTGCTACTTTGAGGGACTGCGGTTTCCATCACCTTTCTGAGAATAAGATGGTTTGGTTGAGGAATGGGAAAGATTTTTAAAAAAAGATGGGGTTTCAGCGCGAGAAATTCTAAAACATGTTACAATAAAACTATGTTTAAGAAATATCAATTTGATTCGACAAAATTTAAATTTGGAATGAGAACGGTGAAGTCCGGTTTGGCTGTTTTCTTGGTGATTTTGATTTTTCATTTATTAAAATGGGATGGAACTCAGATTGCGGCTCTCTCAGCAGTCTTTAGTCTGCGTGAGGATTTTGGAAAAAGTGTACACTTTGGTTCCTCTCGTGTTCTCAGTAACTCCATCGGGGGATTCTATGCTCTCTTGTTCTTCATTGTGAGTGATTTTTTTTCGCACAGTTTCTGGGTCACTCTGCTATTTATACCCCTGTGTACCATGCTGACCATCATGACCAATGTGGCCTTTAACAATACGGCCGGAGTCATCAGCGGTGTGGCTACTATGTTGATTATTGCCTTGTCTGTACCCGCTGGTGATTCGATTCTCTATGCTTTGGGTCGGGTTTTTGAAACCTTTGTTGGGGTCTTTATTGCCATTTTAGTCAATTATGACCTAGAAATAGTGAAAAATTTTCTGAAAAAGAAATAAATAACGAACGATGTTAGAAAATCTAACATCTCCACTTGACGAACAAAATGAATTATCCTATAATGGAGAACAGAAAGGAGCTTTTCGTGAGAGAAAAGGAATTACGGAGATCACTAGCAGTCTTTCCGATTGGCAGTGTGATGAAATTGACCGATTTGACAGCGCGCCAAATTCGTTACTATGAGGAACAGGGGTTGATTTACCCTGACCGAAACGAAGGCAACCGCCGCATGTATTCTTTAAATGATATGGACCGGTTATTGGAAATCAAGGACTATATCGCTGATGGCTACAATATTGCAGCCATCAAGAAAGAATATGAGGCTAAGGAATTGGCGAGACGTCAAACTTTGTCAGACAGCCAAGTAAGGCAAATTCTTCACGATGAGCTTTCTAAGGTGGGTGGTTTCAATCCAACTACCAGTGGTTTTAGTTCATTCCGCATGTAAAGAAGCATGTATTTGTAGAAAAAGGAGTAAGTTATGTCTATCACAGCAGCGGATATTCGTCGAGAGATTAAGGAAAAGAATGTCACGTTTTTACGTCTCATGTTTACTGATATTATGGGAATCATGAAAAATGTAGAAATCCCAGCTACCGAGGAGCAAGTAGAAAAGGTTTTGTCTAACAAGGCTATGTTTGACGGATCTTCTATCGAGGGATTTGTGCGTATCAACGAATCAGATATGTATCTCTATCCAGATTTGAATACTTGGACGATTTTTCCTTGGGGAGATGAGAATGGGGCTGTAGCGGGTTTGATTTGTGATGTCTATACGACAGAAGGGAAACCTTTTGCTGGGGATCCTCGTTCCAATCTGAAAAAAGCCTTGAAGCATATGAATAACTTTGGTTTTTCTTCCTTCAACTTGGGCCCTGAACCAGAATTTTTCCTCTTCAAGATGGATGAGCATGGCAATCCAACTTTGGAAGTCAATGATAAGGGTGGTTATTTTGACCTGGCACCGACAGACTTGGCAGACAATACTCGCCGTGAGATTGTAAATGTCTTGACTCAAATGGGATTTGAAGTAGAAGCCAGCCACCATGAGTGTGCAGTCGGTCAGCACGAGATTGACTTTAAGTATGATGATGTTTTGAGCGCCTGCGATAAGATTCAGCTCTTCAAATTGGTGGTTAAAACCATTGCCCGTAAGCATGGAATGTATGCAACCTTTATGGCCAAGCCTAAGTACGGTATTGCTGGTTCAGGTATGCACTGCAATATGTCTCTCTTCGATCAAAATGGTCAAAATGCCTTTTATGACCCGAAAGATCCTCGAGGGATGGAATTGTCAGAAACAGCTTACCAGTTCTTAGGTGGTCTCATGAAACATGCCTATAGCTATACAGCCATCATGAATCCAACCGTCAACTCCTATAAGCGTTTGGTGCCTGGTTTTGAAGCTCCAGTCTATATTGCCTGGGCTGGCCGTAATCGCTCGCCATTGATTCGGGTTCCTGCTTCCCGTGGCATGAGTACTCGTTTGGAATTGCGCTCGGTTGACCCGATGGCCAATCCTTATTTAGCTCTAGCTGTTCTGTTGGAAGCAGGTCTGGATGGAATTGAAAACAAGATTGACGCACCAGCACCAGTAGAAACCAACATCTATGCCATGTCAGCAGCAGAACGGGCGGAAGCGGGCATCATCGATCTTCCATCCACCCTTCACAATGCCCTAAAGGCATTGCAAAAGGATGAGGTTGTTCGCAAGGCCCTCGGAGACCACATCTATACCAACTTCTTGGAAGCTAAGCGAATCGAGTGGGCCAGCTATGCAACCTTCGTTTCCCAATGGGAAATCGACAATTATTTGGATTTATATTAAAAAAATGGTCCGGGGGACCATTTTTTCACGAGCAATAAAACAGAAAAGGCGAGTTATGGTCTGGGGATACAAACAGTTTGGGGAGTTCAAAAGGTCCGGGGGACCTTTTGAGGCGGGAGATAAAAGCGGACGCTAGTCAGCTCACATTATTAAGAGTCAGGGAAGTGACTCTTTCAGTTGGTCGCCGTGAAACTAGAAAGCGACCATCATGTACTCGAGCCTTGAAATTTGAAAGCGAAGACAGTTTGCCTTCAGGAAGGAGACATTGCATGCAAGATTGGATTCAGGAGATTTTTGTGGAACAGTACAGGGAGGTTTTCGGGGATCAGGGAGCTGGTCCTCTTGAGCCAGAAACCTTTTACTTGGTTGAAGAGGTGGATGGTCAACGGGTGGCTGTCTTGCAGGCTCAACAGACTTTGGAAACTGCCCATATCAAGGCCCTGGTTGTCCAAAAAGAATACCGTGGCAGGGGTTTGGGTATGGCCCTTTTGAAACAATTGGAGGTGGAAGCTAGGTCTCGGGACATCAAGAGCGTCACCCTGTCGACCAAATCCTATCAGGCCAAGGATTTTTATCTCAAGGCGGGCTATCAAATCTATGCGACCCTGGAAGATGTCCCCCAAGCAGGCATTACCAAGTACCATTTTATAAAGTGGCTATCAGAATGACAGCTGCTTTTTTGATTTGAAAGGGGAAAGTGGCAGACATTCATACTCAAGTTGATCAGTAGTGGGATCGCAATGATATCACTTGGAAATGGATCATGGCTTATTGGACAAAAACACTCCTGAATCAGAAGTTTGATTTCAACAGGAGTGTTTTGTGTGTTATTACGTATTGTAGCGTCTCGAAAAATTAATTTCCTACACTGGTGAATTTGGTCATGCCATAGCGGAAAAGTTTGTAATGGATGGCAAAGACTATTGCGACAACCAGCGGTAAGGCCAGTCCCCACATGGACAAATCCAAGAAATAGAGGGCCGGAAAGTAGGCTGTAAAGGCATAGGGGAAGATGAAAACCAGCAGGAATTGGATGATTCGCGGATAAATGTTGATTGGGTATTGGGCCATCTGGTTGAGGGAGAAAATGCCTACCGTGAGCGGGAAGGATTCGACAATCCAAAAAGCCAGAGCGGTAGGTCCCAACTGAATGGCCGCATAGAGCAGGCCGATACAAATCGTGATAAAGACCAGCAGGAGAAGTTTCCAAAGATTCCATTCCAAACCCAGTTCATTAGAAGCCTGAATGAGGGCGATGGAACCGATGAGGGTGGTCCCGATTCCCTGGGGCTGGATTCGTTCACAAATGAGCTGAAAGAGGGGATTGACTGGCATGAGGAGGAGCCGTTCAAACTCCCCCCTTCGGATGTAGCGGCTGCCGAACATCCAGAGATTGTCAAAGAAAATCAGGTGAATGGACCGTCCGACCGTTGCAATGCCATAGATAAAGAGCATCTGCCCGTAGTTAAAGCCGGCAATTTCCTTGATATTTCCAAAGAGAATGTTGAGGAAAATCAGATAAACAATTTGCTCCATCAAGGAGGAGAAGAGGCCGATAAAGAAGTCGACCCGGAAAGACATTTGGGCCATCATGAAGACCTTGATATTATAGAGATAGAGGCTGATGTATTTTTTCATTTTAACCTCCAAAAATGGTAATGCGGCGCTTGGCTTGGGACCAAAGAATGGCAATAAAGCAGCCGAGAATGGGTATCCAGAGGACTTGTAAGGCCAAAGCTGTTAGGTCACTTTCCCGACCGAGGAGAATCGAAACGGGGACGTTGACGGCATAGTTATAGGGCAAAAATCTCAAAATCTTTTCCACAGCGTCTGGATAGAAACTGAGGGGCAAGAGAGCGCCGGAAGCTAGATTGAAGAGGCCTGTTCTCAAGAGCATGACGCCCCAGGCATTGACCGTGAAAAAGGCCAAAAAGCCAAAGGCCATATCCAAGAGCTGGACGATAAACATCCCTAGGATGGAACTGAGCAGGAAAATGAGAATGGTTCCCCCGTCTGGTAAATAGAAATCTTGATGGACTAGCAAGATGCCTATAAAAACCAGGAAAAATTTGAACAATTCCAGGAGCTTATGGCCTAAATCCTTGAAAAAGAGGGCGACGATAAAGGAATAGGGCCTGAGAAATTCGCCAGCGATACTACCTTGAATGATACTGTAAGACAAATCTTCTCCCAGTGAGAAGGAATTTAGACTGGCCAGGAGATTGGCGAAGATAATATAGGTGGTAAAGGTCTGCAGGCTAAAGCCATTTACTTCTGGCTGCGTGAAGAAGATGGTTTTCCAAACGAAGAGGGCCACCAAGATTTTGACAGCCAGTGAGAGGAAGCTTGCCACGAAGAAAGCCTTATACTGCAAGGCTGTCATCATGGTTAGGCGGGTCAGATAGAGATACTTACGCATGGATGCCCTCCTCATAAATCTGGCGGACCATGCTTTCGATTTCCAATTCCTTCATGGTGACATCTTCCACTGAAAAATGATTGAAGACTTGCTCAATAACCTGGGCGCTGGTCCAAAGCTGACTTTGGTAGTGGATTTCAAAATGAAAGTCATCCTTGCGCTCAAATTCCCAACCCTCCAGCTGCAAGTCTTTCTCGATGGCTTTTTCGGTAGAAAAGAGGATGGTTTTAATGGTGGAAAATCGTTCCTTGAGCCTGGTCAAAGAGCCATCATAGACCTTTTTCCCCTTATCAATGATAAAAATCCGTTCACAGAGACTCTCGATGTCCTTCATGTCATGAGAGGTAATCAAAAAGGTGGTTTGGTATGTCTCGTTCATGTAGCGGATAAAGGAGCGGATGGTTTCCTTGACACTGGCATCTAGGCCGATGGTCGGCTCATCCAAAAAGACAACGGCAGGCTGGTGGATAAAAATGGCGGCAAATTCACAGCGAACCCGCTGGCCCAGGGACAGATTGCGGATGGGCTGTTTCATGATGTCTGCCAAATCCAGCAAATCGATCAAGACAGCCAATCTCTCTTTAAAAATGGCATCTGGAACATCGTAAATTTTGGCATGAAGAATAAAGGATTCCTGCACAGGCAGATTCCAATCCAGATGAGATTTTTGCCCAAAAAGCACCCCGATTTGCTTGTTCACCGCCTTGCGGTGCTCTTGAGGGTTGAGCCCGTTGATGCGGACCTGACCCTGGTCAGGATAGAGGACCCCTGTCAGCATTTTGATGGTGGTGGACTTGCCAGACCCGTTGGATCCGATATAGCCGATCATTTCTCCCTTTTCGACTTGCAGGGAAATGTCCTGGACAGCTGGAATCGATTTTTTCTTGGGCTTGAAAAAGGCTGTAATAGAACCTTTGAGCCCGACTTCCTTTTCGATGATGGAGTAAGTTTTGGAAAGATGCTCTGCTTGAATCATGTCATAATCTCCCTTAAGAAAACGTTTGCGTTACGCAAGGCTATTATAACATATTCCCCAAAAGCTGGCGATGGAAAAGAATATTTATGGTAACATTTTTATCAGAAAATCGGTCATATATTGAGGAGATTCTTCTTTCCCTCTGTTAATCCATGCTTGTATAATTCCAAAAAAGGCATGTGAAAAATAGATACTCCGATATTCTTTCTCAAGTGGGGGTAGGTCTTCCTTTCCTAAACGTTCTGCCAAATCGTTTTCAACAAGCAATCGGACTTTGTTGATAAGAAAACTTTGGATTTCCTGTGTACCATTATGGGTAAGTAGAGCTGAGAGCAGCTTTTCACGATAGAGTAATTCAAAGATTTCTAAGAAAGATGACTGGCGATTGCCGTCATAGCGATTAAATATCACCTCTAATTTGTGAAAGAGACCTTGTTGATAAGAATCGATCAATTCATATTTATCCTTATAGTGAGTATAAAAACTGGAACGACTAATGCCAGCTGTCTGAGCTAGATGCGTGGTTGTAATTTCGTTAAAACCTTGAGATTCTAAGCAGGTTACCATTGCATCCAAAATAGCCTGCCGAGTCCGTTCTTTTCGATTATCTGTTCCCATTGTTTCTCCTTTTGAACATTTTTAGACACATTGTCTAAAAACTGATCTTCTTACTTGATTTTGAAATGGATACTTGTATAATGTATTTTATCAGTTTTTGGACAGTATGTCTAAAGGAGAAACCTATGATAGAAAAAGTGAAAGAAATTTTCAAAAAACCAATGACCCTGCTCACCATTCTAGGTGTCGCCTGTGTACCAGCTCTCTACAATATTAGTTTTCTAACTTCTATGTGGGATCCTTACGGGCGCTTAGATCAGTTGCCTGTGGCAGTTGTCAACCAAGACAAGCCAGCTACCTTTCAGGATAAGACCCTGACCATTGGTGATGACATGGTGGACAGTATGAAAGAGAATAAAAGTTTGGATTTCCACTTTGTTTCAGAGGCCGATGCGGAAAAAGGCTTGGCCAAAGGAGACTACTACATGGTGATTACCCTGCCAGAAGATTTATCAGAGAAAGCTTCCAGTCTCTTAACCGACCAACCTGAATCGCTAGCGATTTCTTATCAAACCTCTAAAGGACATAGTTTTGTTGCTTCCAAAATGAGTGAATCAGCCATGGAAAAGCTAAAGACATCTGTATCTGAAACGATTACGGAAACCTATACGAGTGCAGTTTTTGATAGCATGGGAGAGTTGCAGACAGGGATGGTTGAAGCGGCAGACGGCAGCCAACAATTGACAGATGGAGCTAGTCAATTGGAAGCAGGAAGTCAGACGCTTTCAAGCGGGCTATCTACCTTAACTTCTTCCGGTCAAACTCTCGTTACAGGGGCAAATCAATTGGTTACAGGTCTTGTTGGCTACACTGACGGAGTGAATCAAGCCGCATCAGGAAGTCAAACCCTTTCAAGTGGCTTGACGACTTATACAAACGGAGTCGCTAGTCTTGCTTCAGGTGCGGAGCAATTAAATGCCAATTCTTCTCAACTCATTGCTGGGGTGGGGCAACTTCAATCAGGAGCAAGCCAAGTCGAACAGCTTGTTACAGGTGCTAATCAATTACAGGCCGGTTTGGAGCAGCTTGCAAGCTCAACTAGTCTGTCTGCGGAGCAGTCTAGTCAGATACAGGAACTCTTGGCCGGGCTCCCTCAATTACAGGCAGCTATCAATCAATTAAATGATAGCGTCTCAAGTCTCGGAGGTGTTGCCGTAGATACAAGCAGTTTATCGAATTTATTGACAGAGATGGGGGTTCAGGCTCACGGGATACTTACGGCAGCACAGGCAGATAAGACAGCCAGTATTGAAGCCTTGCAAGCAACTGCTACCTATCAAAACTTGACGGCGGATCAGCAAGCTGAATTAGTAAGTGCCCTCCAAAATTCACCATCCACAACAGCAATAGCAGCCCAAGCGATTTTAGATCAATTGTCACAACTTAGTCAAGCATTGGCTAGTTTACAAAGTCTTTCTGGTCTTGGAGCACAATTAGGCCAGTTACAGTCAGCCGTGGGGCAAATCAATGCGGCTGCCAATCAAGCTCTACCAGGAGCAACAACTGCCATAGAGAATTTATCTACTGGCTTGAGTCAAGTCAATACAGCCTTGACCCAACAAGTTCTACCAGGGACTCAAGCCTTGACGAGTGGTGTGAGTCAACTTCAAACACAACTGTCAAGTGGAGCAAGTCAACTCATGACAGGGGTCACCGCCTATACAACAGGTGTTACCCAATTAGCAGCAGGTGGGGCCAAGTTGGTTGCAAATAATAGTAGTATTCAATCTGGGGGAAGCCAATTAACAGCCGGTTTGTCAGCCTTGGCAGCCAACTCTAGTCAACTTGTCAGTGGCTCAGGACAGCTGGCTTCAGGTAGCCAGCAATTGATTTCAGGAGCAGATCAGCTTTATAACGGAAGTCAAACATTAACAAGTGGTATTTCAAGCCTTCGTACTGGCAGTGAAACCCTAACAAATTCGCTTAGTGATGCTAGTCAACAATTATCAATTGTCTCTGTAGATGAGAAAAACGCTCAAGCAGTTTCACAGCCAGTAGCCTTAGAGCACAGAGATGAAGACAGCGTGAAGACCAACGGTGTGGGTATGGCTCCTTACATGGTATCAGTTGCGCTGATGGTTGCGGCTTTATCAGCAAACGTTATTTTTGTCAAACACCTTGATAATCGTTCCTATAAAACTCGTTGGGATTGGGCTAAAGGAAAACTGTTGCTCAATGGTACGATAGCCAGTCTAGCAGCCCTTATTCTTTATGGTGTTCTTCTCTTGATTGGAGTAGACCCAGCTTATCCTCTAGCTACCTTAGGATTGATTTTTCTAGCTTCGTGGACCTTTATGGCCCTTGTTACAGCCTTGATCGGTTGGAACAATCGCTTCGGTTCCTTTGCAAGTTTAATTATCTTACTTCTCCAACTCGGTTCAAGTGCTGGTACTTATCCGATTGAACTCAGCCCTCGTTTCTTCCAAGTCATTCAACCCTATTTGCCAATGACCTATTCCGTTTCAGGACTCCGTCAAACCATTTCTATGGTTGGAAATAGCAGTTACCAAGTATGGATGCTTAGTCTCTTCTTACTTGGATTTATGGGACTTGGGCTTATCATTTATCAACCAACCAAAGAGTAGTTTCTTTGGACAATAGCAGAGCAGGTTTCCTGTTTTGCTATTTTTTAAGCAAACCGATTGACATATCGAGAAAAACGATATAATAAACTCATAGAAACTATTGAAATCTTCAAAGCCTTAGCTAATGAACATCGTTTGCAAATCTTAAACTGGTTAAAACATCCCAAGGATTACTTCGTTAACGAACTGCATGTAGAAATTGACGAAGAAGCGGTCGGAGTTTGTGTGGTGATGGGGAAGATGTGGTCGCAACGAGAGCCATTGATTTTTTTCTTAGACGATCCTATCCGTGAGCTGGACTAGACGCTAGGGTTGAAAGAAGCTTTCAGTCGAGCAGATTCTCTCGGCTTACCAAAAATGCCCGGTGGAGAGAGCATTTATCAGCTCCACACAGGGCAATTTGATATGTTTAGAAAGTTAAACTTACACCCTAACCTCCTTTGTCAGTTCCCATGCAATACTAGCAGCCACGTTCCGCATCTGATAGGGACTTTCTTGGAATCCTTGATAGGCCTAAGCTTGTAGGAGATGAAATATGACTTCGATGGCGAATTGCTGCTGATAGATATGATGGAAGTGGCGGAATTCGATCAAGGAGGACTGGTCGATATGAGCAGTCCAGGATTGCTGCAGCCAATGAAAAATCTGGTTTTCATTGAGAATAGCAAGGAGAGCCTTTTTGCCAAAAGTCAAAAAAAGCCTCGGTCATATAGATAAGGAAGGATCAGCTATTGGCTTTTGCTTCCTCTTAGTAATCTTATTTAATGGTTTTTGTGCGATAAACCGATAATTCAAGGCACTGTAAACTAGCTTCATTATACATACTACATCTGAAATGCCGCTATCCAAAAACATATTCCGGCTATAAGTGAAAGTGGGGTCATAACAAATCTTTCTTTCCTGCTTTTTGAAATCATGTTCATAATAGTATTCAAAGATAGGTAAGCAGCAAAGAAGAAACAAATATATTTAGTAACCTTAAAAGAGAACCATAAGGGAATAAAACCTCCGGCTTGTAAAATAATGATCATTGCAAAAATTTGGATAGCCACCGAAATGACAGCTGCAACTCTAAGGTTCTTTGGTAAGACTTTATGTTGTCCACCCATTGTAAATTCACCCAAAGGCAAACCGCAAGCAACAAGAACTGTCATAGTTGCTATAACTCCAAATATTACTGCACCTAATATTGAAAACATAAATCAATATTCTCCCTTCGCAAAATATAAAAAATTCCAGTTACAGATTCTAATTTGTTAATTTCTCATCCTTTTTATTATATCATTTTTCCCACATTTTGTTATTGCTATTGTAGCTGGAATTCAGTTGAGCATTGCAGACCATCAGCTAGGAGTGGCAGAGAGCCAATTGGAAAACCTACCCGGAGAACAGCCTTCTATGATGTTAAATAAGAGGGTGGTTGTGTGCTCAACTGCTGATGTGTGCTCCCTTTTGAGCAGTTGATGACCTGGCTTAATTATTGTTGAAGCCAAATCCTTGCCAAGTGGATTTCTTCATGTTATACTTGTTCTTGTAATTGATACAAGTTCAGAAAGGAGCAGCTATGGATACCAAATTTTCAGTAGCCCTGCATATTCTCACCATGATTAGCGAGAGCAGTGATGTCATGACATCGCAGGCCCTGGCGGAGAGTGTTGGCACCAATGCTAGCTATATCCGAAAGGTGATTGCACTTCTGAAAAACGCAGGCCTTATCCAGTCCCAGCAGGGCAAGGCAGGTTATGAGCTGAGCAAGGAACCTAAGGACATCTCTCTATTGGACATCTACTTTGCGACTCAGGAAGTCAGCCATATCCAACTCTTTCAGCAGCACCAGCATGCCAATCCGACCTGCCCAGTCGGCAAGCATATCGCAGGGGCTGTGAGCCCGATTTTTTCCAGCGTTGAAAAGCAACTGGAAGAAGACTTGGCCCAGCAAAGCTTGGACAAGGTGATTGAGAACCTTTACGCAGAAGCCAAACAAAACCGCATCTGACTGACTCAGTCAGATTTTCTTAGAATACAGTTAGACCTGTATCAGATACAAGTTGTTAAATAAAAGGAGAAACCATGAAAGCAGCACAACACACATCTTATAACAAAAACAATATCGCCCTCAGCCTGACTGAGATTGCCAAACCGCACATCAAACCAGACCAAGTCCTGGTCAAAGTGACCGCAGCAGGTGTCAATCCCCTGGACAATATGATTTCTCGCGGAGATGTCAAGATGATTGTTCCCTACAAACTGCCACAAACGGCTGGCAATGAGGTCGTTGGCTTGGTCGAAGAGGTCGGCTCAGGCGTGACCAGCTTTGCGGTCGGTGATCGTGTCTTTGGCCGTCTTCCCCTTGACAACATTGGTGCCTTTGCCGAGTATGTGGCGGTGGAGGCAGCTGCCCTTGCCAAAGTCCCAGACTACCTGACCGATGTGGAGGCGGCGGCTGTTCCCCTGACGGCCCTGACTATTATGCAGGCACTTGACCTCATGAGTGCTGAGGCTGGCAAGACCATTTTCATCTCAGGCGGGACAGGCGGTGTCGGCGGTATGGCCATTCCGATTGCCAAGGCCAAGGGCCTGACCGTTATTACCAACGGTGATGGGGCAAATGCGGAGCGGGTTTTGGCACTGGGTGCAGACCAGTTTATCGACTACAAGACAGAGGACTACACCCAAATCCTCTCCCAAATCGACTATGTCTTGGACACGCTTGGCGGTGCAGAAACCGAAAAACAAATGTCGATCATGAAAAAAGGTGGTCACCTTGTTTCCCTCCGTGCCATGCCAAACGGTGAATTTGCCAAACGCATGAACCTACCAAAATGGAAACAATTCCTCTTCAGTCAGGTTGGTTGCAAGTTTGACAAGATGGCAAAAAACTACGGTGTACATTACCATTTCATCTTTGTTGAAAGCAATGGCCAGCAGCTGCAGGAAGTGGCAGATATTTTCAGCCAACTCGAAATCAAGCCGTCCATCGACACCGTTTACCCATTTGAAGAAGTCAACGCAGCCCTGGATAAGGTGGCCAACGGTCGCTCACGCGGAAAAACTGTCCTCAGTTTTGAAAAATAGGAGAAGTCATGTCTTATATCACAAGCAAAAATCAATACATAACAGTCGCGGGCCAGCAGATTGCCTACCGTGAACTGGGCAAGGGTAAGTCCAAACTGCCCCTGGTCATGCTGGTCCACTTGGCCGCAACCCTGGACAACTGGGATCCAAAATTGCTAGACTTACTGGCTGAAAAAGAGCACATTATCGTCCTAGACCTGCCTGGCGTCGGAGCCAGTCAGGGCAAGGTAGCTCCTACTATTCCAGGAATGGCAGAGCAGGCTATTGCCATTATCAAGGCCTTGGGCCATGAGAAAATCAACTTGCTCGGTCTTTCTATGGGTGGTTTTATCGCCCAAGAAATCGTTCGTCTTGATAGCCAAATGGTTAACCGCTTGATTCTAGCAGGAACTGGTCCTCGTGGCGGTCTTGAAGTCGATAAGGTGACAGGAAAAACCTTCCGCTACATGCTGAAGGCTGGTCTCGAGCGTGTGGATCCCAAACGCTACATCTTCTACAATCACGATGAAGTGGGGCGCCTGGAAGCTGAAAAAGTTTTGGGTCGTATGGGTCAAAGAAGGCCTGCGGATGCAGACAAGGACATGAATGTCCCAGGATTTTTGACCCAGCTGAAGGCTATCAAACGCTGGGGTAGAGAGCCTCAAGACGATATGGCCTTTATCACGCAACCAACGCTAATCGTCAACGGAGACAAGGATATGCAAGTTCCAACTGAAAATTCCTATATCATGCATGAGAAAATCAAAAACAGTCAGCTTATCATTTATCAAAATGCAGGTCACGGCTCCATCTTCCAATACGCAGAAGAATTTTCAAAAGAGTTAGTCGCATTTGTGGAGGAATAGTCCCTGTTACTTTTGACGATACAAGGCCTGCAAGCTTCCTAAAATCACCCCAGCCTGTTCTTGAAAGAGTTGGTTGAGATACTTGTCTTCTTTTTCTTTTGCCTGTATAATAGTTTAAAAACAAAAGGAAATCAAATGAACACAAAAGATTTTTATTGGATTCGAGAACCCAAAAACTACCAGATTTCAGACCAGGAAATCAGAATCACCACCCAGGCCCATACGGACTTGTGGCAGAAGACCTACTACCACTTTGTCAATGACAATGCGCCCCTGCTCTTGATGGATACGGAGGAAGAGTATTTTTCCTTTACAGTCAAGACAGACTTTTCCAATAGTCATACCCGTTTTGACCAGTGTGGTGTCGTGGTCTATCAGGACTCGGAAAACTGGATCAAGGGCTCGATTGAATATGAAAATGAAGACTTTCAGCACTTGGGCAGCGTCGTGACCAATCATGGCTACTCCGACTGGGCCACTCAGGAAATTCCTGCCTCCGTCAAGTCCATTTATTACCGCTTGAGCCGCCGGGGCAGTGATTTTTGCATCGAAAACTCCAAGGATGGTGTCCATTTTGAGCAAATGCGGATCTGCCACCTGCATGAAGGCAGCGGTAAGATCCATTTCGGCATCTATGCCTGCTCGCCAGAAGACTCTTCCTTTGAAGCCGTCTTTTCGGAAATGAGCTTGACAGATTGCAAATGGCTGGCCCATGATGGCCAGCAACCAGATGAAAAATAGCCCCAAAGACTGAACAGGCGTTCGGTCTTTTCTTTCGGAAAAAAAGAGCTGAAAAGTAAGTTTGTCAATCAGTAAAGGCATATGCTACAATAATAAAAAACGTTTTTCGGAGGAAACATGAAAACAGGAACGGAAAAAAAGGTGGAGAACAGTTGGGCCTTTCGAGGCCGGGTCATCTGGCTCTTTACCAAGTACCAACTGCTCAGCAAGGGGCTTTTGGCCCTAGTCATCTATCCCTTGTATTCTCTTGCCATTGATACCTTTTTAGGGCTGTCGGGACGGACAGGGATTTCCAGTGGTGACTACCTATCCTTTCTCTTGAGTTTTCAGGGGCTTGGCTTTCTTTTGGCGACTTTGGTCCTGATGGTGGTCTTGATTGGCCTGGATATTAACACCTTTATTTTGACCAGTGCCCTGATAAAAGAAGGCAAGATTGAGATGACGGCAAGGCATATGCTCTGGCTGGGTTTGACCTCGCTCAAGTCACTCTTTAGTCCAGCAGGCCTCTTGCTCATGGTCTATGTGTCCCTGATTTTCCCGATCTTGGGCCTGGGTGTGACCATCGGTCCCATGAGGCAGTTTCAGATTCCCAACTTTATCACCTCGGTCATCTATGCCAACCCCCTCTACCTGTCCCTCTATGCAGGAGTTCTCTTGGTTTTGACCTACCTGAGCTACCGTTTTCTCTTCACCTTCCACTATGTCCTCGTTGAAGGGCAGGGCATTAGACAGGCGCTCACATCCTCTTTGGCCTTGACCAAGAAACAGGGACGGGCTCTGATTAAGCGCCTGATTGGGATTTTTGTGAAAAATGGCCTTCTCTACTTTGTGCCCCTCTTTATTGCTTTGATAGCCCTGCTTGTCTTTGTTTTGGTCAGTCAGGCAGAGCATACCAATCAAAGCCGTCTCTACCTCTTGTTTATCCTCCTTGCAGTCTTGGAAATTGTTAGTTTTCTGACCTTCCTCTTCCCGCCGATGATCATTTATCGGGTAACGGATGCCTTTTATGATTATGAAGAGGCTGAAGGTCGGACTCCTACGGTCACTCTTTCGACCAAGGCGAGCCAGTGGCGGGCAGATAGTTTGCCAAGCATTCGCCTCCGCACCAAGTTCTTGGTGACCAGCCTTCTCTTGCTCATCTTAGCAGGGAATTTTGGTCTGTCTTATCTGCTGGTTCAGGATTTTGACACAGTTTTTCGGGCCAATAGTGAGATTGAACTGGTTGCCCACCGTGGCGGAGGTGACTTGGGGGCTGAAAATACGATCGCAGGCATTTTAGCCGCTGCCGAGGAAGGTGTGGCCTGGTCGGAAATTGATATTCAACGGACCAAGGACGGCCACTATGTCCTCAATCACGATGGTGATTTTCAACGTGTTGCAGGCGATAGCCGCAGTTCCAGCGAGATGACCCTGGCTGAAATCAAGGAGTTGCAGGTTGCGGATGCCTTTGACAGCAGCCGGCCAGCCCAGCCTATTCCGACCATTGAGGAGGTGATCGAAGCCAGCAAGGGCAAGATTGGCCTCTTTATGGAGCTGAAAGGAAAAACAGCTGACAAGCAGATGGTGGATGATATGGTGGCCATGGTCAAGGCCTATGGTGTTGAAAAGGAAGTGGCTCTCCTGTCCTTGGATTACAGCCTGATTACCTACATTGAGGAAACCTATCCTGAGATGGTGTCTGGCTACCTCTATTATTTCTCTATCGGCCAGACAGGAGATTTCCAGGGCGACTATCTGATTATGGAAGAGGCAGAAGCCAGCTATGAGAAAGTTTCAGACCTAAAGGCCCAGGGCAAGAAAGTCATCGTCTGGACAGTCAATACAGAAGAATCCATCCAACGCTTTGTCAATTCAGAGGTTGACGGCATCATCACCGACTACGTTCTGGATGTCAAGGCTGGTATCAAGGCCCGTGATGAACGAACCGATTTTGAAGTCATTGTGGATGCGGTTCTGGGAGAATAGCCCTCTTAAGCTGGCTGCAGGATTGCAAGAAGATATTGGATGCGGAGCTGCCACCTGCACCAAGGTAGCGGTAAGATCCACTTCGGCATCTATGTCTGCTCACCAGAAGACTCTTCTTTTGAAGCCGTCTTTTCGGAAATGAGTTTGACAGACTGCAAATGGCTGGTCCACGATGGCCAGCAGCCAGATTAGAATTGAAAAAGTACACTAGGAAAAACATGCCTAGTGTACTTTCTTATATTTTATGAAATTCCAGACTATAAGACTGAAAATCACTAGTTGCAAACGGAATATGGATACCGGAATAGACCAACTCCGCTCCAGAAAATACCCTTCCGAATTGGTCCTTATAATGCACATTTGGGTCAAGATAGGGAATCTTGAGAATGGCATGGAATTGAGAGACCTTGAAGAGATTTCTAAAGGCAAATAGTTGATAGTGGGATTTATCTGGACTTTCAAACAGCCAGGCTGTCTGATTGCTGGTGAAGGGAGATTTCAGGCGGTAGAAACGGCCATTTTTTATAAGAAGAAGATCTCTAAACCAGTAGCAGTCGATACAATTATCCACTTTTTACAACCCTATCCCGATGCAGCCCCCTGAGATAGGGTTTTCCTTTTAAAAGAGGATGTAGATGGCACTGGAGTGTATCAAATCAAGTCAAAAGGGCCTGGTGTTGATGTTGATTGAGTAAAACAATCAAAAAGATACTGAAGTCCCTAAAAAAGCCTCCATCCAAATTGTCAAACACAACTGGATAGAGGCTTTTTCTTTTCTTAGATTCTTTGACCAGATTTTCCTTATGCTAAGCTTGAGCAGGTGGCCCTTTGCCAAGACAAGGCTCGGGTACAAACAGTTTCCCAAACTGCCTCGCTCTCTTGTTTCAAGGCTCGGGTACATGGTCACTTTCCAATTTCAAGGTGACCAGCTGAAACAGTCACTTCCCTGACTGTTTCACTCCCCAAACTGTTTGTATCCCCTAGAGCTATTGCCCTTTCTTGTTTTCGAGGGCAAGTTAAAAAGCTCCCCCGGAGCTTTTTAATCATCTGGTGTTAGGATCATCGGGATAATGATGGGTTCGCGTTCGGTTTTTTCATAGAGGAAGGGGCGCAGGGCATTGACAATGGCTCCGTTAACGCTTTGGATGCTGGCATCCTTGTTTTTGAGGGCGATGCGGATGGCATTGAAAAGAATCTGCTGGCTTTCTCGGATGAGCTGACCGGATTCGCGCATGTAGACGAAGCCACGACTCATAATGTCCGGACCTGCTAGAATCATTTGGGACTTGAAGTCAACGGTGGCTACGGCCAGGACAACCCCGTCTTCGGAGAGGTCTCTGCGGTCCTTGAGGACGGCAGCTCCGATTTCACCGATACGGTTGCCATCGACATAAATGTCTTGGGCGTTGAAATGTCCGGCAATGCGGGCGGTATTCTTGGTCAAAGCCAGAACATCGCCGTTCTCCATGATGAAAATATTTTCTTTTGGAACCCCTGTATCCACAGCTAGGCCGGCATGGATTTTCTGCATGCGGTACTCACCGTGGACAGGCATAAAGTATTTTGACTTGATGAGGCGAAGCATGAGTTTTTGCTCTTGCTGGCCTCCGTGTCCAGAGGTGTGGATGTTGTTGATTTTGCCGTGGATGACTTCCACACCAGCTTCAATCAGGATATTGATAATCTTGTTGACCCCAGTCGTATTTCCTGGGATGGGGCTGGAGGAGAAGATAACCGTATCGCCAGGCTGTAATTGGACTTGGCGGTGGGTTCCGTGGGCAATGCGGGAGAGGGCGGCCATGGGCTCGCCCTGGCTACCCGTACAGAGAATCAAAATTTCACTGGCAGGGTACTCCTTGATGGCATTTGGTTCGATGAAGGTATCCTTAGGAACCTTGATATAGCCTAGTTCGATACCGTTTACGATAGCCTTTTCCATAGAGCGGCCAAAGACAGCAATCTTGCGTCCGGTTTTCACCGCAGCATCCGCAGCCTGTTGGAGACGGAAGATATTGGAGGCAAAGGAGGCAAAGATGATGCGGCCATGGATGCCTTCGATGATTTTGGTAATGGATTGGCCAACGACTTTTTCTGAGTTGGTAAAAGTTGGGACCTCCGCATTGGTAGAGTCTGAGAGCAGGCAGAGGACGCCTTCTTCTCCCAAGGCAGCCATGCGGTGGAGGTCTGCCGGTTCACCAACTGGGGTAAAGTCAAACTTGAAGTCCCCGGTACAGACGATTTTTCCTTGTGGGGTATGGACCACCACACCCAGAGGTTCTGGGATGGAGTGGGTGGTGCGGAAAAAGCTGACCTTGAGCTGTTTGAAGGTCAATTCGGTATTGTGGTTGATTTCGTGAAGGGTGGCATCCCGAAGCAGGCCGTGCTCTTCTAATTTCCCGCGGATGAGGGCCAAAGCCAAGGGCCCAGCATAAATGGGAATATTGGCCTGTTTGAGGAGGAAGGGAATGCCTCCGATATGGTCTTCGTGGCCATGAGTGATGACCAGACCCTTGACACGGTCGAGATTGTCCACGATGTAGGAGTAGTCGGGAATGACATAATCAATACCCAGCAGGTCATCTTCGGGGAACTTGATACCCGCATCGACGATGATGATTTCGTCCTGATACTCGATGCCATAGGTGTTCTTTCCGATTTCTCCCAAACCACCGATGGCAAAAACGCCAACTTCCTTTGGTTTTAGATGAATAGATGACATGAATTAAAACTCCGTAATTGTAAAGTCAGCATGAGATTTCTCATACTCGAGGTGATTGTCTGATAGTAATTCGATAAATTCGATATTGTATTTGGTATTTTGTTCGACCAATTGGCGGGCAATGATACGGCCTTCCAATTCTGTGGCTGCATCCACTTCTAAATAGAGAGATTTTGTTTGCTCGCGGCGTGGAGATTGGTCCTTAGTCTCTTGGTAAAATACTTTGTAAATCATTGATTTCCTTTCTTCGGGCCCTATTTAACTATGAAAAAACAGCAAATAGGGTTTCTACTTGTTTTTTCTTATGCAGTTTTCTGGAGTTATGGTAGTGAAACGGGAAAGGCGACAGTTGCCTGCTGACCCACCCTGTTCACTCGATTTTCTATGAAACGTTGCAATTAAGATAATTATACCATAAAAGCCTCATTTGGTGAAGGGAAAACGCTGATGGAAATGTAAAATCCGAATGTTTTCAAGTTGTTTTCATATTCCTTGAGAGATCGGAAGCCTTGATTTGAAAAAAAGGCCCAGATAGCTTACAATAAGGAGAAGTATTGTCAAAGGAAAAAGCAAATGAAGATTTTAGCAATGGACAGCTCTAGCCAGGCCCTGGCAGTAGCTCTGCTGGATAAGGGCAGGCTAGTGGCAGAGCTGACGCTCAATATCAAGAAAAACCACAGTATCAGCCTCATGCCGACTGTTGATTTTTTGGTGGCCTCTGTTGGCTGGACGCCGGCTGATTTGGAGCGGATTGTGGTGGCCCAGGGGCCCGGTTCCTACACAGGTTTGCGGGTGGCGGTTGCGACAGCCAAAACTTTGGCCTATGCCCTCAAGATTGATCTGGTGGGAGTGTCCAGCCTCTATGCCCTAGCAGCAGCCTGTCCGGCAACAGGCTTAGTGGTGCCTCTGATGGATGCCCGTCGCAACCATGTCTATGCTGGCTTTTACGAAAAGGGTCAGGCACAAGCTCCTGATGCCCACATGGCCTTTCCAGAGGTCTTAGAAAAAGTGGCCTCCGCTCAGAAAGTGACCTTTGTTGGGGAAGTGGCTGCCTTCCGCAGTCAGATTGAGGAGGTCTTGCCCCAGGCGGAAATCTGTGAAAGTCTGCCATCTGCCTTTGAAATCGGAAAGTTGGGCCAGCATTTGCCAGCGGTGCCTGTCCATGCCTTTGTGCCCCATTATCTCAAACGGGTAGAGGCTGAGGAGAACTGGCTCAAGCAAAACGAGGCTGGTTCAGAAGCGGATTATATTAAGCGGGTATAAGATGAAGAAAGCAGAAGAAATATTGACCCTTCTGTCGGATGTCTATGGGGTCTCTCCCTGGAATCTGGAACAGATTGAGGCGGATTTGAAGCAGGCCAACACAGAGTATTTCTATCTCTATGACGATCAGACCTTGATTGGTTTTTTAGCCCTGCAAGACCTGGCTGGGGAGTTGGAAATCACTCAGCTGGCAGTGAAAAAGGCCTATCAGGGTCAGGGTTTGGCCAATCGGCTCATGGGGTTTTTGGCAGACAGACCAGAAAGGCTTTTTTTGGAGGTGCGGGTCAGCAACCAGGTAGCCAAGGCCCTCTATGAAAAGTACGGCTTTCAGCCAGTCGGCCAGCGCAAGAACTATTACCAAAATCCTGTCGAAGATGCCATTTTGATGGCCAGAGAGGGGAAAGAGAATGTGTGAAGAAATGAAAGATCGATATATATTGGCCATTGAGTCCTCCTGTGATGAGACCAGTGTGGCTGTTTTGAAGAATGACAAGGAATTGCTCAGCAATATTATTGCCAGTCAGGTGGAGAGCCACAAGCGCTTTGGCGGGGTGGTACCCGAAGTGGCCAGCCGCCACCATGTGGAGGTGGTGACCCTCTGCATTGAGGATGCCCTCAAGGAAGCTGGGATTGTGGCCCAGGACTTGGATGCCGTGGCGGTGACCTACGGGCCAGGTCTGGTCGGGGCTCTTCTGGTGGGCATGTCTGCTGCCAAGGCCTTTGCCTGGGCCCAAGGCCTGCCTCTGATTCCTGTCAACCATATGGCAGGACACCTGATGGCGGCGCGTGAAGTCAAGGAGCTGACCTATCCCCTCATGGCCCTCTTGGTATCAGGTGGCCATACCGAATTGGTCTATGTACCAGCAGCGGGGGTCTACCAAATTATCGGTGAAACGCGGGATGATGCGGTTGGCGAAGCCTATGATAAGGTAGGTCGTGTCATGGGCTTGACCTATCCTGCTGGCCGGGAGATTGATCAGCTGGCCCATCAAGGGCAGGATGTCTACGATTTCCCTCGCGCCATGATTAAGGATGACAATCTGGAATTTTCCTTTTCGGGCCTCAAGTCGGCCTTTATCAACCTGCACCACAATGCCCAGCAAAAGGGGGAGGAGCTGGTCCTAGAAGACCTCTGTGCCTCCTTCCAGGCGGCGGTCATGGATATTCTCCTAGTCAAGACAAAGAAAGCTTTGGAAAAGTACTCTGTTGAGACCCTGGTTGTGGCCGGCGGGGTCGCAGCCAATCAAGGCCTGCGGGAGCGGTTGGCTGAGGAAATAAGGGATGTAGAGGTTATCATCCCACCCTTACGCCTCTGTGGAGACAATGCCGGTATGATTGCCCTAGCTGCCGCCATCGAGTATGAAAAAGGGAACTTTGCTAGCCTAGATCTCAATGCCAAACCAAGTTTAGTTTTTGAGGCGATGGAGTAAGAAATGAAAACAGCTTTACTATTAATTGATGTCCAAAAGGGCTTTCAGAAAGAAGGTTGGGGGCAGCGAAACCATCCTCAAGCGGAGGAGAAGATGATCCTTGTTTTAGATCATTTTCGGCAGACCCAACAGGAAGTGATCCATGTTCGCCATCGGTCACAGTTGCCGCAAGGTTCCTTTTATAAGGAATCTGGCCGTCAATTTATGGAGGGTTTTGAACCCTTATCGGGAGAAACTGTCTTTGAAAAGACGGTCAATAGCGCCTTTATCGGAACGCAATTGGAGGACTATTTACGGAATCAAAAGATTTCTAACCTGGTTATTGCAGGTCTAACCTTGCCTCATTGTGTTTCCACCACTGTTCGGATGGCCGCTAATTTGGGTTTTGAGGTTATTTTACTTTCGGACGGAACTGCGACCTTTGCCCTGCCAGACTTATCTGGTAAGCTCATTGAGCCTGAGCTGCTTCACCAAATCCACCTTGCGACACTTCAAGATGAATTTGCTGAAATCATGTCAACAGATGATTACTTAAAGAGTGCAATGGACTCATCGTCTAATCTTTAAGCGCAAGAAAGTCTCCTGGCAACATGTCAGGAGTCTCTTTTTTATGATATAATGTAAGAATATTTTGAATCTTGCGAAAGGGAGTTTATGACAGAAAAAGGATTTTGGGATGGGGTTCGGGCTGCGACTCCAACTGTCTTTGGTTATTTGTCCATCGGTCTGGCCTTTGGCATCGTGGCCGCCAAGTCTGGGGTCAGTCCGTTGGAAACAGGGCTCATGAGTCTCTTGGTCTACTCAGGTTCGGGCCAGTTTGCCCTCTGCGCCTTGATTTTGGCCCAGGCTCCTCTGACATCGATCGCTCTGACGGTCTTTTTGATCAATCTCAGGCACTTTCTGATGAACCTTCATACCTCGACCATCTTTTCGAGGGCCAGTTTGGCCGAACAGGTCCTTATCGGGACCTTTATGACCGACGAGAGCTATGGGGTACTTTTGGGGGAACATATCCACCACAAGGAAATCTTGCCAGTCTGGATGTATGGCAATAACTTTGCTGGTTATGTGACCTGGTTTTTGGCCTCAGTGACGGGTGCCTTGGTGGGTGGCTTGATACCAAACCCCCATGCCTTTGGCATTGATTTTGCCCTGATTGCCATGTTTGTGGCCATTTTTGCCAGTCAGCTGCAGGGGATGCTGCAAAAGATTGCCTTGAAGAAAATTACCTGGATTTTGCTAGTGGTCTTGCTGGCCTATGTCGGTTTTTCTAGGTTTATTTCGACCTCTTTAGCGGTCTTGGTTGCGACTCTATTAGGATGTTTGACGGGGGTGGTATTGGATGATTGATCAGTATATTTTAGGAGCTATTTTGGTGTCCACAGTGGTCACCTGGGTGCCGCGGGTCTTACCCTACGGCCTGGTCCGTCTAGCAGAGCTGCCTGACAAGGTGGTCAAGTTTCTGGGTTTTCTGCCTCTGACCATTATCTTTGCCCTGATTTTGTCCAGTGTCTTTCCGGGTCAAATCGGTGGCTGGCCTCAGGTCCAATGGATTGAACTAACTGCGGTGGTGCCGACCTTTTTGGTTCTTGGCAAAACCAGGAATGTCATGCTGGCGGTCTTGGCCGGCGTTCTCTGTGTAGCTTTTCTGCGCTATTTATTTTAAGAAACCAGAGTTTGGGACAAAAGTAGTTCCAAACTCTTTTATACTTGTTTTAGGTACTTATAACGCAGTGGTTGAGTGGGCTCTAATGCGCTGATAAATCAGCTTTTACAGCCCTACTCAACTGTGCGGAGGTGGGACAACGAAATCGAATTTCTTCGAAATTACCGATTTCTGTCCCGCTCTCTTTTTTTGCGTCATTTTACAAAAACTTTACAAAAAGATGGTAATAGATTTGATAATTGCTGTCTATAATGGGGTCTGTAATTCACAAAAATTGAGGAGTTCATCATGAAAAAAATTTCAACCCTATCTAAGTTTGCCTTGGTTGGCCTTGCTAGTCTTTCCTTTTTGACAGCCTGTGGAGGTTCGTCTGACAGTAGCAGCCAGGGCAGCACCATCAATGTGGTGTCCCGTGAAGAAGGGTCTGGAACCCGCGGTGCCTTCATCGAGCTCTTTGGGGTTCAGGAAAAGAATGCGGATGGCGAAAAGGTTGATTTGACAACTAATACAGCCATTGTCACCAACTCTACGGCTGTCATGCTGACAACAGTGGGTGGTGATGCCAATGCCATCGGTTATGCTTCGCTAGGTTCTCTGGATGATACCAATAAAATCTTGCAAATCGACGGTGTGGATGCGACAGTAGAAAACATCAAGGATGGCAGCTATAAGATTTCCCGTCCTTTCAATATTGTCACTCAGGATGGTTTGAGCGATGCGGCCCAAGACTTTGTCAACTTCATCCTCAGCAGCGATGGTCAGGCCGTGGTTGAAAATAGTGGCTATATTCCATTGGACAATGCTCCAGCCTACACAGCTCAGGCAGATAAGGGCAAGATTGTAGTCTCAGGTTCTAGTTCCGTTACTCCAGTGATGGAAAAACTCAAGGAAGCCTATAACAAGGTCAATGCAAATGTAGAAGTGGAAATCCAGCAGAGTGATTCCACAACAGGAATCCTCAATGCCATCGAGGGAACTGCTGACATTGGCATGGCTTCCCGTGCTCTGGAAGATGCTGAATTGTCCCAAGGGGTAACAGAGACAGTGATTGCCCTGGATGGTATTGGCGTGATTGTCAATAAGGAAAATGCGCTGACTGGTTTGACCAGCGAGCAAGTAAAAGCTATTTATACTGGTGAGATTACAAGCTGGGATGATCTTTCCAAGTAAGAGGTTATGAATGAATCATAAAAAAGAAATGTTGATGCAAGCGGTATTCTTTCTTACCGCCTGCATTTCTATTCAATCGGTCTTACTCATCTGTATTTTCCTCTTTATGAATGGTTTACCGGCCATTCAGGAAATCGGTTGGGGGAATTTTCTCTTTGGGACAGTTTGGCGGCCTGCCAATAATCTCTTTGGTATCTTTCCCATGATTATTGGCTCCCTCTATGTGACGGCAGGAGCCTTGGTCACTGGGGTGCCGATTGGGATTTTGACAGCTGTCTTCATGGCCCACTTTTGCCCAGAAAAATGGTACCGCCCGCTTAAGGCGGCCATTAACTTGATGGCCGGGATTCCTTCCGTTGTCTATGGTTTCTTTGGTCTGGTGGTCTTGGTTCCCTTTGTTCGGGACAATATCGGTGGCTTTGGGATGGGGGTCTTGACGGCCTCTGTCTTGCTGGGCCTCATGATTTTGCCGACCATTATCAGTGTGTCGGAAGCGGCCATTCGGGCGGTTCCCAGTTCCTACTATGAGGGCGGTTTGGCCCTAGGTGCCTCCCATGAGCGCAGTATCTTTTTTGCGGTCCTGCCAGCAGCCAAGCGGGGCATTTTAGCAGCGGTCATTCTGGGTATTGGTCGGGCCATCGGTGAGACCATGGCGGTTATCATGGTGGCTGGGAATCAGGCTATTTTGCCGACCTCCCTCACATCTGGTGTCCGCACCTTGACCACTAATATCGTTATGGAAATGGGCTATTCGAGTGGACTGCATCGAGAGGCTTTGATCGGGACAGCAGTGGTTCTCTTTATCTTTGTCCTGCTCATCAATAGCAGCTTTTCACTCTTGCATAAAGAGGAGTAGGTATGGAAAATATCAATCAACGGACCTGGAAGCAGGAATGGCAGTCCAGGCGTAAGAATCCCTTGTCTTTTGTTCTGTACCTGCTGGTTTGCGGTGCAGCCTTGGCAACCTTTTTGGGGATTCTCTTTATCGTAGGCTATATCCTGGTCAAGGGGATTCCCCATCTCAGTCCTAGTCTTTTCGAGTGGACCTATGACAGTCAGAATGTCTCCCTCTTGCCAGCCCTGATCAACACCATCTATATGACTATTTTAGCTCTGGCGATGGCGGTTCCGATTGGGATTGGGTCCTCCATTTACTTGACAGAGTACGCAAGGCGGGATCACTTCTTTGTACGGGTTATTCGGATTGCGACAGAGACTCTGGCAGGGATTCCCTCCATCATCTACGGTCTCTTTGGCGCCCTCTTCTTTGTGAAATTTGCGGGTATGGGCCTGTCCTTGCTATCAGGGGCAGTAACCTTGAGTATCATGATTTTGCCCCTGATTATGCGGACAACAGAAGAAGCTCTGCTCTCTGTGCCAGATGGCTACCGTGAGGGAGCCTTTGCCCTGGGGGCAGGGAAAATCAGAACCATCGGTTGGATCGTTCTGCCCAGCGCCCTACCTGGTATCTTTTCGGGGGTCATTTTGGCCATCGGTCGGATTGTGGGGGAATCAGCAGCTTTGATCTTTACCGCCGGAACGGTGGCAGAAGTGGCCAAGAATCTCTTTAGCTCGACCAGAACTCTGGCGGTGCATATGTATGCCATTTCAGGCGAAGGGCTCTATGTCAATCAGACCTACGCGACAGCCGTGGTCCTCTTAGTATTAGTTATCGTCATCAACCTGATTTCGGAGTTGATTGCAAGACGGTTAGGAAGTGAAAGTAGCGATGAGTAAATTAACCATCAGTGATTTAAACCTCTATTATGGTGATTTTCATGCCCTGAAAGATATCAATCTGGATATCGCGGCCAATGAAATCACGGCCTTTATCGGCCCTTCTGGATGTGGCAAGTCTACTCTTTTGAAGAGTTTGAACCGCATGAATGACCTGGTGAGAAACTGCCAAATTACCGGCAAGGTGGAATTGGACCAAGAGGATGTTTATCGGGATATGGATATCAACCTGCTCCGCAAGAAAGTGGGTATGGTTTTTCAGAAACCCAATCCCTTCCCAATGAGCATCTATGACAATGTGGCCTTTGGACCACGGACCCACGGGATTCATAACAAGGCCCAGTTGGATGAGATTGTGGAGCGCTCCCTCAAGCAGGCAGCCATTTGGGATGAGGTCAAGGACCGCCTGAACAAATCAGCCCTGGGCATGTCAGGTGGTCAGCAGCAGCGGCTCTGTATCGCCAGAGCCTTGGCCATCGAGCCAGATATCCTTCTCATGGACGAGCCGACCAGTGCCTTGGACCCGATTTCAACCGCTAAAATTGAGGAATTGGTTATCGAACTCAAGTCCAAATACACCATCGTTATCGTGACCCACAATATGCAGCAGGCTGTTCGGATTTCCGACAAGACGGCCTTCTTCCTCCTGGGAGAAATTGTGGAGTACAACAAGACCAGCCAGCTCTTTTCATTGCCACAAGATGAACGGACCGAAAAATACATCACAGGGAGATTCGGATGATTCGCTCAAGATTTGAACACCAACTGCACGATTTGAATACCAATTTGATTGTCATGGGAACCCTCTGCGAGGACATCATTTCCAAGTCTCTGGTCCCGCTGGAAGAGGATGATTTCTACCTGGTCAACAATGTCAGCAAAACCTTTCAAAAGATTGAACAGCTGGAGCGAGACATTGAAGAGCAGTGTTTGAAATTGCTCTTGCGTCAGCAGCCTGTTGCCAAGGATTTGCGTCGGATTTCAGCGGCCCTCAAGATGGTCTACGACATGAAGCGAATCGGTGCTCAATCAGCTGAGATTGCTGAAATCATCGCCCTCAACCATATCCAGTCGGGGCAAGAACTGCTGGTTTTACGGGATATGGCTAGCCACGTTATCCAGATGGTGACGGACAGTATCGATGCCTTTGTCCATGAAGATGAGGATTTGGCCCAAAAAGTGATTGCAAAAGATGACTATGTGGACCAACAATTTGATACAATAAAGGTAGAATTGATCCGCTATTTTTCAGAAGCCGCTGCATCAGCTGATGCCACCAGCGATGGGGAGCATGTCTTGGACATCCTCATGGTGGCTAAGTACCTGGAGCGGATCGGCGATCATACGGTGAATATTGCCAAATGGGTGATTTTCTCAATCACAGGACAATTGGATGGAGAAACAACATGATTTATTGCGTGGAAGATGATGATGACATTCGTGAGCTCATGCTCTATACGCTGCGAACAACAGGCTACGAGGCCCAGGGGTTTGCGGACGGAGAGAGTTTTTGGGAGGTTGTCAGTCAAAAACCTGCCGACTTGATTCTACTGGATATTATGTTGCCAGGAGAGGATGGCATCCATCTTTTGGCGCGCCTGCGGTCAGATAGCCGCACCATGGAGATTCCCGTCATTATGGCGACCGCCAAGGGGACAGAGTTTGACAAGGTCAAGGGCCTGGACATGGGAGCGGATGATTATCTGGTCAAGCCCTTCGGGATGATGGAGATGATTTCCCGCATCAAGGCAGTCCTGCGAAGGACCAGAGACAAGGCCAGACCTAACCTGGTGACCTTTGGAGACCTGACCCTGGAGCCCCAACGCTACTCCCTTTATCATCAAGGGGAAAGGGTCCTTTTGACCCTCAAGGAGTTCGATCTCCTTTCCTTGCTCATGCTCCATCCTGACCGAGTTTTTACCCGGCAGGAATTGCTGGACAAGGTCTGGGGAACGCAGTTTTTTGGGGAAACCAGAACCGTGGATGTCCATATTGGCACCCTGCGGACCAAGCTAGGGGCCTGTGGTGACTATATCAAGACCATCCGAGGAGTCGGCTACCGTATGGAGGAACCGCATGATTAAAAAGATATTTCGTTCGACCCTACTAGCCAATTTCCTAGTTCTGTTGGCCAGCTTGGCTCTGATTATGGGGGCCCTCTATCGCTATTTTACCCAAGTGCAGATGGAGCAGCTTCAGACCCAGACGGATCTTGCAGCCAAGGGGATTTCGGCAGAAGGGATGGACTATTTTGACGGTTTGAAAACCGCCAGCACCCGCATCACCTGGGTGGACAATACAGGACAAGTCCTCTACGATACCGCCTACGATGCCCAGACTATGGAAAACCATGGGGACCGGCAGGAAATCAAGGATGCCATAGAAACCGGCTACGGAGAAAGCAGTCGCTATTCTTCCACCCTGACCCAGACCTCCCTCTACATCGCGCAGCGGCTGGACAACGGGACGGTGGTCCGGCTATCTGTGACCCAGCATAGCATTTTCCTCCTCCTGCTGGGACTGCTGCCAACCCTGCTCCTCATCGTCTTAGTGGTAATAGGGCTCTCTGTTCTCACTGCCAAATACACGGCCAAACGCCTAGTCCAACCCCTCAATCAGTTGGACTTGGATGCTCCCTTGGAAAATCCAGCCTATGAAGAGATTTCCCCTCTTCTGAGACGGATTGACCACCAGCAAAAGGAACTGGGCCTCCAGGAACAATTATTGCTCCAACGTAAAGGCGAGTTTGACACCATCATTTCCAAGATTCGTGAAGGGATGATCTTGCTGGACAAAAATGGGCAAATTATCAGCATGAATCCTGCTGCCCAAAGCCTGCTCCAGACAGATGAAAGCTCCATCGGTAAGGAGATTTTGGAGTTGGTCCGCAACCTCCAGCTGCATCAGCTCATTGAGGAAGGAGTAGCGGGACGAAAAGGTGACACCATCTTTAATGTGGATCAGACCACCTATAAGGTCCTGGCCCGTCCTGTTATTTCAGAAGATCAGTTGACTGGTATGGTCCTCCTCTTCTTTGATGTGACCGACCAGTGGCAGGCGGAGCAGATGCGCAGAGAGTTTACGGCCAATGTCTCTCATGAGCTCAAGACGCCCCTCCATATCATTTCGGGCTATTCTGAGATGCTGCGCAATCAACTGGTGTCCGAAGAGGATGTCCAGGTCTTTGCCCAAAAAATCTACACCGAATCCCAGCGCATGGTCCAGCTGGTGGAAGACATTATCCACCTATCCTTGCTGGATGAGTCTCCACAAATTGCCATGGAGGATCTGGATCTCCACCAGTTGGCCCAAGAAAGCCTGGAGAGTCTATCAGGTAAGGCCAGTCAGAAGCAGATTGCCCTGCATTTGAAGGGAGAAGAGGCTCAGATTCGAGGCAATCGAGCCCTACTGTCATCGGTGATTTACAACCTTTGTGACAATGCCATTACCTACAATCAACCAAAGGGGGATGTTTTTGTCACCATCCGCCAGATGGATAAAAACACCATCCTCGAGGTTCGGGATACAGGAATCGGCATTCCCAAGGATGAAGGCGAACGGATCTTTGAACGCTTTTACCGGGTGGACAAAAGCCGCTCCAAAAAAGTGGGTGGAACCGGCCTAGGACTCTCCATCGTCAAACATGCCCTCAAGTGCCACGGAGCCAGCATCCAAGTGGACAGCCAAATTGGTCAGGGTACCCGCATGATTGTCACCTTTCCAGTGGAAAAATAAGATATGCACAAAAAACCAGCTCAGGCTGGTTTTTTGTATTGTAGTCTTCCTGCTAGCAGTCCTATTGAAATCCGAACATTTTCCAAAAAAACCTTGATTTTCTAGGGAATGTTTTGTATGATGGTTTTAGTACAAAACAATTCAGGAGACTTTCATGAAACTGCAGGTTGCATCTATCTCTAAAAAATTTGACCAAAAAATCATTTTTGATCAAGCAAGTTTTACTTTTAAAAAGGGGAAAATCTATGGCCTTCTGGGGCGAAATGGTTCTGGTAAGACCACTTTTTTCAACTGTATCGCTAAAAACCTCAAACTGGATGAGGGGCAGATTCAGCTGTTAGAAGAGGATGAGGCCAGAAACTACGACAATACGGAAATTGGCTTTACTCAGACCTATCCGCAACTGCCGGCCTTTATGACGGCCTATGAATTTATCCGTTTTTACATGGATATCCACAGGGGACAGATTAAGGATACTCGAAAGCCAGAGGACTGGCTCACTCTGGTGGGCATAAAGGAAGAGGACCAGCATCGCCTGCTCAAGGATTTTTCTCATGGTATGCAAAACAAGGTCCAGATGCTCCTGTCCTTGGTGGTCCAGCCCCCTGTCCTCCTTTTGGATGAACCCCTGACCTCCTTTGATCCAGTGGCAGCCCTGGAGTTTAAGCAGCTGATACGTGAGGCCAAAAAGGACTCCGTCATCATCTTTTCCACCCATATCCTCCAGCTGGCCCAGGATCTCTGTGACGAGATTGTCCTTCTCCACCATCAGCGCTTCCAGGCCATCCCTTCTGAAAAGCTCCATGATGCCGATTTCGAGCAGGAAATCGTGGCCATCCTAAGCGACAGAGAGGAGGTCTAATATGAGGGAGATTTTCCGCTATGCCTGGTTTCAAGAACTCCATGGTCTTTACAAATCAGTCAATGGTTTCTTTTATTACCTACGAAAAATCCCCTTTTTGGGAAAGCACATCCCTGACACCATTTATCAATCTTATGGCTTTAAAAAGGTTCTTTTTTGGATTTTGGGCATAGCCAAGATTCCCTTGCGTGTATTCGGAAAGTTTCTCTGGCTGGCCGTCTATGTTTTTCTTGGAAATCTTGGTATCAACCTGGTTCAAGTTAGGAGTTCCTTATGGACCTGGAACCCCCAGGCCTTTCTGCTTGGCTTTCTCCTCTGGGTTGTTGTCGTAGGCATGACCTTTCACTGTGGCAAGGCCATGGAAAGGGTCATCGCCAAACCGGAACGGGACTTTGTTCAGAATTTTGGCCTATCTTGGGCGACCTACCTGCAAAAGCAGGCCCTGGTCAAGCCCATTCTTATTACCCTCTTTTACATTCCTGCCCTCGTCACCTTCAGTTTCTTGGCGGGAAACTTCTGGTATTTCCTAGTCGGACTGACCGCCATCCTAAGCTGGGACCTGGCTGGTTCAGCCCTGCAGCTAGCCTCTTTTCGGATGGGAAAGAAGCTCCTGATCGCCATGAGACTTGTCTGGTTTGTTGCCCTTGTCAGCCTCATCTTGGCCCTGGTCTATTTTTACCATCACTTGACTAGCCATGTGTTAATTGCTCTGTTTTTCTTGCAAATCCTGATTCTCCTTTCAGCCTATGGTGCCGTGCTGCGCTCCAGGGACATGGATGGGTTAATCGTCCATTTTATGGAAGAGTCTGCAGCTCTGGATAAGAAAATTTTTGACATGACGAGGGGCAATGAGTACACTCGGCAAGGCCTGGCCATGCAGAAAAAATTGACCCTGAAAAATGATAGGGACCTGAGCCACTTGTCAGGTATGACCTATATCAACGCCCTCCTATTTCAGCGCTATGGCAGTATTTTGAGCCGCAAATTTATGTGGCGAATGGCAGGCATTTTGCTCGTTTGGGCTGGCGGTCAGCTGGCTATGGGCTATTCTGGGGTTCAGCTTGGGAACAAGGAGTTACTGGCTGTCATGCCCTATCTTTTTATGGCTATGTATGCTCTGTCATTGGGCCGAGCCATTGCTCAGATGGTCTTTGTCAACTGTGATATTTCCATGCTGCATTACCCCTTTTATCGACAGGGGAAGAACATCCTGATGGGTTTTAATTACCGCTGGTTTCAATCCTTTAAGTACAATATTTGGTTCGGCCTGGGAATCTTTTTCCTCTTGCTAGGCTGGGGGAAATTTGGCTATTCACCGGACTTGATTGGCCTCTTGGCCCTGCTCCTTTTCAGTCTGACAGCCCTTCTATCCTTCCACGATCTTTTCATCTACTATGTCCTCCAACCCTTTACCAAGGACATGGAAGTCGTCAATCCTGTCTACAAGATCCTTAGCGGAGGATTGTACTGGGTTGCCTACTTCAACATGCAGTTTGACGACCTTAACAGCAGGCTCTATGTCTACATTGTTTCAGCTTTGCTCCTGCTCTATGTCGGCATCGGCTACCTGGTTCTCCTCAAATTAGCACCCAAAACCTTTGTCTTAAAACAGTAAAAACCAGCTCAGGCTGGTTTTTGTGGTATAATAAAAAAGGAGGTTCTTGTCATGAAAAAGGAAAACAACTATTGCTTGGGCTCTTGCTCTTCATCTTGCCTTTGGTTCTAATAGCTTGTTCGCAGACTAGTCAAAAAACGTATACCAATGGCAGAGACGAAGTGATCATTGCTTATAAAGGAGATACAGTTGAGACCGTTACTTTGAAGTCTATCCGAACTTATGAGGAACTGGGAGTGACTAGTAAGAAAGAAGCTCAACGCGTGATGGATAACATTGTAGCCCTTTTCAAGGAATACGATTTAGAATTTCAGCTGAAAACGGAAGTTACCGATAAGGATACTGCCTATATTTTAACAATAGATGCTGATGAAATGAATTCGTCAGAGTTTAAAAAGATGTACCTTCTTCCTGGGGTGGACGATTTTACAAGTTTGAAAGAAGTAGAAGAAACCCTCAAACAAGGTGGGTATGAAGAAAAGAAATAAAGAGGTTGGGCAAAAAGTCCATCCTCTCTACTTAGAGCTCGTGATAACATCTTGACGCAGTGGTTGATTGGCAGATTTGTTCGTGTTTTACACTCCAAATCTGACCTCTACGACTGACGCGAACAGAGTTCGCTTCATTTCCAACCTCAAAAGGTTCACTGAACCTTTTGAGCTGTGCGGGGGTGGGAGTAAAATAGTCCAGTGGACTATTTTAGCCCGAACCTGTCATTTTGGAAGTGAGGGGAACTCTTTTTTTGACCTGTCGAGTTCTGTCCCACTCCCTTTTATTCGGGCCTGGAAAGAGAGGTCTTTTGCCGGCCTGCTTCATCAAAGTTACTGTCTGCCAACCAGGTTTCCAGGGCATCTTTGCGGCTAGGCCACTCGCTGTCGAGCATGGAAAACCAGGCCGTGTCGCGGTTGCGTCCCTTATAAACCAGGGCCTGGCGGAAGGTTCCCTCGTATTGAAATCCCAGTCGGAGGGCAGCTCGGCAGGAGGCCTGGTTGAGCTGGTCGCATTTCCATTCATAGCGGCGGTAGCCTAAATCCTCAAAAACATAGTGCATGACCAAATATTGGGCTTCAGTCGCCTGACGGCTGCGTTGCAAATCGCTGGAATAAACCACCCAGCCCATTTCAAGTACCCGATTGGCCGCATCTATCCGCATGAGGGCAAAGGTTCCGACAGCCCGATTGCTGGCCTGATCCACAATGGCCAGGTAGTAGGGATCGCTTGATTGGACTATTTTTTCAAAAAATCCATGAAAATCCTCTCGGTTTTGGAAGGGCTCAATGGGCATGTAGGTCCAGTTCTGTTGAGGGGCATCTGGTCCGTAGATGGGGTAGAGGTCTGCCTCGTGTGACAGGGCTAGTTTCTCAATGCGGACCTTCTGGCCTGAAAGGACTTTAATCTCTGGCAGTGGCCCAGCTGTGAAAGAAGGGAGGGCCTGGCCAAGGGCTTGGCCAAATTCGTTGTAGGGCATTGCTTCTCCTTTAGTAATGGGGCATACCTGCCACCCAGCCTGTGCAGAGGCAGTAGGTGATGTTGAAGCCACCTGTGTGGGCATTGATGTCCAAAACTTCGCCTGCAAAGTGTAGGCCAGGGACCTTCTTGCTCTCCAGGGTCTTGGGATTGATTTCCCTGAGGTCGACGCCACCCTTGGTCACAAAGGACCTTGCCAAGGACATCTTGCCGGTGATTGGGATGGGCAGTTTTTTGAGCTTGTCTATCAAGGCTTGAGTCTGACTGGGGTTTAAGTGTTTGACCTTTTCTGGAAAATCGCTGGCCAGGAAATCAGCCACCCGCTCAGGGACCAGAGCCTTGAGGGTATTTTTGATGGATTTTTCCCGCTGCTGGGCCAAGTAGGCGGCCAGCTCCTCTGGGGACATCTGCGGTAAGAAATCCAACTCCGCCACCTCACCGCCTGATACAAAGCTAGACAAGCGCAGAGCAGCCGGTCCAGACAGACCAAAGTGGGTAAAGAGCAGGTCATGGGTGATGACATGCTTGCCATAGCGCAGGGTCACTTCATCTAAGGAGATTCCCTGAAGGGCCTTGTGGGGGAAGTCCGTCAAAATCGGGCTTTCTGCCGCCTCCAAGTCCGTCACTTCCATCTTGAAATGGCGGGCAATCTCATGGCCAAAGCCGGTGGAGCCAGTGGAAGGATAGGACTTTCCGCCCGTGGTGACAATCAGTTTGCCAGTGGCAAATTCCTGGTCTGCCGTCCGAACCCGAAAGAGGTCCTCTACCTTCTTGACCGAAACAACTTCTGTATCCGTACGAATGTCCACTCCCAGCTCCAGCATTTTCATTTCCAGGGCCTTGATGATGGTCTGGGAGCGGTCAGTAGTTGGAAAGACCCGTCCATGGTCTTCCACCTTGAGTTTGACCCCATTTTCCTCAAAAAAGCGGATAATATCATGGTTGTCAAACTGAGAGAAGACGCTGTACAGGAAACGGCCATTGCCAGGAATCCCCTCCAGCAGGTCTTCCAGACTGCCATTGTTGGTTACATTGCAGCGGCCACCCCCAGTACCAGCCAGTTTTTTGCCTAAACGGCGGTTTTTTTCCAGAAGCAGGGTCTTATTTCCATAAAAAGCCGAGGAAATAGCGGCCATCATGCCAGCAGGCCCCGCTCCAATAATAATGGTATCATATGATGTCATGCTCCCATTTTACCACAAATTTGACAGGGTTAGGTGGTTGTGGTAAGATTTTAATGATAGAAAACGTCAAGAAAATCAAGCGATTGAGGATAATATGGGAATTGAAAAAACAGTCAGCGAACTTGCTGAGATTTTGGGTGTCAGCCGACAGGCCATGAACAACCGTGTCAAGTCGCTCCCTGAAGAATTTGTCGAAAAAAATGACAAGGGTGTGACAGTGGTCAATCGTGCTGGCTTGGTCAAGTTAGAGGAGATTTACAAGACCACCATCTTTGAAGATGAACCTGTCAGCGAGGAAGTCAAGCAGCGGGAACTCATGGAGATCCTGGTCGATGAAAAGAATGCGGAAATCCTCCGCCTCTATGACCAGCTCAAGGCCAAGGACAAGCAGATTGCTGAAAAGGATGAGCAGCTGCGGGTCAAGGATGTGCAGATTTCTGAGAAGGACAAACAACTGGATCAGCAGCAGCAGCTAACGCTGAAAGCCATGGCAGACAAGGAAACCTTGAAGTTGGAATTGGACCAGGCCAAGGCCGAAGTAGAATCTACTCAGAACAAGGGCTTCTTTGCTCGATTATTTGGCAGATAGACTTGGGGCAACCCAAGTTTAACTTCTTGCTAAAATCAATAATTAGTGATAAAATACAAAAAAACAAAGGAGCAAATAGATGGGACTATTAGTAGATGGCCAGTGGGTAGACCAGTGGTATGATACCAAGAAGACAGGCGGCCGTTTTGTGCGGACCCAGACCCAGTTTCGCAGCTGGATTACAGCAGACGGCTCCGCAGGTCCGACAGGACAGGCAGGATATAAGGCAGAAGCCAATCGCTACCATCTCTATGTCTCTCTGGCCTGTCCCTGGGCCAGCCGGACCCTCATGATCCGGACCCTCAAGGGCTTGGAGGACATGATTTCTATCTCTGTCGTCCATCCCCTCATGCTGGAACATGGCTGGACCTTTGAGGAAGGGGAAGGGGTGATTGGTGACCCGATTTTCCAGGCCCGCTACCTCCATGAAATCTATACGGCTGTGAAACCTGACTATACAGGGCGCGTGACCGTTCCGGTTTTATTTGACAAAAAAACGAAGACCATTGTCAACAATGAGTCTTCGGAGATTATTCGGATACTCAACACCGCTTTTGATGACCTTGGAGCCAAGCCTGGGAACTATGTTCCAGACCAGTGGCTGGAAGAAATTGATGCCGTCAACGACTTTGTCTACCACCGCATCAATAACGGGGTCTACAAGGCAGGATTTGCCACCAAGCAGGAGGTCTATGAGGAAGAAGTGACTGCCCTCTTTGCAGCTCTGGACCAGGTGGAAGAGCGACTTGCAGGTCAGGACTACCTGGTAGGGAATCACTTGACCGAGGCAGATATCCGCCTCTTTACCACCCTGGTCCGCTTTGACGCTGTCTATTTTGGGCATTTCAAGTGCAACCTCAAGCCCCTGACCGCCTACCCCAACCTCTGGGCCTACACCAAGCGGATTTACCAGCTGCCTGGCATGGCCCAAACCGTCAACTTTGACCATATCAAGCGCCACTACTATGGCAGCCACAAAACCATCAATCCAACAGGAGTCATCCCCATGGGACCAACCCTGGATTGGGATTGATAAAATCGGAAATGACCTGGGCGTGTACTGACCCCAAAAAGTTAGACAAAAAATAATTAGTGAAAGGATTTAGTTCTGTACTGAACAGGACTAAGTCCTTTTAGTTTGGCTTTAATGCGATTGTTGTTGTAGTAAAAAATATAATCAGTGATGGCTTGTTCCAGTTGCTCCAGTGACTTGAAAGTCTTCTCAAATCCGTAAAACATCTCTGTTTTCAAGATACCAAAGAAAGACTCCATCATGCCATTATCCGTGCTGGTTCCTTTGCGAGACATAGACGGACGTATGCCTTTACTATCAAGAAAACGATGGTAAGCTTCATGCTGGTACTGCCAGCCTTGGTCACTATGGAGGATGGTATTTGGGTAAGCTGCTTCAGGAAAGACCTTCTCAAGCATAGACTTGACCTGCATGAGGTTGGGAGAGCGAGATAAGGTAAAATCAATAATTTCGCTGTTATAGCCATCCAGAACAGGCGATAGATAGAGTTTCTCAGAGGCATCTGGCAGAGCGAACTCGGTCACATCGGTATAACACTTCTCAAAAGGCTTCGCCCCCTCGAAGACCCTGTTAATCAGATTAGGAGCTTTCTTGCCCACATCACCCTTATAAGACTTGTATTTCTTCCGCTTACGGATGCGAGCTGACAAGCCCAGCACCTGCATCAGGCGTTGCACCTTTTTATGATTGATAACATAGCCACGGTTGCGCAGCTCCAGGTAAACCCTGCGATAGCCATAATTGCCCTTGTGTTCCCCAAAGATAGCTTGGATATCCGCTTTTAGTGCTTTGTCTTTGTCCTCTTTCGCCAGCTGTTTGAGCTGGTAATAGTAGGTGGCACGAGCTAACTGAGCTGTTGTAAGAAGAAGGTCTAGTCGGAAGCCTCCATTGA
>NZ_JBHCHN010000052.1:0-39699 GCF_041802885.1 Streptococcus sp.
ATTTTCACCCCTTGAATAGCAGCGTCATCAATTTCTGTACCATTGGCCTTTTCTTCTTCAAGAGCAAGGGTTACACCGATGATAGGAGCTGCAACGTATGGGTGAGTGTTAAAGAATTCCAAGTGACGCTCAAGGGCAGCAGCCTGATCTTCTTTCTTCGTGTAGAGTTTTTTGATAGCAGGAATCAGAGCATAAGCCCAACCTAAGTTTTGCATCCGCTCATAGTTCCATGAACCTTGCAAGAATTGTGAACGCCACCAAACTTTTTGGCGATCTGCTTTTGAAAGTGTTAATTTTTCAGTCATGAGTGGGCTCCTTCCTAGTAGTCTTCTAAAATGTCGCCGATAGGGTCGCCTGAGCCAACAGCTCCGCCACCGTTACCACCTTTTTTAGACAGGTTGAGGTAGATGAGGGCGATAGCGACACCGATTGTACCAAGACCAATTAGGGTGAAGTCTGATACAGCTGCGAATACGAAACCAAGGGCGAAGAATGGCCACACTTCACGAGTTGCCATCATGTTGATAACCATGGCATAACCTACGGCTACGACCATACCACCGCCGACAGCCATACCGCCTTTGAGCCATTCTGGCATCATGTTCAGTACGTCTTGAACAGCCTCCGCTGGCATAGCAAGCAAGAGGGCAGCTGGGATAGCGATACGCAAACCTTGAAGAACAAGGGCGAACAAGTGAGCGCGTTCAACAGCGGCAATGTTGCCGTCTTTGGCTGCATTATCTGCAGTGTGGACAAGACCAACTGAGATTGTACGAACAATCATGGTCAAGAAGAGACCCGCAACTGCAAGTGGAATTGCAGCAGCTGTTGCTACGTTGATCCCTACGCTTGTAAAGTCTCCACCTTTGATGAAGATGATTGCAGCCGCAACAGAAGCAAGAGCAGCATCAGGTGCAACCGCAGCTCCGATATTTGCCCAACCCAGGGCAAGCATTTGGAGGGCACCGCCTAGCATGACACCGGCAGTCAAGTTACCTGTTGCAAGGCCGATAAGGGTACAAGCAACAATTGGTTGATGGAATTGGAATTGGTCGAGGATACCTTCAAGACCAGCAAAGAAGGCAACGACAACAACCAAGACCGCAGAAATAATTGAAATATCTGACATGTTGAAATCCTTTCTATGTTAAGACGATCTTATTGAACGTTGGCTTTGTTAATCAGTTCAAACAAGTCTTTCTTAGAATCGTTTGGAACTTTACGGACATCAAACTGCACGCCGAGGTCACGTAATTTTTCAAAGGCTGCTACATCGTCCTTGTCCATCGACAGGACATTGTTGACCATGGTTTTACCAGTTGAGTGGGCCATGGAACCGACGTTCAATTCTTTAATGTCAACGCCGCCTTCGATTGCACGGAGGGCATCTTGGACGGTCTCAAATAAGATGAGAGCATGTGTATTGCCGAATCGTGGGTCTTTTGCCACCTCAATCAGTTTGCTGATTGGTACGACATTGGCATTGACATTTCCTGGCGCAGCTTGTTTGATCAACTGTTTGCGCAGGTCGTCTTGGGCTACGGCGTCAGAAGCAACAATGATGCGGTCTGCTTTAGAAGCAGGGGTCCAAGCAGTTGCAACTTGACCATGCAAGAGGCGAGTGTCGATACGAGCCAAGTTGATTTTCAACTTGCCATCACCGATGACAGTTCCCGGCGGGATAGATCCTTGAGGAGCTGCAGGTGCAGCGGTAGTGACAGGTGCTGCCTCAGCTGGCTGCAGTTCTTCTGGAAGAACTTTGACACCATCTTTGGCTTCCTTGATGATGTTGGCCGCCACTTTTTCAACACCTGCATTGGCGTCCATGAGACGCTCTGTATAGGCCTGAATCAGCATCGGCAGGTTGAGACCTGTGATGATGGCGAATGTGCGGTCTGTACGCTCTCCGGCTACGCGACTGGCTTGGTTGAAAGGCGAACCGCTCCAAAGGTCAGCCAATACCAAGACTTCGTCATCAGCATCAAAAGAGTCAACGGCAGCATTGAGCTTAGCATAGAGATCATCTGGACCTTCACTTGGCATAAAAGTAACAACTTGTACTTTTTCTTGTTCGCCAAAAATCATTTGTCCAGACTGATGAATGCCAGCTGCAAATTCACCATGACTTGCAATAATGATTCCAATACTCATTATTGTACCTCCTAAAATTTATCTAGTTATCTCCAGACATATTTATTTTAGTCTATCGATTACTCTCCAATTATAAACCGCTTTCAGGTCTTTGTCAAGTCCTTCTTGCCATTACTAGTTAAAATTAAATACAATTTTTTGCAAATTTCAGGAAAAATTTCAGTTTTGTTTAAGGCTTTTGTAGGGATTATTTAAGGATTGTAGCTTAGACTAGAGCTATCTTAAAAATGAAAGGATGAGGAGAGTCAATTCGATGTTTCCTCGGTAAAGCAACATGAAACAGCAAGGAAAAAAATATTTTGGGGCACTCAAAAAATCAGGACTGGGCCTGATTCTCTTATCGAGCCTAACCTTAGCCGCCTGTAGCCAGGCTAATCAGTCTTCAGCGAATACAAGTTCCTCGGTGAGCAATGTTTCTATTTCCAGTGAGAATACGACAGAGAGTACAGCAGCGACCGGTTATTTTTCAGATAGCGACTATGATGCAAGTTATGATGCGGCCACAGCATCAACCATCAATTTGTCGGGTTCAACGGCTACTGTTTCAGGAGATGGAGTTGAAGTTTCTGGATCAGTCGTGACAATCTCAGCAGAGGGAACTTATATTGTTTCAGGCACCTCTGAAAATGTTCAGATTGTGGTCAATGCAGCAGATTCTGCCAAGGTCCAGCTGGTTCTGGATAATGCCAATATGACGGGAAATAATGCAGCCATCAGTGTTCAAGAGGCAGATACAGTAACCGTCACTTTAGCAGAAGGCTCTAAAAACAGTATCTCTGACTCAGCCTCAAATAGCAATGACGAAGAAGACGCAGCCATTTTCTCCAAGAGCGATTTGGTCTTTAATGGTTCGGGCAGTTTAAGCGTAAAAGGTCAGTATAACAATGCTGTCGAATCCAATGATTCCTTGCGGATTACCGGAGGAGATTATAGTATCGAATCGGTTGGAGACGGGCTAAACGCTAAGGATGCGCTCAATATTACGGGTGCGAGTCTAGATATCACAGCAGGCGAAGATGCGGTCAAGGCGGACAATGATGAGGATAGCACCCTTGGGAATCTCTACATCTCAGATGCCAACCTGACGATTTCAGCTGGGGATGATGGTATTCATGCTTCCAATGCGACTGTCATTGATAGTGGGACCATTCAGGTAGCCAGCAGTACAGAAGCGATAGAGGGTACCAATGTCACTATCAATGGGGGCAGTCTGGACCTTTACGCGACAGATGATGGAATCAATGCTTCCAGTGATGTGACTGGGGCAGATATCTTTATCAAGGTTACAGGCGGTGACATCAAACTAGAAGTAGGTCAAGGTGATACGGATGCCTTAGATTCCAATGGAGACTTGATTGTTTCAGGCGGTAGTCTGGATATCACTGCCCAATTTGCCTTTGACTTTGATGGAACTGCGGAATACTCTGGTGGCAACCTGACTGTCAATGGTGAAACTGTTACAGAAATCACCAATAGTATGATGATGGGTGGTGGCGGTGGTCGCCCGGGTGGCAGATAAGATAAAGAAAAAGCAGGGAAACCTGCTTTTTCTATGTCTATAGGAAGAGTGCCTCCAATTCACGGGCAACACCATCTTCGTCATTGCTAAATCGAGTCATTTGATCGGCAACAGGAATCAGCTTATCACTGGCATTTTTCATGGCATAACCAGTTCCTGCTAGTTGGAGCATCTCCACATCGTTGTGCTCATCACCAAAGGCGATTAAGTCTTCAGGGCTAGCCTTGTAGTGGTCTAGGAGGTAGCTGAGAGCAGTTGCTTTAGAGACTCCCTTTGCACAAGTTTCTAAAATATTGAGAGGGCCTCCCCAAGTATTGATTTCCAGCTCATACTTAAAATGTTTTTTCATTTCATCTGCAAGGGCATAACGATCTTCAGCTCTGGTGTGCATGAGAATTGAGTGAGGGTCGCTGGTAATGCGCTCTCGCCTGATGAGGGTGTCTGGGGTAATTTTTTCTACTCCCATCAAGCTGGGATAAATCTCATCAATATTGTCTTGGGTAATGAAAAATTTGTTCTTATATTCACCGGCGATGAAAATGGCTTCAAAACTTTTTTCGTTGTCCAAAAAGTCAATCAAGTATTGTTTATCAATCAAGATTTCCTGCTCAAAATCCCATTGTTTGCCAGGGATATGGGTCAGAGAGCCGTTAAAGTTGATCATGGGGGTGTCCAACTGAAGCTGGCGATAGAATTTCTCTGCCATACGATAGGGACGGCCAGTTGCTATGAGGACCGTGTGTCCCGCTTTTTTTACTTTTTGAATAACATCGATAGTGTAGTCGCTCAGCTGGCTCTCATTATTTAAGAGGGTGCCATCTAGGTCAAGGGCGATCATTTTTTTCTTCACAGAATTTTTCCTCGCAATCTATTTTTCTAGTATAGCAAAATAAGCTAGCCGAGGCAAAGAGAAAGGGACCGAAGACGCCTTGTTTTTGGTGTCTTCTTCCAAGTCCATCCTTGATAGATTATGTTTTGTAGCAACAAATAAAAAACGTTTTCACGGAAACTTTTCTTGAAATCTGAATGTTTTTGTTTTATAATGTAGATATCGTTCGTGTATTGGGTGAATCCGGGTGGTTTTGGCCATGGCTTGAACGGTCTGATAAATTAAACTCTTAAGGAGATTTTGAAAAATGGATAAGTATTTTGGTCTTAAAGAACACGGGACGACCGTGTCGACTGAAATGACAGCTGGGATTACGACCTTCTTTGCGATGTCTTACATTCTCTTTGTGAACCCGGCCATCTTGGGCGCTGCGGGAATGCCTACTCAGGCGGTCTTCTTGGCAACGATTATTGCAACGGCCATTTCGACTTTGATTATGGGGCTCTTTGCCAATGTTCCTTATGCTCTGGCACCAGGGATGGGTCTGAATGCCTTCTTTACCTATACGGTTGTCTTTGGTCTTGGTTTTAGCTGGCAAGAGGCTTTAGCAATGGTGCTCTTGTGTGGTCTCTTTAATATCTTGATCACCGTGACCAAGGTCCGTAAGAGTATCATCAAGTCCATTCCTGTTAGTTTACAACATGCCATCGGTGGCGGTATCGGTATCTTTGTAGCCTATCTTGGTTTTAAAAATGCCAATATCATTAACTTCTCAGCTTCTGCTGATAATATCGTCTCAGTCAATGGAGTAGCACCGGCTGAAGCCACTGCGAAAACATTTGAAAATGGGGTCTTCTCTATCGGTGCCAATGGTGGAGTGGTTCCTGCTATTTCCACCTTTACAGATCCTGCGGTTCTCTTGGCTATTATTGGCCTCTTCATCACTGCTATTTTAGTGATTAAAAAGGTTCGTGGTGCCATCCTGATTGGAATTGTGGCAACTACCCTTATCGGTATCCCGATGGGTGTTGTTGATCTGTCCACCGTTAATTTTGCCAACAATCATATTGGTTCAGCTTTTGATGAATTAGGTGTGACCTTCTTGGCGGCCTTTGGTGGTCTATCCTCTCTGTTCTCAGATATGAGCCGTCTGCCATTGGTACTGATGACTATCTTTGCTTTCAGCTTGTCAGATACTTTCGATACGATTGGGACCTTTATCGGTACTGGCCGTAAGACAGGTATTTTCTCGGCAGAAGATGAAGCTGCTCTTGAAAACTCGTCTGGTTTCTCGTCTAAGATGGATAAGGCACTCTTTGCCGATGCCATTGGTACCTTCATCGGTTCTCTCTTTGGAACTTCCAATACCACAACTTATGTGGAATCAGCTGCGGGTATTGCTGAGGGTGGACGAACTGGTTTGACAGCTGTATCCACAGCAGTGGCCTTTCTCTTGTCAGCTCTTCTCTTGCCAGTGGTTGGGATTGTCCCAGCGGCAGCTACTGCTCCAGCCCTAATCATTGTAGGTGTGATGATGGTTTCTTCCTTCCTGGATGTGGATTGGAGCGATTTCAACGATGCTCTGCCAGCCTTCTTTGCAGCCTTCTTTATGGCCCTTTGCTTTTCCATTTCGTATGGTATTGCGGCAGCCTTTATCTTCTACTGCCTAGTGAAAGTGGCCACTGGAAAGACTAAGGAGATTCATCCCCTGCTTTGGGGAGCAACCATCCTCTTCATTGTGAACTTTGTGATTTTAGCTTTCCTCTAGTCTGAAAAAGAAAATCAGCGGTCTTTGGACCGCTTTTTCCTTTTAAAAAATGAAAAATCTTTCTTCTTGTGGTATAATCAATGCTATGTATAGTCAAAATGAAGCAGAATTGGTAGCAATTGGCCAATCCATTGGCGAGAAATTGCAGGCTGGAGATGTCTTGGTGCTGACGGGTGACTTAGGTGCTGGGAAAACGACCTTGACCAAGGGTATTGCTCAGGGATTAGGAATCCAGCAGATGATAAAAAGTCCTACCTATACTATTGTGCGAGAATACGAGGGACGATTACCACTTTATCACTTGGATGTTTATCGAATTGGGGATGATCCAGATTCGATTGATTTGGATGATTTTCTCTATGGTGGTGGGGTGACTGTCATCGAATGGGGAGAACTTTTGGATGCAACTTTTCTGGATGACCATCTAAACCTCTTTTTGGAACACTTGGGAGACGGTCGCAAGATTTCTGGCAAAGCACAGGGTCCCCGTAGCCAAGCCCTTCTTGAGGAGATTTTTCATGACTGAACAAGAAATTATCTTCGAGGAAGCTCAGGTTTCGGATGCTGCTGCCTTGATTGCTTTTATGAATCAAGTAGCCATTGAGACGGATTTTTTGGATATGGATGACCAGGGTTTTCAACCCACATTAGAGCAAACTCAGGCAATATTAGCTCGAAGTCAGGAAGAACCAAATCAGCTTTGTCTGTTGGCAAAGTCAGGAGATAGGATTGTTGGCTTAATCAATGTACGGACCCAGACGCCTTATCGGATTTCTCATATTGGGGATATCTTTATGGCAGTTCTTAAAGACTACTGGGGGCATGGCCTCGGTCGGATTTTACTAGAAGAAGTCATTGTTTGGGCTCAGGAAATAGGACTCCTGAAGCGATTGGAATTAACAGTACAAGTTCGAAATGAACGAGCAGTGAGGCTCTACCAATCCTGTGGTTTTGACATCGAAGGTACTCAAAGAAGAGGTGCCAGAACAGACATGGGAGAATGGCTGGACCTCTATTATATGGGAAGGCTAATAGATTAAAGATGAAAATTGGAAAAAAAATAGTATTGATGGTGATGGCTATCCTTCTGCTGACAGTTGGTGCAGCAGCGGCGTATGGCACAACATTTTGGTCCTATTCAAGTAAGGCCATTTCAAAAACCTATAAGAAAATCGGAAATGATTCCAACAAGGATAATGTCATCGAAGCCACCAAGCCTTTTACCATCCTTCTGATGGGGGTAGATGTAGATGCGGCTCGTGGTGGTGGCTGGGAAGGCCGGAGTGACTCGTTGATTCTTGTGACGGTCAATCCTAAGACCAAAAAGACGACCATGATGAGTCTGACACGGGATATCATGGTGGAGATTGCCAATTCAGATGGGACCAGTACAGGGACAGCTGAAAAACTCAATCACACCTATAGTTATGGACAAGCACCTATGACCATCGCAACTGTTGAAAAAATGATGGATATCAAAATTGATCGCTATGTCCAAATCAACATGGATGGTTTAGTCAGCTTAGTTGATGCCCTTGGAGGCATCACCGTCAACAATACACTGGGTTTCCCAATATCCATCTCATCTCATGAGCCAGACTATACCTCTACCGTTGACCCAGGAAAGCAGTTGGTCAATGGGAATCAAGCCTTGGTCTATGCTCGGATGCGTTACGACGATCCTGAAGGAGATGTTGGTCGTCAAAAACGCCAGCGGGAAGTTATAGGAGCTATCGTTACGAAGCTTCTGAAATTGGATGGTTTTACCCAGTACAAGAATATCTTAGACGCCGTTTCAACCAATCTGCAGACAGATATTGAAATCAATGCCAGTACCATTCCTAGCCTCTTGGGTTACAAAGATTCTTTGAATACTCTCGAGTCTTATCAGCTGGATGGTGAAGGTGAGATGGTAGATGGTTTATCCTATCAAATTCCAACTAGTAAGCACTTGTTGGAGATGCAAAATGTTCTCAAGCGTTCTTTAGGACTACCAGAAGCTACAGAGCTGAAGACCAATGTTCGTGTTTATGAAAAAGTATTTGGCTTGTCCAATCCCTATACAGTCATTGATGCCTATACAGGTGAAGAAACACCAGGTACAGGAGTCTTTGATGCAACTGAAGAGACAACCACAGAAGTTGCTGAAACAACCTATTTGGAGTAAATTCTAAAAAATCCCCTGAATTCGAGGTTCAGGGGATTTTCTTGTTATAGTTTATCAGAGGTATATTTTTTCTGGATAGCTTGGATTTCCTGGAGGTGTCCAGCGGCTTCTTGTTGGTAAACTCGGAATTTATAATTCAAATCCTGGGCCATTTCTTGTATGGGTTGGCTGTATCCTTTGATAATAGCTGCTTGTTCTTGAATCTTGGCATAGCTGGTAGAGATATCATCCAAGATGCTGCCTGTTTCTTCTATTTCCTGGGAAATCTTGTCCTTGTTGCTGACTGCCCAATAGGAAATGGCAGCAGCTGTGCCGGCAAGCAATAGGTTTCCTAGTTTCATCTTATTCTCCTAAAAAAACTTCTTGGGCTAGCTGGGCTAGGGCTGCAAAATCGGGTTCATGAGTTTCAAAGCTCAGTTTGAGACCATCAGATTCATCGAAACGGGGCAGCAGGTGGACATGGGTATGAAAAACCGTTTGACCAGCGGCTTCCTCATTATTGTTAATGATGTTAATTCCTGAAGAACCTAGTTTTTCTTGGAGCTGCTTGGCGATTTTTGGCACGCGGGCAAAGAGGCTGCTGGCAGCCTCAGCATCCATTTCCAGCATATTGCGGTAATGTTTTTTTGGGATGACCAGAGTATGTCCCTTGGTGACTTGGGTAATATCGAGAAAGGCCAAAACCTCCTCATCTTCATAGACTTTGGAGGAAGGAATCTGACCGGATACGATTTGGCAAAAAATACAATCTGACATAAAGAGCACCTCATGGGGGAAATTTTGTTATAATCATTATATCAATAATAATGGAGAATTGCATGTTAGAAGTCAAAAAGCTAAGTGGTGGCTATGCCAATATCCCGGTACTCAAGGATGTATCTTTTCAAGTGGCAGATGGGGAGTTGGTTGGTCTGATCGGCCTCAATGGTGCTGGAAAATCAACCACTATCAAGGAAATCATCGGACTCCTGACCCCCTATCAGGGAGAAATCCGTATTGATGGCCAGATCTTACAGGGCCAGGCAGAAGCCTATCGCAAAAAGATAGGCTTCATTCCTGAAACCCCTAGTCTCTATGAAGAACTGACCCTCAAAGAACATCTGGAAGTAGTGGCTTTGGCCTATGATTTGGACTGGGATGCTGCTTTTGAAAGGGTAGAAAAACTGTTAAAACTCTTTCGGTTGGAGGAAAAGTTGGATTGGTTTCCTGTTCACTTTTCTAAGGGGATGAAGCAGAAGGTCATGATTATTTGCGCCTTCATGGTCCAACCCAGCCTGCTGATTGTAGATGAGCCTTTCTTGGGCTTGGATCCTGTGGCCATTCAAGATTTGATTGACTTGCTGGAGCAGGAAAAAAAGAGGGGAACCTCTATCCTTATGTCCACCCATGTCCTGGATTCTGCGGAGAAGATGTGTGACCGCTTTGTCATCCTGCATCAAGGTCAGGTGCTGGCAGATGGTCATTTGGACCAGCTGCGTCAGTCCTTTGGTCAGCCCAATGCAAGCCTCAACGAAATTTATCTGACTCTGACGCAAAAAGAGGTGGACTAGATGAAGAGGATTTTTCATGAGAGACGGCAGGCCTTTCTGGCCCGCTGTCTCAAGTATAGTCGCTATGTTCTCAACGATCACTTTGTCTTGGTTCTCTTGGTATTGCTGGGCTTTCTCTCCCTCCAATACCGCCAGTTGCTGGAGAATTTTCCTCAGCCTGCGTGGTCTGTCTATCTCTTGCTCCTTGTGGTCAGCCTCCTCCTCTTTTTTGCTGGTTCGACCGCAACTTACTTGGAAGAGCCTGATCAGCACTTTTTCTTAACCAAGGAAAGGGAGATTCTGCTTCTGGTCCAGCAGGCCATAAGGCGGCAATTTATTTTCTGGGGATCGGTACAAATACTGGGGCAGCTGCTCTTTTTACCCCTTTATCTCAAGCTGGGACTGCCAGTCTGGGGCTTTGGTCTCTATCTTTTGGTCTTGACAGCAGGCAAATACAGCCTCATCCAGGCCAAATGGTCTAGTAATACAAAGGATGGTACCTTCCAGTGGGACCTGGCCATCGACCGAGAAAGAAAACGCCAACAGTCTATCCTGCAGTTCTTTGCCCTCTTTACTAGAGTGAAGGGCATTACAAGTAGTGTCAAGCGGCGGTCCTACTTGGATGGATTATTAAAAATGGTGGCCAAGCGCTCTGAGAAGACCTGGGATTATCTCTATCTTCGAGCCTTCCTTCGGTCTGGTGATTTTTGGGGATTGACCCTTCGCCTCTTTGGGCTTTCCTTGCTGGTCCTCTTGACCATTGATCTGGCCTGGTTGGCAACGGGCTTGGTTCTCTTGTTTAACTACTTGTTGCTCTTTCAGCTCCTGGCCCTCTATCGGGTCTATGATTACCAGTACCTGAGTCGCCTCTATCCCGTAGGCCAAGAGGTCAAAATCAGAGGCTTTCAGCGCATTTTGAGGGGAATCCTCTATGGTATTTTGGGGCTTCAAAGCATCATGGCCCTGCTTCTTCTGAAGGAAAAGTTATATCTGGGAGTCCTCATCCTTGGGAGCTTTATCTTGAACCAGTTCTATCTGGCTATAAAAGCGAAGAAATTGATTGACTAAATCCGATAAAACTAGTAAAATAGTAAGGAATTTTTGTAAGGAGGAATGGCATGCAGTTTGATTCAAATGGCCTGCAGCTACAGTCTATTGCAGGAAACAGTGGCAAAGCATATAAAGGCCTTCGGTCAGACGGAACGCCTGTTTTTGTGAAGTATGAGATGCCTCCCATCATTCCTGCCTTAGCAAGAGAACAAATTACCCCACCAGTTCTGGCAACCAATCGAGAAGTGGGGGTTGGCCAGAGAGTAGAACAGGAGTGGTTGGATGGCCGGACCCTGACCCGCTCGGATATGGGAAAAAAGCAGGTCCGTCAGATTTTGGTGCGGATGCACTTCTCAAAGCGCCTGCTCAACCAAGCACTACAACTCAATTATACTTATCAAGAACCGAAAACCTTGGTGGAGAAGTGGAAGGAAGATGCGCCAAATCGCTTGCGTCAAAATACTTATCTGGATTCGGTTTGTAGCGACTTATTAGCCCATTTGCCAAGTTTCCATCAGGAGGTGGCGACCTTTGTCCATGGAGATTTGCACCATAAAAACTGGGTAGAAACCAATAGCGGGCTGGTCTATTTGACTGATTGGGAGACTGCCTGTATCACAGATCGGATGTTGGATGTAGCCTATCTCTTGACCCACTATATTCCACGTTCGTCCTGGGAAGAATGGCTCAAGGAATACGGCTATAAGTACAATCGTGCTGTCCTTGCCAAGGTCTATTGGTATGGTCAATTGGGTTATTTGAACCAGATTACCAAACATGTAGAAAGTTATGATATGGAAGCGGCCAATAAGGAAATTTACGCCTTACGCCTCTTTCGTCAGCAGTTTAACAAGGAGCTATGAGAGTTAGAAACCGTAAGGGAGCCAGTGAGCTTCTTGAAAACAATCCCCAGTATGTCATCTTAAATCCAGAGGCATGCAAGGGCAAATGGTCTGAGATTTTTGGCAATGACAACCCCATCCATGTTGAGGTGGGGTCGGGCAAAGGGAATTTCGTGGTCGGTATGGCAGCCCAGCATCCAGACATCAACTATATTGGAATTGATATCCAACTGTCGGTCTTGAGTTATGCCTTAGACAAGGTTTTGGCCAGTGGTCTGCCCAATATCAAGCTCTTGCGAGTAGATGGTTCCAGTCTGACCAATTATTTTGCGGATGCAGAGATTGACCGTCTCTATCTGAACTTTTCGGATCCCTGGCCCAAGAAGCGCCATGAAAAGCGCCGTTTGACCTATAAGACCTTCTTGGAGACTTTCCAGCAAATCTTGCCAAAAAATGGAGAAATCCACTTCAAGACGGACAATCGTGGTCTCTTTGAATATAGTCTGGCTAGCTTTTCTCAGTATGGCATGACCCTCCAGCAGGTCTGGTTGGATCTGCATGCCAGCGACTTTGAAGGCAATGTCATGACCGAGTACGAAGAAAAATTCTCGAACCTGGGACAGGTGATTTACCGGGTGGAAGCGAAGTTTAATCAGTGAAGGTTCTTGCCTGTGCAAGGCCTTTTTTCTTGTTAAATTATGCTTTAGAAAAAGCCAGGAGGTGCAGGATGAAAGCAGTGGAGCGCTATGTTGAAAGGTTTCAGCCAGAACATAAGCGCTTGTTTTTGGACATCAATCTCAGGGAAAAATTATCAGAGACATGAGTTACGTGGCCTTTATCATCATTCCATCCCGTATCTTCAAAAGCCAGCAACGGCTGGATGAGTACCAGTCCTTCTTCGAAGCGGAGCTGACCAATCTGGCCCTCCAAAGGGATATTGCCATGTGTATAAAGAGCATTGCAGCCCGCATCCAAATGGTGGAAAAAACAAGGCAGCGGTTGAAAAAGCCCTGGCAGACTATTAAAATGGCGATCTGTCAAGTATATTTCTTTACAGGCTAGGCCAAATGTGTTATAATGTTTAAAAATAAATGGAAAGGGGTTTGGCTAAGTGCCAGCCCCTTCAGTATTGTTTTGTTTTAGGAAAATATAGACTGGAGGTATTATGGCAACGATTGTTGATATCGTAACCCAGGCCATTGCTCCATCCATTCAGGCTCCTTATGAGCTAGTGGATGTGGAGTATGGCAAGATGGGTGGTGATTATGTTTTGTCCATTTTTGTGGACAAGGAGGGAGGGATTTCCCTCAATGATACAGCAGAGCTGTCGGAAATCATCAGCCCTCTCTTGGACCAGATCCAACCAGATCCCTTCCCGGATCAGTACATGCTAGAGGTCACCAGTCCTGGTTTGGAACGCCCCTTAAAAACAGCAGCGGCTGTGAAAGAGGCAGTTGGGAAGTATATCCATGTCAAGCTCTACCAGGCCATTGACAAGGTCAAGGTTTTCGAGGGGACCCTGCTTTCCTTTGATGGCGAAGAACTCCTCATCGAGTATATGGACAAGACCCGTAAAAAGGAAGTGACCATTCCTTACCAAACGGTTGCCAAAGCTCGCTTAGCTGTAAAAATTTAAGAAAGAAAGGACCTTTTTAACAAAAGGAAAAGAACATGAGTAAAGAAATGCTAGAAGCCTTCCGCATTTTGGAGGAAGACAAGGGTATTAAGAAAGAAGACATCATCGAGGCCGTGACAGAGTCCTTGCGTTCAGCCTACAAACGCCGCTATGGCCAGGCTGAGTCAGCGGCCATTGAATTTGATGAGAAAAAAGGAGACTTCCATGTCTACACCGTTCGGGAAGTCGTGGATGAAGTTTTTGACAGTCGTTTGGAAATTTCCTTGAAAGACGCCTTGGCCATCTCATCAGCCTATGAATTGGGCGACAAGATTAAGTTCGAAGAGGCTCCCGGTGAGTTTGGCCGGGTGGCAGCCCAGTCTGCCAAGCAGACCATTATGGAAAAAATGCGCAAGCAAACCAGGGCCATCACCTACAATACCTATAAGGAACACGAAGGTGAAATCATGATGGGGACGGTAGAGCGCTTTGACAATCGCTTCATCTATGTCAATCTTGGCACCATTGAAGCTCAGTTGTCCAAGCAAGATCAGATTCCTGGTGAAGTCTTTCAATCCCATGACCGTATCGAGGTCTATGTTTACAAGGTAGAGGACAATGGACGCGGGGTCAACGTATTTGTCAGCCGCAGTCATCCAGAAATGATCAAGCGCCTCATGGAACAGGAAATCCCTGAAGTCTATGATGGCACTGTGGAAATCATGAGCGTATCCCGTGAGGCAGGTGATCGGACCAAGGTGGCTGTCCGCAGCCACAATCCAAATGTAGATGCGATTGGAACCATTGTAGGTCGTGGTGGAGCCAATATTAAAAAAATCACCAGCAAATTCCACCCAGCCCGCTATGACGCTAAATTGGACCGCATGGTGCCAACAGAAGAAAACATTGATGTCATCGAGTGGGTAGCAGATCCAGCTGAATTTATCTACAATGCCATCGCACCAGCAGAAGTGGACTTGGTTCTCTTCGATACAGAAGATGGCAAGCATGCGACCGTCGTTGTCCCAGACAACAAACTGTCCTTGGCTATCGGTCGTCGCGGGCAAAACGTTCGCTTAGCGGCCCATCTGACAGGCTTCCGCATCGATATCAAGTCGGCTTCTGAGTATGAAGCCATTGAGGCAGAACTCTACGGCGATTTGGCTGAAGAAGCAGTACCAGAGTTTACAGAAGAGTAAGCAGGAGGTTTCGATGGCAAAAACAAGGAAAATCCCCTTACGTAAGTCAGTGGTTTCAGGTGAAATCATCGATAAACGCGATTTGTTGCGCATCGTAAAAAACAAGGAAGGCCAGGTCTTCATTGACCCGACAGGCAAGGCCAATGGCCGGGGTGCCTATATCAAGCTGGACAATGATGAGGCTGCTTTGGCCAAGAAAAAACAAGTCTTTAACCGTGCCTTCAGCATGGAAGTGGCTCCTGAATTTTATGACGAATTGATTGCTTATGTCGATCATAAGGTCAAGAGGAGAGAACTTGGACTCGAATAAAAAACAAAAGGTTTTAAATCTCTTAGGTCTGGCACAAAGGGCTGGCCGATTGATTTCAGGCGAAGAGCTGGTGGTAGATGCCATCCGCAAGGGCCAGGTCAAATTGGTCTTTCTGGCAGAAGATGCCGCCCCTAATCTGACCAAAAAAATCACAGATAAGAGTAAAACCTATCAAGTAGAAGTTGTTACCGCGTTTTCAACGCTGGAATTAAGCATCGCAGTGGGCAAGAGCCGCAAGGTCTTGGCTGTGACAGATGCTGGATTTACTAAGAAAATGAGGTCTATTATGGAATAGAACAGGAGGACAAGGAATTGTCTAAGAAGAGATTAAACGAAATTGCCCGTGAATTGGGTAAAACAAGTAAGGAAGTAGTGGCCAAGGCTCAGGAACTGGGCTTTGATGTCAAAAGCCATGCTTCTAGTGTGGATGACGCCAGTGCCAAACGCATTGCAGACAGTTTTTCAGTTCTTGCGAAGTCCGCAGAAAGCAAGTCGGTTGAAACACCAGCTCCTAAAACTGAAAGCAAACCAGTCGAAACGCCAGCAGCACCAAAGGCAGAAGACAAAGCTGAGACTAAAGTGGAGGCTGGGGATAAGCCTGTAGCGCCAGCAAGACCAGCTATGCCTGTTCGGCCACAAAGTCGGAACTTTAAGGCAGAGCGAGAAGCCCGTGCCAAGGCTGAAGCAGAACGCAGAGCCCAGTCTGGTGGACAAGGCAACCAAAACCGCCAGCGCAACGACCGCCATCAAGGTCAGAACCGCAATGACCGCCATCAAGGTCGTCCGGATCAGCGCCAGGTTGGCGGCAACCGTGACCGCAATTCCCAAGGTCAGAATCGAGGCGACCGCCGCAATGACAACCGTCGCTCAGACAACCGCCGTTTTGACCAGGCTGACAATCGTCAACAGCAGCGTCAGCAAGCGTCTGCCCCACGGATTGACTTTAAGGCCCGTGCTGCAGCCCTAAAAGCAGAGCAAAACGCTGAATACGCTCGCGGTAGTGAAGAACGCTTCCGCCAAGCCCAAGAAGCCAAAAAGCATCACCAACCAAAAGTTAAAGAGGTCAAGTTTGAGGAACCAGTTTTGGAAACCAAGCCTTTGGCTCCTACTCCAACTCCTGCACCAGCAGCTGTCGATACTCGCCGTAAAAAAGCAGCTAAGGTTGAGAAGAAACGTGACTTCAGCAATGATGTGGAAGATGGCCCGCGCAGACAACAAAAGAATCGAAGTAACCAAAATCAAGTGAGAAATCAAAGAAATAGTAACTGGAACAGTAAGAAAAACAAAAAAGGTAAGAATAACCAAGCTGTCAAACCAGTGACAGAACGAAAATTCCATGAATTGCCTGCAGAGTTGGAATACACAGCTGGTATGACAGTGGCAGAAATTGCAAAACGCATCAAGCGCGAACCAGCTGAAATCATCAAGAAGCTCTTCATGATGGGTGTCATGGTCACTCAAAACCAATCCTTGGACGGCGATACCATCGAACTTCTCTTGGTAGACTACGGTATTGAAGCTAAAGAAAAGGTTGAAGTGGATAGCGCTGATATTGAGCGTTTCTTCGTCGAAGAAGGCTACCTCAATGAAGATGAAATGATGGAGCGGCCACCAGTTGTGACCATCATGGGACACGTTGACCACGGTAAAACGACCCTCTTGGATACGCTGCGCAATTCGCGTGTGGCAACAGGGGAGGCTGGCGGGATTACCCAGCATATCGGTGCCTACCAAATCGAAGAAAAGGGTAAAAAAATTACCTTCCTGGATACACCAGGACACGCAGCCTTCACCTCTATGCGGGCCCGCGGTGCCTCAGTGACTGACTTGACCATCTTGGTCGTGGCAGCAGATGATGGGGTAATGCCACAAACTATCGAAGCGATTAACCACTCAAAAGCAGCAGAAGTACCTATCATTGTCGCGATTAACAAAATCGACAAACCTGGTGCCAACCCTGAGCGTGTTATTGGTGAATTGGCTGAACACGGTGTCATTTCAACTGCCTGGGGCGGTGAGTCTGAATTTGTGGAAATCTCAGCCAAATTCAACCAAAACATTGATGAATTGTTGGAGACGGTTCTCCTGGTAGCTGAAATTCAAGAACTCAAGGCGGACCCAACTGTTCGGGCCATCGGTACCGTTATCGAGGCACATTTGGACAAAGGGAAAGGTGCGGTTGCCACTCTTCTGGTGCAACAAGGTACCCTTAATGTTCAAGATCCAATCGTTGTTGGTAATACTTTTGGTCGGGTTCGTGCTATGACCAATGATCTGGGCCGCCGTGTCAAGGTTGCTGGACCATCTACACCAGTTTCTATTACAGGTCTCAACGAAGCACCGATGGCAGGAGACCACTTTGCCGTCTACGAAGATGAGAAATCTGCGCGTGCAGCGGGTGAAGAACGGGCTAAGCGCGCCCTTCTTAAACAACGTCAAGCCACTCAGCGTGTCAGCCTTGAAAACCTCTTTGATACTCTCAAAGCAGGCGAAGTCAAGTCTGTCAATGTTATTATCAAGGCCGATGTACAAGGTTCTGTTGAAGCCCTTGCCTCTTCCCTTCAGAAAATTGAAGTGGAAGGCGTGAAAGTCACTATCGTCCATGCAGCCGTTGGTGCCATCAACGAATCTGATGTGACTCTGGCAGAAGCTTCTAACGCCTTTATCATTGGTTTCAATGTTCGTCCGACTCCAATTGCTCGTCAGCAGGCAGATGCAGATGAGGTTGAAATCCGCCTTCACAGCATCATCTACAAGGTTATCGAAGAGATGGAAGATGCCATGAAGGGAATGCTGGATCCAGAATACCAAGAAAAGGTTATCGGGGAAGCGATTATCCGCGAAACCTTCAAGGTATCCAAGGTTGGTACCATCGGTGGATTTATGGTTATCAATGGTAAGGTGACCCGCGACTCCAGCGTCCGCGTTATCCGGGACGGAGTGGTGGTCCATGATGGCAAATTGGTCAGCCTCAAGCACTACAAGGATGATGTCAAAGAAGTTGGAAATGCCCAAGAGGGTGGTCTTATGATTGAAAATTACAATGACCTCCAAGTGGATGACAATATTGAGGCTTACATCATGGAAGAAATTAAAAAGTAATATCTCCTTGACCATCAACCTCGCAAATTATCGATGTTGATGATGTCGAGAAGCTTTTCAATCAAATGGAGTCAGTTGGAAACAGTCGTTTTCGACTGATTTCGCTTATGCAAGCTGAGGAAACTCAGCTTTTCTATCATGGAAACGAAAGGAAGTCCGATGGCAAATCATTTTCGTAGTGACCGTGTGGGAATGGAAATCAAGCGTGAGGTCAATGAAATTTTGAAATTGAAAGTTCGTGATCCTCGTGTCCAAGGTGTGACCATCACAGATGTGCACATGACGGGCGATCTTTCCCTTGCAAAAATTTACTACACCATTCACAGCACGCTGGCCTCTGATAATCAGAAGGCCCAAACTGGTCTTGAAAAAGCGACAGGAACTATCAAACGTGAACTCGCTCGCAAGCTGACCATGTATAAAATTCCGGATCTGGTTTTTGAGAAAGACCAATCTATCGAATACGGAAATAAAATCGATGAAATGTTGCGGAATTTAGATATGAAATAAGAAAACATCCCAGCACACTTAGTGTTGGGATGTATTTTTGTCCATATTTGGCAGCCTCAGCTTGTACTTAATGACCGCCAGACGAATCAAGAGGAAGATGACAAAGAGGGTCAGATAGACAGGAACACGTGGCAGGTTCAGGTTGACGACCAGTAGATGGTAGGAGATTCCTGCACCCAGAGCCAGGACGGCATAGACATCTTCCTTGAGTACAATGGGGGTTTCATTGACAAGGACATCCCGCAAGATACCACCCCCAACCCCGGTTAGAGTAGCTAGGATACCAGAGGTCATGGCATTGAGTTTCAAATCCGTGCCCGCACTGGATCCAATCAGGGCAAAAACTGCCAAGCCAATGGAATCAAAGACCAGGTTGGTCGTGGTCAAGAAGAGCAGCATCTGTTTTTCCATGGGATTGTCGTTTTTCTTGGTGCGGACAAAGATGTACATCATCAGGGCAACGGCTGCTGATAAATAAATGGAGCTGGGGTCGGTCAAAGCCTTTGGAATCTGTCCAATCATAGTGTCTCGGATAATCCCTCCTCCAACAGCAGTCAAAATCCCTAGGAGGGTGATGCCAAAAATATCTAGATTCTTTTTAAATCCTTTGACCACGCCCGAAACCGCAAAGGCAATGGTCCCGATATAGTTGCAAATTAAGAGAAATAAATCAAAATCCATAGCGACCTCCACCAGTCATCTTAGCACAAAATGTGAATTCTGACAACGGTTTCGAAAGTTTGTGAAAAACAAAACAAAAACAAAGAAAGTTGTTGTTGAAGATTGTGAATAATTGCACTAATACTAGGCTTTTTCGCTGTTTTTCCTAAAAAAGAAACCGGTTCAATTATTTGCTATTTGTGAAATTATGGTCTATCATTGTAGAGAATTAGAATTATTTTTTGGAGGACTTATGGTATCTATCTCAAAAGAGCAACACTTGGATATGTTCTTGAAAATGCAACAAATCCGTGATGTGGACATGAAATTGAATAAATTGGTGCGTCGTGGTTTCGTACAAGGGATGACTCACTTCTCTGTCGGGGAAGAAGCGGCCGCTGTTGGACCCATCGCAGGTTTGACCGAACAAGATATTATTTTCTCACACCATCGTGGTCACGGTCACGTTATCGCTAAAGGCATCGACATCAACGGTATGATGGCTGAGCTTGCTGGTAAGGCAACAGGTACATCTAAAGGACGTGGTGGTTCCATGCACTTGGCCAACGTAGAAAAAGGAAACTTTGGTTCAAATGGTATCGTAGGTGGTGGTTACGCCCTCGCAGTTGGCGCAGCATTGACCCAGCAATACCTAGGAACGGACAACATTGTCATCGCCTTTTCTGGTGATTCAGCAACCAACGAAGGCTCCTTCCATGAGTCCATGAACTTGGCAGCTGTTTGGAACTTGCCAGTTATCTTCTTCATCACCAACAACCGTTACGGTATTTCAACAGATATTACCTACTCTACCAAGATTCCTCACCTCTACCTTCGTGCGGCAGCTTACGGTATGCCAGGTCACTATGTAGAAGATGGAAACGACGTGATTGCAGTTTATGAAAAAATGCAAGAAGTCATCGAGTACGTACGTGCAGGAAACGGTCCAGCCCTTGTCGAAGTGGAATCATACCGCTGGTTTGGTCACTCAACAGCTGATGCTGGTGTTTACCGGACTAAGGAAGAAGTTGCGGAATGGAAGGCGAAAGATCCACTCAAGAAATACCGCACTTACCTGACAGAGAACAAGATTGCTACAGATGAAGAATTGGATGCCATTGAAGCACAAGTCGCAGAACAAGTCGAGGCAGCAGTGAAATTCGCTCAAGAAAGCCCAGATCCAGACATCTCAGTAGCCTATGAAGATGTATTTGTAGATTAGTCTGCTATCCAGATTGAAGAAAAATTTTGATATAAGTAGGAGAAATTTTATAAATGGCTGAAACAAAATTAATGGCCTTGCGTGAAGCGATTAACTTGGCTCAAAGCGAGGAAATGCGTAAGGATGAAAAAGTATTCTTGATGGGTGAAGACGTCGGTATTTACGGCGGTGACTTCGGTACATCAGTTGGTATGTTGGACGAATTTGGTCCAAAACGCGTCCGCGACACCCCTATCTCTGAGGCGGCTATTGCTGGTTCTGCAGTTGGTGCGGCCCAAACAGGTCTGCGTCCAATCGTTGACTTGACCTTCATGGACTTCGTGACCATCGCCCTGGACGCCATTGTCAACCAGGCAGCCAAAACCAACTACATGTTTGGTGGTGGCTTGAAAACACCTGTAACCTTCCGTGTAGCTTCTGGTTCTGGTATCGGTTCTGCAGCACAGCACTCCCAGTCTCTTGAAGCATGGCTGACCCATATCCCAGGTATCAAGGTGGTTGCACCAGGTACGGCTAACGATGCAAAAGGTCTCTTGAAATCTTCTATCCTGGACAACAACCCAGTTATCTTCCTGGAGCCAAAAGCCCTTTACGGTAAAAAAGAAGAAGTTAACCAAGATCCAGACTTCTACATCCCACTTGGCAAGGGTGAAATCAAGCGCGAAGGTACAGATGTGACCATCATTTCATACGGCCGGATGTTGGAGCGTGTCTTGAAAGCTGCTGAAGAAGTGGCTGCAGAAGGCATCAGCGTAGAAGTGGTTGACCCACGTACCCTTATCCCGCTTGACAAGGAATTGATTATCGAGTCTGTGAAGAAAACTGGCAAGGTGATCATGGTCAACGATGCCTACAAGACAGGTGGTTTCATCGGTGAAATCGCGTCCATCATCACAGAAAGCGAAGCCTTTGACTACTTGGATGCCCCAATCATCCGTATCGCTTCAGACGATGTACCAGTTCCTTACGCAAACATTCTTGAAAATGCAGTATTGCCAAACGTAGAGAAAATCAAGGCGGCAATCTATAAGCAAGTAAACAAGGGTTAATCTTATCGTCATTCGCTTATCTTTTCTGACTTTGTTGATTTGGCTTGCCTAACATCAGTTATGACTCCGCCCAATCGCCTTGTCAGAAAAGCAATCGGAAAGACGCTGACCCTGATAGGCTAGAGGAAAAAATCTAGCTTCACTAAGAATGTACGGCGAGAATTGAATCGATTCGATTTATGAAATCTGGTTTGGTTCTTGATAACGTAAGAAACTGAAAGAAAGGAAATGAACCCGTCCGGAAAACTCGGAAAAAAGATAAATCGTTACGAAAATCAAAATTTTCGACGATTTCCTGTTTTTCAGTCGTTTTCTGTTCGGACTTGGTATCTTAGAAATGGCAATAGAAATTATTATGCCAAAGCTCGGTGTGGACATGCAAGAGGGTGAAATCATCGAGTGGAAAAAACAAGAGGGCGATTTCGTCAACGAAGGCGACGTCATCTTGGAAATGATGTCTGACAAGACCAGCATGGAGCTGGAAGCGGAAGAGTCAGGCGTCCTTATTAAAATCGTTCATGGCAATGGCGCAACCGTACCCGTTACTGAAGTTATTGCCTACTTGGGCGCAGAAGGGGAAACAGTGGAAGCAGGATCTGCTTCTGCTCCAGCCCCAGCTGCAGCCATCGAAGAAGTGCCAGCAAGTCGCACACCAGTCATCGTTGCGCCAGCAGTGGCAGCGAAGCCACAAGGTGGAGGCAAGGTACGTGCCACTCCAGCAGCCCGCAAATTAGCGCGTGAACTCCATATTGACCTGGGAGTTGTTCCAGGGACAGGAGCCAATGGCCGTGTCCACAAGGCGGATGTTGAAAACTTCAAGGATGCTGCACCAAAAGCAACGCCACTGGCTGCCCGCATTGCAGCAGATAAAGGTATTGACCTCTCTACCATCACAGGTACAGGTGTCAATGGTAAGATTGTCAAAGAAGATGTCTTGGCCCTTGTCGCACCAGCAGTAGAAGCTGCTCCAGTCGCTAAGGTCGAAGAAAAACCAGCTAAAGAATTGCCAGAGGGCGTAGAAATCATCAAGATGAGCCCAATGCGTAAGGCTATCTCTAAAGGTATGGTCAACTCTTACCTGACTGCTCCAACCTTTACCCTCAACTACGATATTGACATGACCAACCTCATGGCCCTGCGCAAGCAAGTCCTTGAGCCAATCATGAACAAGACAGGCCTCAAAGTAACCTTCACAGACCTGATTGGTCTGGCGGTAACTCGTACCTTGATGAAGGAAGAACACCGTTACCTCAATGCTTCGTTGATTAACGACGCTCAAGAAATCGAGTTGCACAAGTTTGTCAACCTTGGTATCGCAGTAGGTTTAGACGAAGGTTTGGTCGTGCCAGTAGTTCATGGTGCAGATAAGATGAGCTTGTCTGACTTTGTGGTGGCTTCAAAAGATGTCATCAAGAAAGCCCAGACTGGTAAGCTCAAGGGGGCTGAAATGTCAGGTTCTACCTTCTCTATCACCAACTTGGGGATGTTCGGTACCAAGACCTTCAACCCAATCATTAACCAACCAAACTCAGCTATCCTTGGTGTAGCAGCAACTGTTCAAACACCAGTTGTCATCGACGGTGAAATCAAGATTCGTCCAATCATGGCCCTTTGCTTGACCATCGACCACCGTATCGTGGATGGTATGAACGGAGCTAAATTCATGGTTGACTTGAAGAACTTGCTGGAAAACCCATTGGAATTGTTGATTTGATAAAAACTAGTTATTAAGTAGAGGGGTGAGACCACCTTGCCCAACCATAAAAAAGAAAGGGAAGAAGAGCAGAGGGAATTCAGAAACTGAACCCGAGCGGAAAGCTCGGAAAAATAGATAAATCGGTTAGAAATTCAGGATTTTCTACGATTTCCTAATTTTTCAGTTGCTTTCTCTTCGCTCTTGGTATCTTAATCATGGCAGTAGAAATTATTATGCCCAAACTCGGTGTAGACATGCAAGAAGGTGAAATCATCGAGTGGAAAAAACAAGAAGGTGATATGGTCAATGAAGGCGATGTTATCTTGGAAATGATGTCAGACAAGACCAGCATGGAGCTGGAGGCAGAAGACTCTGGTATCCTTCTGAAGATTGTTCATGGCAATGGTGCGACTGTTCCTGTAACAGAAGTCATTGCCTACCTAGGTGCAGAAGGAGAAGTCGTTGAAGAGGGCGCAAGTGTGGCTCAAGCAACTGCTGACTTGAAAGCGGCTGGCTTGGAAGTGCCTGCAGCTCCTGCAGCAGCTCCACAGGCTCCTGCGGCTGAATTGGCAGCAGACGAGTATGACATGGTTGTCGTCGGCGGTGGTCCTGCTGGTTACTATGCAGCCATCCGCGGTGCCCAATTGGGTGGTAAAATCGCCATCGTTGAAAAATCAGAATTTGGCGGAACCTGCTTGAACAAGGGTTGTATCCCAACCAAGACCTACCTCAAGAACGCTGAAATCCTTGACGGCTTGAAGATTGCGGCTGAGCGCGGTATCAACCTTGCTTCAACCAACTACACTGTTGACATGGACAAGACAGTTGACTTCAAGAACAAGGTTGTCAAGACCTTGACTGGCGGTGTTGCTGGTCTCTTGAAAGCCAACAAAGTCACCATCTTCAACGGTCTTGGTCAAGTAAACCCTGACAAGACAGTTGTTATTGGCGACAAAGTGATCAAGGGTCGTTCCATCATCCTTGCGACTGGTTCAAAAGTTTCCCGTATCAACATTCCAGGTATTGATTCCAAACTGGTTTTGACCTCTGATGATATCCTTGACCTGCGTGAAATTCCGAAATCCCTCACTGTTATGGGTGGTGGCGTTGTCGGTGTCGAACTCGGTCTCGTTTACGCATCCTACGGCACAGAAGTAACGGTTGTTGAAATGGCTGACCGTATCATCCCAGGTATGGACCGCGAAGTGTCAGTTGAATTGCAAAAAGTCCTTTCTAAGAAGGGTATGAAATTCTTGACCTCTGTTGGTGTATCTGAAATCGTGGAAGCCAACAACCAGTTGACCATCAAGCTGAATGACGGTTCAGAAATCATTTCTGAAAAAGCCCTCCTTTCTATCGGTCGTGTGCCACAGTTGGCTGGTCTTGAAAATCTTAACCTTGAACTAGACCGCGGTCGTATCAAGGTCAACGAATACCAAGAAACTTCTATCCCAGGTATCTACGCACCGGGTGATGTCAACGGTACCAAGATGTTGGCCCATGCTGCTTACCGTATGGGTGAAGTGGCTGCTGAAAATGCCATCAATGGTAACCACCACAAGGCCAAGCTGGACTTCACACCAGCAGCGGTTTATACTCATCCAGAAATCGCTATGGTTGGTTTGACAGAAGACCAAGCTATCGAAAAATACGGCAAGGAAAATATCCTGATTGGCCGCAACAGCTTCACTGGTAACGGTCGCGCCATTGCTTCCAACGAAGCTCATGGTTTCGTAAAAGTGATTGCTGATGCCCGCTACCATGAAATCCTTGGTGTCCACATCATCGGTCCAGTTGCTGCTGAAATGATCAACGAAGCTGCAACCATCATGGAATCTGAGTTGACAGTTGACGATGTGGCAGCATCTATCCACGGTCACCCAACCTTCTCAGAAGTCATGTACGAAGCCTTCCTTGATGTTCTTGGTGTGGCGATCCACAACCCACCAAAACGTAAATAAACCTATCTATCCTCGAGTCATCGGAATTCGGGGATTTTTTCTTGGAAAATCTTTAAAAAATCATATCATAGTATCAGTATATCGTGATATAAGGCTAGGAAGCGGATACCCTTCCTTATATAATAGAAGTATCAAGATATGGGGTGATACAATGGGAAAAATTATTTTTTTGGATGTGGATGGAACCTTGGTGGACTACCACAACCGCATTACTGATTCAGCGGTGGGAGCTATTCGTAAGGCTAGGGAGAATGGCCATCTGGTCTATGTCTGCACGGGTCGCAGTCGGGCAGAGATGCAGCCTGAACTCTGGGACATCGGTCTGGATGGCATGATTGGGGGCAATGGCTCCTATGTGGAACACCAGGGTCAGGTCATCATGCACCAGCTCATTTCCAAGGAAGATGCCAAGGCTGTGGTCGACTGGCTCCATGAGCGAGGCCTGGAATTTTACTTAGAGAGCAACAATGGCCTCTTTGCCAGCGAAAACTTCCGGGACAGGGCTCGAGAAACCATGAAGATTTACGCCATGAACAAGGGCAAGACAGCGGAAGAAGTGGCCCATCAGGAGACGGAAGATGTCCTGCATGGAATCGTTTATGATGGAGAACTCTATCGAGATGATTTGAATAAAATCAGCTTTGTCCTCGACTCCTATCAAGATCATCTGGATTCCAAGGAAGCTTTTCCCCAGCTGGTTGCCAACACCTGGGGCGGACGGGGAGAAACAGCCCTCTTTGGCGATTTGGGGGTCAAGGACATTGACAAGGCCCATGCTATCGATGTCCTGCTGGAGCATCTAGGTGCGAAAAAGGAAGATACCATCGCCTTTGGAGATGCCAAGATTGATATTCCAATGCTGGAATACTGTGAGATTGGTGTATCCATGGGCAATGGGGGTCCTGAAATCCTTGCTATGGCCGATATGGTGACAGACGATGTGGAACATGACGGCCTCTACAATGCCTTCCAAAAACTGGGTCTCCTAGACTAAATCTGAACTTCGGTTTTAAAAAATAATGGTTTACATGGTGAAAGGGGGAATGAGATTGCCCCTTTTCCCATTGTCTGAAGAGATTTCCTTCCCCCGTCACACTCTTTCATCAAGGGAAAAGGACTAGTTAGAGATTTTCTAAAACGCTTGCAATAGCGGTCAATTTTTGTTAAGATAAACAGAAAGAGGATTGTTACTGGAAACAGGCAAAACCGAAGCAGATAGGAAGAAAGATAGCTTTTTGGCGTGTTCTTGTTATGTGCTTGGGTTATTTTTTTATTAAAATGTAGCGGAGTGAAGGATGTTGAAAATCGAGAAAGTCTATAACAATAATGTTGTTCAGGCTAGCGATGAAAAGGGCAAAGAATTAATCGTTATGGGAAGGGGGCTGGGTTTTCAAAAAAAAGCAGGAGACTTTTTGAACCCTGACCAAATTGAAAAAACCTTTGTTTTACAAAATGATTTGCAAATGACGGACCTTGGAGAAATCTTCGGAACCCTTTCTCCAGAAGAGTTGGGAATTGTTAATGTCATCATCCATCGGGCGGAAGAAATCCTCGCTACCACCTTTGAACTGTCGCTCTATGTGGCTTTGGGAGACCATTTGCATTTTGCTTTGGAGCGGACGGAGCAGGGCCTTGGTCTGCAAAATCCCTTGGCCTGGGAAATCCGCAAGTTCTATCCTAAAGAGTACCAGCTGGGTCTAGAGACTTTGGCCTTGGTCCAGGAGAAATTAGGGCAGACCTTGGACCAATCGGAAGCTTCCTCCATTGCCCTCCACTTTGTCAATGCCCAGAAGAATGGTAAGATGGGTCAGGATTCCTATGCTATTTCCCGCATTGTGACCCAGATTTTGGATATTGTCCGTCTTCATTTCGGAAGAGATATGGATGAAAATGACATCAGTTATCACCGCTTTGTCACCCATGTCCAGTACTTTGCCCAACGGGTGGTCAAGGGTATGGTGCAGGGAGTTAATGATGCCTTCCTCTACGAGCAGGTTCAGCATAATTATCCCCAGGCCTTTGCCTGTACGCAAAAGATTCAAACCTATGTGCGGACGGCCTGTGAATTTGAGATGAGTCAGGATGAGCAGGTTTATCTGACCATCCATATTCAACGCCTAAAAGAAAATAAAAATTAAAAAAGCGCTTGCAAAGTGCTTTTTTTTTGTGTTATCATGGACACATAACAAAAAGGATTGTTACTGGTTAGCAGGCAAAACCTAAATAGATATGAAATAATCAGCCTTTATTTGAGGTGCGGTTGTTTGATATTTATTTGGGTTTTTCTGTTTTTCAGCAGCAAACCAAGAAGCGGACGAGAAAGGCCTGATCACCCTGGCGAGTCCAAAAAAAATTAAGGAGAAGCCAATGGCTAATAAATATACGGATTTAGTTACAGATATTTTGAACCACGTTGGTGGTAAGGATAACATTATTTCGGTCAAACACTGTGTGACCCGACTTCGTTTCCAACTGCGAGATGAGGCAAAGGCAGATACAGACTATTTGACCAAACGAGATGGTGTGGTAACAGTTGTCAAGGCTGGTGGTCAATATCAGGTGGTGATTGGCAACCATGTGCCAGATGTTTATGCAGAATTCTTGAATGTCTCTGGTCTGCCTGGTGCCGGAAGCCTGGATATTGACGAAGGTGACGGACCAAAGGGCAACCTCTTTGACCGCTTTGTCGACTTGGTATCAGGGATATTCCAACCATCCCTTGGCGCCTTGGCAGCGGCTGGTATCATCAAGGGTCTAGTTGCCATCCTCGGTGCGACTTTGGGCTGGAATAATGCCAATAGTGCCCTCTACGCGATTCTTAACGCCGCTGGTGATGGCTTCTTCCAATTCCTACCAATCATCCTGGCCTACAATGCTGCCAATAAGTTCAAGATGAACCCATTCACTGCAATGGCGGTGGCGATGGCTCTGGTTTACCCGACCCTTCCGACAACCGTTGCAACTTTGACTGAAGCAGGGCTCAACAATGTCTTTGGTATTCCTTTTGAATTACCATCATCAGGCAGCTATCTTCAAAGTGTTATGCCAGTCCTCTTGGCTGTCTGGGTGGCATCTCATATTGAGAAGATCATGAAGAAGATTACACCGGATGTGGTTAAGGTCTTCATTGTTCCATTTGCAACTATCTTAATCACTGTACCTTTGACCTTCTTGGCAGTAGGTCCTGTTGCCAACATTGCATCAGATCTCCTTTCAAATGCCTTCACTTCCGTCATGGATTTCAGTCCAATTCTGTACGGTGTTCTCTTGGGTGCCTTCTGGCAGGTTCTGGTAATGTTTGGTCTCCACTGGGCCCTTGTACCATTGGCGATCCTTCAATTCTCAGAAAATGGCTGGTCAGATGTCTTAATTCCAGCTGCCCTTCCTAACTTTACTCAAACAGGTGTTCTCTTGGCCATCATGTTGAAGACCAAGGAAGAAAAGGTCAAGACCTTATCTATGCCAGCCTTCATTTCCTCCATCTTTGGGGTAACAGAGCCGGCTATCTACGGGGTAACCCTTCCAATGAAAACCCCATTCTACATCTCCTGTGTCGTGTCAGGTTTGATTGGTGCAGGTCTTTCCTTCTTTGATCTCAAGAACCATGCCATGGGAGCTTTGGGTATCTTCATGTATCCAGGATATGTGACTCCAACGGGTGACATGAACCCAATGTGGGTGATGATTGCCTTCTCACTGGCAGCAGTAGTCCTCTCCTTCGCTATCCAAATGATGGTACCAGTACCTTACTTGTACGGAGGACCAACTGAAAAAAAGTTAGCTGAGACTCCAGTGGAGTCTGTTCCAGAACTAAAAGAAATCAAGCAAGAAATCCTGGCTAGCCCTCTGTCAGGTGCTGTTGTAGCCTTGGCGGATGTGCCGGATGAGGTCTTTGCTTCAGGAGCTATGGGCAATGGAATTGCCATCGACCCAAGTGAGGGTCTAGTTTGCGCACCAACCAATGCAGAAGTAACCCTGGTCTTCCCAACTGGACATGCTATCGGTCTTCGTACTGAAAATGGGGCTGAACTATTAATCCATATCGGTATGGACACTGTTTCCCTGGAAGGAAAGGGCTTTGAAACCTTTGTTCAAGTAGGGGATCAGGTATCAGCTGGACAAAAATTGGTTGCCTTTGACATCGATATTATTCAGGCTGCTGGTTTGCCAGTGATGACGCCAATTATTGTAACCAATAGCGCTGATTTCACCGACATTTTGGTCACACAAGAAAGCCAGGTGACTACAGGCGACTACCTATTAACAGCTGTAAAATAAACCATTGCAAGATTTGATAAGTCAAGCAGGGGCTAGGGAAAGACTCCCCAGCCCCTTTTATCTTTTGTTATCCATTATTCTAAGAAAGGAGGTTTCCTATTTGGTTGATGTTGTCGGTCTTTTGTAAAGAAAGGATTAGAAAATATGGAAAAGAAATTCTTTAAATGGCTCAGTTTGGTCCTGCTTGTCCTTTTAGCAGCCTGTGGACAGACCAAGGAAGAAGAAACAGTTACCTTTAAGAACGAGGTCACGCAAACCATCACCAGTGGTCAAGTCAAGGGTAATCAGGACAAGGAAAATGGGGTCCTGGAATGGTTGGGTATACCCTATGCAGCTGCTCCTGTTGGGGATTTGAGATGGAAGGAACCTCATCCTATTGAGGATTGGACAGGTACCTTTGATGCCAGCAAGGCAGGTGAAAAATTTGTCCAATTTACCAATGGTGAGGTTGTAGGAACCGAAGCGGCCCTCAATCTGGATGTTGTTCGGCCGGATACGACCGAGGCTGGCCTGCCTGTCATTGTCTTCTTGCATGGAGGGAATAACCAGACAGGGCACGCCCAGGAAATCAAGGGCAATACCTTTGTCAAGGATGTCAATGCGGTCTATGTATCTGTCAATTACCGCTTGGGAGTCTTAGGTTTCAACCCCTTGGAAGCTCTGAATTCGGAGACGGATTTGGAAAAATCAGGCAACTTTACCCTCTTAGATATTGCAGCCGCTCTGGATTGGGTGCAAGCAAATATTGAAGTCTTTGGCGGTGACAAGAACAATGTGACCCTGGCTGGTTTTTCAGCTGGAGGACGTGATGTCATGGCCACGCTGATTTCTCCCCATTTTCAAGGCAAATACCATAAGGCTATTTCCTTCAGTGGAGGCATGACTTTGGCAGATAAGGCAGAAAGTCAGGATATTTTTGCGACGGCCCTAGCCCCGCTGGTGGTAGAAGATGGGATCAAGGCAGACCAGGCTGCGGCCAAGAAGTGGTTGCTGACCAGTGGTCAAGATGTCCAAGACTATCTGCATGGTCTATCCGCTGACCGCCTGGCCCCACTCATGGGCAATGCAGCCATCCGAATGTCGGTCTTCCCTCATCTCTACAAGGATGGGGTGGTGATTCCAGAAGAAGGCTTTGACACCAAGAACTACAATGATGTTCCCCTGCTCTTGGTCACAGGTACCAGCGAGTTTTCCCTCTTTACAGCCTTTGACAAACGCTTTGCGGCGTCTGTCAGCGATGGCAGTCTCTTCATGGACGAAAACTTGCTCAAGGAGTTTACCTACGCAGAGACTTACGGCAGCCAACTCTATCGCCTGTCCAATACGGTTGAAAGTGCTCGAATCATGACGGAACATTATAGCTCTCCCATCTACATTAGCCAGATCTCCTTTGGGGATGATGGGACTTCTGCACCAACGGTTGCTGGTTTACTGGGAGCCTTCCACGGCATTTTTGAGCCCCTCTTGCAGACCCCATCCAACTATGCAACCTTCATCGGAGATGATTTTGAATCAGCCGGAGCCAAGGAATTGAGCAAGGATTTCAAAGCCTATCTCAAACAGTTTGTGACCACAGGGGATCCAAACGGGGGCGATTTGCCAAAATGGGAGGCCTGGACGGCCTCCAATCAAGAGGTACTGAGCATGGATGCCGACTTGAAGAAAGCCAAGATAGAAATGTCCAGCGACAAAGAAACAGCAGAAGACATCTTAGCCAAGATGGAAGCTGATGCGACTTTGTCAACCGCCATCAAGGATGAGCTCAACAAAACCGTTCTCAATGGCCGCTGGTTTAGTTCCGTCATCGATGCCAAGTATGGGGAATAAGAGGAGGTAGGATATGAATTGGAAACAGGTTATCAGGATGGGAATTGTTGGATTGGGCTGTCTTGGTATGGCAGCTTGTAGCAATCAGTCGGCAAATGACTCAACAAATGAAACTTCGTCAGAAACAAGAGAAAAATACAGAACGGTCATCACCACAGATGGTGAAGTCGATGACATGAACTCCATGATTCGCTATTTCTATTATGCCAATGAGATGGACCTAGCAGGAATTGTCATCACAAGCTCGACCTACCATTATGCAGGTGATGAAGAAAAGGGTATCGAACCATTTCGCTGGACAGGGACCGACTGGATTTATGAGATGATTGATGCCTATGAAGAAATCCAGCCAAATCTGGCCAAGCATGCCGAAGGCTATCCGACAGCTAACAGTATCCGCCAGATCACCAAGATTGGCAATATTTCCAATGTTGGAGAAATGGAAGAGGTGACAGAAGGGTCAGAATTTCTGATGGACCTCTTTTTGGACGATGATGAGCGCACCCTCTATGTTCAAACCTGGGGCGGTACCAATACTACTGCCAGGGCTCTGAAATCCATTGAGGAAAAGTACAAGGATACAGAAGACTGGGAAGAGATTCAAGAAAAAATCAATAAGAAACTGGTTCTCTACATCATCCTTGACCAAGATGATAGCTATAGTAACTACATTGCCAAATCTTGGCCTGACCTTAAAGTCATCAATGACCAGTCCAACTTCTGGTACTTTGCCTATCTCTGGCAAGCCAACCCTGATGAAGTTAATGAGACCCTTCAGGCAGATTGGCAGAAGGCAAACATCTTGGATAACAATGGTCCCCTGATGGACCTCTATGCTTCAATGGGAGATGGCAATATCATTGAGGGAGAGCTGCCAGAGGAGCAGCGGGGCTCCGAGGATTACCTAAAAAAAATCCCCAATATCAGCAGTATGACTTCATCTCCGAAGGAGATTCCCCATCCTACTTCTTCCTCCTTCAAAATGGGCTCAATAATGTGGATTATCCAGAGTATGGAGGCTGGGGTGGCCGGTTCGGGCAAACCAATGATAGTCTCCTGCAAAATACTGTCCTGGATTACAATCCCTACACCAAGCAATTTGAGTCACAATACACCTTGACGCGTTGGCTGACAGATATCAATAATGACTTTGCGGCGCGTGCGGACTGGGGTGTGGCAGAAAACTATGAAGATGCCAACCACAATCCAACTGCCACCGTCAAGGAAGGGACTGAGCTTACTGCCCAGGCTGGGGACAAGGTGACCTTAACAGCCCAAGCCAGTGACCCGGATAAGGACGAGTTGACCTATAAATGGTGGCGCTACTTTGAAGCGGATACCTATCAAGAATATAAGGGAACTACAAAGGCGGTCGAGGCCATCAATGAAGAATATGGTTTGTCATTAGGATGGACGCGTAAACTTGATGAAAATGAAGTAGTGGATGCTGTTGAACTCAGTGGTGCAGACACAGAAAAAATGAGTTTCACTATTCCTGATGATGCCAAGTCTGGCGATACCTTCCATATCATCTTAGAAGTCCAGGATGACGGGACTATTCCACTAAAGGCTTACCAACGGGTCATCATCACCGTTGAATAAGTATTTTATAGATATAAGAAAAGGCTAGCTTATGCCTAGCCTTTCTTATGAATGATGGTATTTCTGGTCCCGTTCAGGGATGTTTTCCTGGTCAGAGCGGTAGCGTTCAGCTCGGACAGTCAGGCCATATTTTTCCCTGAGATGAAGAATGTCCTGCATCATGGGAGAGGCATGGTGGATGTCGAGGGCATCCTGATCTTTCCAGGAATCCACTAGGAGGATGGTTTCTGGGTCGGATAAGGATTGGTAGTAGTCGTAGGCCAGATTCCCTGGCTCTTGACGGATCTTTGTAGCAATACCGGTCTCCTCCATTTCCTTGACAAAGAGTTGGGCGGAGCCATTGCTTCCGGTGTAGTAGAGCTGCATGGTGATGGTCATAGGATTCTCCTTCCATTTTTTGACAGTTTATAACTTCTCGGGTCTAGCTCCCAAATAGCTTTGTTCCTTGCGAAATTGCTTGCGGTAGTGGCTGGGTGTCATGTGGTAATAGCGTTTGAATTGGCGGTTGAAATTGGAGAGGTTGTTGAAGCCGACCTGGTTGGAGATTTCTAAGACCGACTTGAGGCTGGTGGTGAGCAGGGTACAGGCCTCTCTCAGTCTGACCTGAATGACAAATTCCATGCAGGAGGTTCCGGTCTGCTGCTTGAAAACCGACATGAAATGGGTCTTACTGTAGCCCATGTAATCAGCCATCTGCTCGATGGTCAAATTATCCTGAAAATGCTGGTGGATATGGTCAATCAAGCCTCTCAATTTCTCATTTTTCCGGTAGAGATCATCTGTATTTTTCTTGACCACATAGCCATGATGATAGAGGAGGTGAAGGAGCTGGAAGAGTTGGCTTTTGAGCAGGAGTTCATAGTAGGGTTCCTGTTTGCGAACCAGCTCCAGGATAGCGAAGACGACCTCCTTGATGGGCCCATAGCCTTCCTGATGTGGCTGGATACGGGGAACCGTTTTGAGGGTGTCATTTTGCAGGGGTTGGAGATAGAGCAGTGATGTCTGGTCCAGATTGGAGGTTCCTAGCATATCCAGATGACAGACTAGGCTGTCAGTCACGTGTTCTAAATCCCCGATGGGGTGGATGGAATGCATGGCATTGGGGCGGATAAGGATGATATCCCCCTCCTGACTGTCAAAATAATTGTAGTCAATATGGTAGCGGGCAGAACCCCGATAGACATAATTGATTTCAAATTCATTGTGCCAATGAAAAAGGACATCTGGAATCCCATGTTGGACATGGGTATGCCAATATTTGAGGGGCAAAAGGTGATTGTCATAGTCAATCTGATGCTGGAAAAACTGATCCATCAGATGTTGTTTCATAAGAACCTCCTTATCAGATGATAGTATCATTATATCATATTATTGGCTAAGAAAAGGGCTTTCAATCCATTTATACTATATTTATGACAAAAAGACAAGCAAGGAGGGAAAAAGATGAAAATCGAGCACCTGGCTCTCTATGTCAGGGACTTGGAGGGGGCGAAAGCCTTCTTTGAAACCTACTTTGAGGCCCAGTCCAACAGCCTCTATCACAATCCTAAGACAGGCTTTTCCTCCTATTTTTTGAGCTTTGCGGATGGGGCCCGTTTGGAAATCATGACCAAGTCCAGTATTGACCAGAGCCAGCTACCTCTTGAGCGCCTCGGTTTTATCCACTTGGCTTTCTCTCTGGGGAGCAAGGAAAGGGTAGACCAGCTGACCCAGCGTCTGGCAGCCGATGGCTATGAGCTGCTTTCAGGTCCCAGAACAACAGGAGACGGCTACTATGAATCCTGCCTGCTGGGATTTGAAGACAATATGATTGAATTAACTGTTTAGGCTGGACCTAGACAAGAAAAATAAAAAAGGAGTATGTTACATGACACAATTTCCAAAGAATTTCCTCTGGGGTGGCGCCATTGCAGCCAACCAGGCAGAAGGTGCATATAATGTGGATGGACGTGGTTTGGTTCAAACCGATGTGACCACAGGAGGGTCTGTCAACAGTCCGCGCTATACCACCTATATCGACAAGGATGGCAAGCCAGGCAAATACGCCTCTATGGGCCACGCGGGCGGTCACCTGCCAGAAGGGGCTAAGTATGCAGTCCTAGAAGACCACTATTATCCAAACCACCAGGCGGTTGATTTCTATCATCGTTACAAGGAAGATATCAAACTCTTCGCTGAAATGGGCTACTCAGTCTTTCGTCTGTCCATTTCCTGGGCCCGGATTTTCCCAAATGGGGATGAAACAGAGCCAAATCAAGCAGGTCTTGATTTCTACCGGTCTGTCTTTGAAGAATGCCGCAAGTATGGCATTGAACCCCTGGTGTCCATCTGGCACTTTGATACCCCTTTGGCCCTAGAGCAAAACTACGGAGGCTGGAAAAACCGCAAACTGGTTGATTTTTATGTCAAGTATGCCGAAACCATTTTCAAGGAATACAAGGGGCTTGTCAAATACTGGCTGACCTTCAATGAAATCAATGGCGGTATCATGTTCCTTGATTTGTTTGGCGACGCTATGACCGACCAAGACTACCAAGATGCCTACCAAAGTCTCCACCACCAGTTTGTTGCCTCAGCTAAGGCAGTCACTCTGGGCCATGCCATCGATCCAAACTATGTCATTGGCAATATGATCTGTGGCATCACCTTCTATCCTGGCACCTGTGATCCAGCGGATATTTTGGCCAACCAACACGCTTGGGAGCAAAATATCTACTATTGCAGCGATGTCCAGGCCAAAGGCAAATATGGCAGCTATGCCAAACGCCTCTGGGCAGAGCACAATGTGGTTCTCGAAATGGCGGAGGACGACTTGGAAGTCCTTGCTAAAGGAAAGGTCGATATCTATACCTTCTCCTACTACATGTCCACCATCGTGACAACTCACAAGTCCGAAGATACAGTGTCTGGAAACTTCTCAGCTGGTGCGAAAAACCCTTATCTGACCTACTCTGACTGGGGTTGGGCCCATGATCCGTCAGGTCTGCAGTACTTCCTGGAAAAAATCTATGACCGCTATGAAATCCCAATGATGGTCGTTGAAAATGGTCTGGGGGCCTTTGATACCGTTGAAGCAGATGGCTCGATCCATGATAACTACCGCATCGACTACCACCGGGCTCATATCAAGGCCATGTCCGATGCCATCGCCAATGGAGTGGACCTGATTGCCTACACCACCTGGGGCTGTATTGACCTCGTTTCAGCAGGTACAGGAGAAATGCGCAAGCGCTACGGCTTCATCTATGTGGACATGGACGATGCTGGAAATGGAACCCTTGAGCGGACTCCGAAAGATTCCTTCTACTGGTATCAAAAAGTCATTGCCAGCAACGGTCAGGATTTGGAATAATCAAAAGATGCCTAAAATTTATCTAAGAATGGTCTGCCTCCAGCGGCCATTCTTTTTCAAGGGAGGAAAAATATGACCATCAAACTGATCGCAACCGATATGGACGGGACCTTTTTAGATGAAAAGGGGACCTATGACCGCCTGCGATTTGAAAGGCTCTTGAAGGAGATGAAGGCCAGAGGCATTCACTTTGTGGCTGCCAGCGGCAACAGCATGCCCCGCCTCTACCGTATCTTTGAGGGATTTGAGAAAGAAGTGACCTTCGTAGCTGAAAATGGGGCCCGCCTGGTGGAAAAGGGAGAGACCCTTATTCATCAGACCATGCCCAGATCGGAATTGAATGCCCTGCTGGCTTACTTTTCAGACAAGCTGGTCGACTATAGGGCAGTGGTTTCGGGACTGAACAACTCCTATCGCCTCAAGGAGTCAAGTTTTCATTACCGGCCTGGCTTGATTGAACCCAAGGAATTTGAAGTGTTTATCAGCCAGATCTTGCCTGTGGATGATTTCTCCCAGATTCCAGCAGATGAGCCAGTCAGCAAGCTAACCATGATGATTCCGGAGGACCATGAGAGGATTGCAGCAGACTTTAATCAGAACTATCCTGGCAATCTGGTGGCAGTCGGTAGTGGCTATGGGGCCATTGACTTTATCCAAGAAGGCATCCACAAGGCTTGGGGGATTCGTCAGCTCATGGACCGCTATGGTCTGAAAGCAGACCAGGTCATGACCTTTGGTGACGGAGGGAATGATATTGAAATGCTGCAGCTGACTCCTCATTCCTATGCGGTAGCCAATGCCTCTATTCCTGTTCAGGCGGCTGCCAGGCACCTGATTGGTCACCATAGGGATGGGGCTGTCATGACCACCCTTGAAGAATGGCTGGGTTTGGACTGAGTTTTTAGAAAAAAGAGGAAAGTATCAGAATTTCCTGCAAAAAGACTTGTTCAGGTCTCTATTCTTATGGTAGACTAACTAGTATATATCGTAAAGAAATGAGGTGCCAAATGGCAGCATTAACCACCCTAGTACCTGTATTTTTCATGTTGGGGCTGGGCTATCTATCCCGTGTCAAGGGCTGGATTAGCCCAGATCAGAAGGTAGGAGCCAATACCATCGTCTTCACCGTCCTTTTTCCCATTCTGATTTTTAACCTACTAGGCTCTGCGCAATTACAGCTGGAAACGGCTGTGGTGATTGTCTATGTCACCCTTGCCTTCTTCTTGTCCATGGTTGTGGGCAAAAAACTGGCTGGTTTTACTGGTAAGGGACAAGGCCATTTTTCACCCTATCTCTTGACAACAGTCGAAGGAGGAGCTGTTGCACTTCCCCTATATCTTTCCATCGTCGGCCAATCCAGCAATACTGTCATCTTTGACTTAGCTGGTTCCATCATCGCCTTTTTGGTCATCCCCATCATGGTGGCTGGGGCCTCAGAGGAGAAAAAATCTAGGGCCCAGCTGGCCAAGGAAGTCGCCTCCCATCCCTTTGTCATCGCGATTCTTCTGGGCTTGGTCTTCAATTTTTCAGGCCTTTATTCCTGGGTCATCCAATCACCCTTTGCTCCTCTCTACTCGGGGATTATGAACACGGCGACGGGGCCTATTTTGGGCATGATTCTCTTTGTCTTGGGCTACGATTTCAAGGTTGACTTTCAGACTCTCAAGGCCATGTTGCGGCTGATGTCTGTCCGCGTGGTTTACTATGTGCTGGTTATCCTTGGTTTCTTCCTCCTTTTTCCGAACTTCATGGCAGACCAGACCTTCCGGATAGCCGCCTTGCTATATTTTATGTGTCCGACAGGATTTGCCATGCCTCTCCTCATCGAAGAGACCTTCCAGGGGGAGGAGGACCGGACCTATGCAGCCACCTTCATTTCCCTCTACATGCTGGTGACCATTGTCGTCTATACCATCCTCGTTCTCATCTTTGTCTAAATGATTAGCCAGCATTCAGCTGGCTTTTTTAATCACTAAGAAAACAGATAATAGTATCAGTTTTTCATGATATAAGATAGGAAAAGGTTTACATTTCCTGCTAAAATGAAGAGAAAGCGTGTGTAGCCTCTTGCATGCGAAAAGCGCAGGCCGCACAGGATAAAAATTTAAAAAGTGAGGTAAGAAGATGGCAGAAAACAAACGATTTCCAGATGGCTTCCTCTGGGGTGGGGCAACGGCCGCCAACCAGTTTGAAGGGGGCTTTGGTGAGGGAGGCCGCGGCTTTGCGACCTCTGATACAGCCAGGGCAGTCAATCCAGAAGAGCGCAAGTCCATGACTGGAGAATTTACAACACCCATGAACCGTGAAAGACTGGATTTTGCCCTTCAGGATACAGAAGGCCTCTATCCAAAACGCTGGGGTTCGGATTTTTACCACCGCTACAAGGAAGACATCGCCCTCTATGCCGAAATGGGCTTTAAGACCTTCCGTCTGTCCATTGCCTGGCCACGGATTTTCCCTAAGGGAGATGAGTTGGAGCCCAATGAAGAAGGACTGGCTTTCTATGACAAGGTCTTTGATGAGCTCAATAAGTACGGTATCGAGCCCTTGGTGACCCTGTCCCACTATGAATTTCCTATTCACTTGGTGACCGAGTACGGCGGCTGGAAGAACCGCAAGGTCATTGATTTCTTTGTTCGCTATGCGGAAACGGTCTTCAAGCGTTACAAGGGTAAGGTTAAGTACTGGCTGACCTTCAATGAAATCAATATTCTCGGTCTGACAGGCTACTTGTCAGGTGGTCTCCTCTTTGAAGATGGTAAACTCCATTTGGATGAGATGTATCAAGCAGTTCATCATCAGTTTATCGCTTCAAGCTTGGCGACCAAGGCTGCCCATGAGATTGACCCAGAAAACAAGGTGGGCTGTATGTTGGCTCGGATGGAGGCCTATCCAGCAACCTGCCATCCAGATGACATCCTCCATGCGGTACAAAAGGACCAGGCCAATCTCTTTTATTCGGACGTCCAAATTCGGGGAGCCTATCCTCGCTACATGAATCGTTTCTTCAAGGAAAACAATATCCAGATTCAGTTTGAGCCAGGAGATGAAGCCATTCTCAAGCAGTATCCTGTTGACTTTATGAGTTTTTCTTACTATATGACTTCTGTGACCCGTCACCCCAACAACCAAAGTCCTGAGCAAAAAGCCACCGCAGGCAACCTCCTCCTGGGTGAAGCCAATCCATATCTGGAGGCTTCTGACTGGGGCTGGCAAATTGACCCCGTAGGACTTCGGACTACCCTCAACAAACTCTACGACCGCTATCAGGTACCCCTTTTCATCGTTGAAAATGGTCTGGGTGCCCTGGATGTGGTGGAAGAGGATGGCGCCATCCATGACAGCTACCGGATTGATTACTTGGAAAAACATGTCCAGCAGATGTACGAAGCCATTGAGGACGGAGTGGAGCTCATGGGCTACACCTGGTGGGGCTGTACGGATTTGGTTTCAGCTTCGAC
>NZ_JBHCHN010000053.1:0-22597 GCF_041802885.1 Streptococcus sp.
CTGTTTTGACAAGGTCTTGATAGACTGGCCATTTTGACGTAGTTCATAGATTTTGATTTTATCTTCATAGCTCAATTTCATAAAAATAACACCCCAAAAGTTAGATTTTTTTCTGTCTAACTTTTGGGGTGCGGTTCAAAAAAAGCTAACCTCTTTTTTGATTGGTTTTCATAAATAAAAAGGATAAAAAAACCCATCGAAAGAGATTGTCCATGATGGTTGCTAGCCAAACACCTGCTAGCCCCCACTTACAGACAAAGATGAGCAAGGAAGCTAGTCCGATGCGGATCAGCCACATTCCCAAACTCGTGGCATAAAAGGGGAGTTGGGCTTTCCCAAGACCTTGCCAGAGCGCTGTATAGGTCAGGGTTCCTGCAGTGGCTGGCGTTCCAAGAAAGGAGAAAAGCATCACGAGAGAGCTAGCCTCTAGGGCTAGAGAATCCTGGGTATAGAGCCCAGCTAGCGGTTTAGCAAAGAGAAAAATAATGGTAGCAATTACCAGCATCAATCCTAATGAGAGACGATAACTGGCCCTGAGCACCTCACGAATCCGTTTTTCATCATGATTTCCTCTGGATCGGGCAACCAAAATGACTGTCGCAGTCGCAATGCCTAGACCTGGCATGTAATTGAATTGGGTCAGGGTTTCTCCAACAGCATTTCCTGCCACAACTGCTGTTCCCAGACTCACAATGAGAGCCACCACGACTACATCTCCCGCCCGCATCATCAGCCGCTCCCCTGCAGCTGGCAAGGCTAGACGCAAGAGCTTCCCATCCAGTCCCCAATGCGGTTTGGCCAAGGGGAGCCGCAAGGACCGCCAGAGAATGAAGCCACCAATCAGTCGGGCCAAGATGGTTCCCCAGGCCACCCCAGCAATCCCAGCATCCAGTAAAAAGACTGCCACTGCTGAAAAAAGGGCATTGAGCAGGTTGGATAAGAGACTGACATACATGGGTAAGCGAACCTGGCCTGTCGCTCGTAAGATGGCCCCCAAACTGGTCATCAGTCCCAGGGTGAGGATTGAGCCACCTACCAAGAAGAGATAGAGTCCCCCAGCTGCTGCTACGCTGGCTTCTGCCCCCAACCATAGCAGTAAATCAGGTCCCCAGACCAGAGAAAAGAGTCCCAAAAGCAGACTCAGCAAGACTGTTAACTTCAACCCTTCCGTTGCCTTTCGAGACAGGACCTGATTGTCCTTTTTCCCGACAGAACCAGCCAAATAGGAGGAGAGGGCCGCGCCCAAGGCAATAAATATCGCCTGATAAACCGCCATGATATTATTGGCCAGAGAGACACCTGACAGGGCAACCAGCCCCAAAAAGGCGATCAGATAAGAATCGACCATGCCCATGAGGAACTGTAAGAGATTTTCCACCATGGCTGGCAGAGCGATGTGTAAGATTTCTCGATATAGTTTCATATTCTCCGACTAGAAAAGAGCCCGAAGGCTCTATCTGTGTGCTTGTTATACTCCTAGGTAGCTTTCCACAGCCGCTTGCATGTCAGCCGCTGCCACTACTGTTTTGTGAAGAACTGGAGCTGTTTCTAGGCCGTCAACTGCTTTTGGATAGGCCACACCTGAAATCTCGTGTAGCTGCTCCAAGGCTTCAAAGTCACTCAAGCCTGATTTGCCTGTCACAGCCTCGACAGCCACCACTGGGAACTTGTAAGGACTAGCGGTTGAGACGATGACTGTTGGACGAAGGTCCCCAGTCTGTTCGGCATAGGCTTTGTAAACCGCCGATGCCACTGCCGTATGCGGATCCTCGATGTAGGTATTTTCATCATAGACGCGCTTGATTTCAGCTGCTGTCTCTGCTTCAGTCGCAAAACCAGCCGCAAACAGGTCTATGATGGCTGCATCCGCATCCTTCAGGCTATACTGGCCTTTTTCAGCCAACTGTTCCATCAGGTTCTTGGTCTTTTGCGCATCGTTGCCCACCAGATGGAAAATGAGACGCTCCAAATTGGACGAAACCAAAATATCCATCGATGGACTGGTCGTCACCTTGAAGGCCCGCTTCTTATCGTAAGTCTTGGTCGCAAAGAAATCGGTCAGGACATTGTTGTCATTGGAGGCACAGATCAACTTGCCTACTGGAAGGCCGATTTGCTTGGCATAGTAAGCCGCCAAGATATTACCGAAATTCCCTGTTGGAACCGTAAAGTTGACTTCTTGTCCGGCCTCAATATCTCCTGCCTTAACCAGCTGAGCATAGGCCCAGACATAATAAACAATCTGTGGCACCAAGCGGCCGATATTCATGGAATTGGCAGATGAAAATTGGAGCTTGTGGGCTGCTAATTTTTCCCGCAGGGCTGCGTCATTGAACATCCGTTTGACATCTGTCTGGGCATCGTCAAAGTTGCCATCAATGGCCACGACATGGGTGTTGGCCCCCGTCTGGGTCGTCATCTGCAGCTCTTGCACCTTAGAAACACCATCGCGAGGGTAGAAAACGATGATTTTGGTACCTGGCACATCCGCAAAACCTGCCATGGCCGCTTTACCAGTATCACCAGAAGTGGCGGTCAAGATGACAATCTCATTTTCCAAGCCGTGTTTCTTGGCCGCAGTGGTCATAAAGTAGGGCAGGATGGAGAGGGCCATATCCTTGAAGGCAATGGTGGAACCACGGAAGAGCTCCAGATTGTACTGGCCCTTCAATTTGACCAAGGGTGCAATTTCAGGCGTGTCAAACTTGCTGTCGTAGGCGTTGTTGATGCAGTAGTCCAACTCCTCAGCTGTGAAATCATCTAAGAAGGCTGACAGAACCAGCTTGGCTACTTCCTGGTAGCTGGCATCTTTCAAGACATCAAAATCCAAGTCAACTGTTGGATAGCTGACAGGGGTGAAGAGTCCGCCGTCTGCTGCCAATCCTTGCAGGATGGCCTGACTAGCTGTTACTTTGTTATTGGCATCGCGGGTTGATTGGTAAATTAGGGTCATAATAGGTCCTCAAAAATGTATTTTAACTATTTTACCATAAATGAACAGAAAATTGGAAATGAATCCGCGTTCAGGGCTATAAATTCCTGATTTTTTGTCAAGAGAAAAGGGAGTGGGACAGAACTCGACAGGTTGAAAAAAGAGTTCGTCTCACTTCCAAAATGACAGGTTCGGGCTAAAATAGTCTACTGGACTATTTTACTCCCACCCCCGCACAGCTCAAAAGGTTCAGTGAACCTTTTGAGGTTGGAAATGAAGCGAACTCTGTTCGCGTCAGTCGTAGAGGCCAGATTTGGAGTGTAAAACACGAACAAATCTGCCAATCAACCACTGCGTCAAGATGTTATAACGAACTCTAAGTAGAGAGGATAGACTTACTGGCCAGCCTCTTTTTCAGACTATTCTTTTTCAAAAACAATATCATCTGCATCTGTTTCACCCTCAAAAGTCAAGACACCATCCTTGTAGCTATATTGATAGTTCTCACCTTTAACGATAAGTCCTTCCCCAACTGCTGCATTGACCTTGGTGATTTCAAAGGTTTTGCTGGAACGATTGACATCCGCCTTAAAGACATCTGCTGTTACAACGCCCGTTTTTGCATCATAGCTTCCATCAAGGGATGACGCCATTTGATCAACGGTGTCATCTACCATCTTTTGAAGGTCATCATCTGAAAGGAGGGAAGCATCTAACTGAGCCTTGGTTGCTGCATCCATTTCTTCATAGTTGTAGCCCATCTTCTCTAACTCAGATTTTACAGCTGCCGTCTGCTCATCCTTCAAGGCGGTGAAAAAGGCATCGCTATCAACGTGCATACTCATGGTCAAGGTTGCTTTATCGTCCTCTACTGTCAGATCCAACTCTGTCTTAGTCAGAATCTCCTCCAAGCTATGGTCTGAATAGGTGAAGACTGCCTCTGAACCTGCTGCATCCAAAGCTTCCTGGTACATGGTTTCTGCCCCAGTCGGACTGGTCCAAGAACCATCTATACTTTCTCCCTGAAAAAGGGAACAAGCGGATAAGGCAACAACTAAGACCAGAGCGGACAAGCTGGCTAAGATAAGTCGAAACAAGGTATTCTTTTTCATCTGCATATCTCCTTAAAATTGCAAAAAATAATGTTACATTGATATATTATACAGATATTTTAGTAAGATGTAAACAAAAAACCATGATTCTGAAGAAAAATGTATAAGAAAAAGTGACCTTGCGGTCACTTCTTCAGCTTTAGCTGTTTAAGCTAAAACGGGGAATCAACAAATGGTTTGGCTTATTTACGACGGCCTGGTTTTTTTGCATAGCCATGGTAAGCATCGGCCATGATTTCTTCCATGTCTGCTACCATTGGCAAGCGTGGGTTCGCTGGTGAACATTGGTCTTCATAGGCAAGAAGAGCAATTTCATGCAGGCTGTCTTTCCAGGTTTTCTCATCAATACCTTGATCCTTGAAGTTCATCTTGATACCAACGGCAACACCGAGATCATAAACCGCTTTAGCATAAGCTTCCACCGCTTCTTCTGGAGTAGAATGTGGAAGTCCCAGCATCTTAGCGATGTCTTGGAATTTCTCATCAGCTTTCCAGTAGTTGTACTTAGGCCATGTAGTGGTCTTAGATGGACGAGTACCATTGTAGCGGATTACATATGGAAGCAAGATAGCATTGGTACGACCGTGAACAGTGTGGTGCACCCCACCAATCTTATGGGCCATAGAGTGGCTCATTCCAAGGAAGGCATTGGCGAAGGCCATACCAGCCATGGTTGAAGCGTTGTGCATCTTTTCACGCGCTTCCGGATCAGCTGTTTTCACAGATTTTTCCAGGTATTGGAAGACCAACTTGATGGTTTGAAGGGCAATACCGTCTGTGTAGTCGTTTGCGAAGTTAGAAGTGTAGGCTTCTGTTGCGTGGGTCAAGACGTCCATACCAGTGTCCGCTGCGATGAAGTCAGGCACTGACTCTACCAAGGCAGGGTCTACGATGGCGATGGTTGGTGTCAATGAGTAGTCAGCTAGTGGGTACTTGCGGTTGTTCTTCTTATCAGAGATAACGGCAAATGGTGTGACTTCTGAACCCGTACCAGATGTGGTTGGGATACCGATGTACTTGGCTTTCTTACCAAGTGATGGGAATTTGAAGGCCCGTTTGCGGATATCCATGAATTTTTGAACCAGGTCACGGAAGTCCACTTCTGGTTGCTCATAGAAGAGCCACATTACTTTAGCCGCATCCATTGGTGAACCACCACCGAGGGCGATAATGGTATCTGGCTCAAAGGTCCGCATCACTTCTGCACCGCGTTCTACGGTTGTGATGTCTGGATCTGGCTCAACATCTGAGAAGACTTGAACAGTTACTTGGTTTGAACGAGCATTCAACTGGTCGATGACACGTTGTACAAAACCAAGGCGTTCGATAGCTTTGTCGGTAACGATCATAACGCGCTCAATGTCTTCAGCTGTTTGAAGGTATTGAATAGAGTTACGCTCGAAGTAGATTTTTGAAGGAACTTTAAACCACTGCATATTATTTCTACGTTTCCCTACTTTCTTGATGTTAAGAAGGTTGATAGCAGATACGTTATCACCCACTGAGTTGCGTCCGTATGAACCACATCCAAGGGTCAATGATGGAATAAAGGCGTTGTATACGTCCCCGATACCACCGAAAGTAGATGGAGAGTTCCAGATGATCCGCATGGCTTTCATTTCTGTACCGAAACGTTTTGCGAGTTCTTCGTCTTTAGTATGGATGGCAGCTGAGTGACCCAGACCGTTGAATTCCACCATTTGGCGAGCTTTCTTCAAACCATCTTCCACATTGTCCGCTTTCAATACTGCGATGACTGGAGAGAGTTTTTCACGAGTCAATGGCTCATTTGGTCCTACTTCTGCACATTCTGCTGCCAGAATGTTGGTTCCTTCTGGAACTTTGAAGCCTGCTTGTTCTGCAATCCAAGCTGCTGGTTTACCAACGATGTCCGCATTCAGCTTAGCACCTGCACAGTCCTTGCTGTTGGCCTTCACGCCAAAGCAGTATTCTTCCAAGAGGGCTTTTTCTTTTTTGTTGACAAAGTAAGTCTTGTAAGACTTGAACTCTTCCACAAATTCTTTGTAGATTTCTTTGTCGATGATAACTGCCTGCTCTGATGCACAGACCATACCGTTGTCAAATGATTTAGACATAACGATGTCGTGAGCTGCCTGGCGGATATCCGCAGATTTTTCGATGTAGGCAGGTACGTTACCAGCACCTACACCAAGGGCAGGTTTACCGCATGAGTAAGCCGCACGCACCATGGCATTACCACCTGTTGCCAGGATAGTAGAGATACCATCGTGGTTCATCAAAGCGTTGGTTGCTGCGATAGATGGTTGAGTGATCCATTGGATACAGTTTTCAGGTGCTCCAGCTTTCACAGCTGCATCGTAAACAATCTTCGCTGCATGGGCAGAAGATTCTTGAGCTGATGGGTGGAAACCAAAGACGATTGGGTTCCGGGTTTTCAAGGAAATCAGAGCCTTGAAGATGGCTGTTGACGTTGGGTTGGTGGTTGGAGTCACCCCACAGATGACACCGACAGGTTCTGCAATTTTTGTCAAACCAGTAATCGGATCATCTTCAATTACGCCAACTGTTTTCACGCCGCGCATGTTGTTGACAACGTGCTCACAGGCGAAGAGGTTCTTAGTTGCCTTGTCTTCAAAGACACCACGACCTGTTTCTTCCACCGCATGAGCAGCCAAGATACCGTGCGCATCCAAAGCTGCTACGGATGCTTTCGCCACAATGTAATCCACTTGCTCTTGGTTGAGTTTACGGAACTCATCCAGGGCAACCAGACCTTTTTGCACCAATTCATCCACGTGCGCTTGCGCAGCTGCTACTTTTTCTTCAGGTGATAGTTGTTTATCAGCCATTCGGTTTTTCCTCCAAAAAATTGTTTTCCTGTCAACAAACCATTTGTTAACTTTTTCACAATATTATTCTACCCTATTTCTATTTTTTTGTAAAGCATTTGTTAAATAATTCACAAAGTTTTTTAGATTTTTTGTGAAATCGTAAACATAAAGCCCAGTTGGCTGGGCTTTTATTTGAAAGTTTGTGAATATTTTCTCAAACTTTTTTTCTTTCACAAATCTAGAATCTCAACCATTTTGAACTGTAAGCCTTTTCATAGGATGATAAAAAAATGCTCCTGAATTTCTTCAGAAGCTGGGCCTTCTAAGGCCGTTTTTAATCTTTTACAACTTTTTTCAGGGCCAGCAGGAGACTGATGATGCCGATGCTGACTAAGATATGGCCAATTCCGGCCATTCCTGCGATGGAGGCATTGAAACCCTTGGACAGCTGGGTACCAAGGACCTGGGTAACGCCACGAACAACCATGGTGGTTGCAACCAGTGGAAGACCGACATTGTAGACCTTCATGAAGAGGCGGAAAGACTTCTGTCCTTCCAGGTCATGGTTTTGGGCAAAGAGGGCTACGAGGAGGAAGAGGAACATGCCCAGCATGAAAAGGTGGGTATGGACCTTGCCCAAGGTGGTGACCCCTGTAAATCCATTCCATTTGGTGAACTCGCGGTAGAAAACTCCTGCCACCAGGGCACAGACAGCGTAAATCAAGGCTAGATGGATGTATTTTTTCATATAATATCTCCTTTTATGCGCAGACTAGTTCAGTTTGTTCAGGATAGTTTGAGCATTCTCCATCAGCTCATTCAGGCGAACGGTCATCTCCTGGCGGCTGGCATTGTTCTTGATAGTGACCTGCCCTGATTCGACTTCGCTTTCTCCCAAGGTGATGACCGTTCTTGCCTTGAAACTATCGGCTGATTTGAATTGGGCCTTGATCTTGCGGCCCAGATAGTCCCGCTCAGCCGTCAAACCTTGCTGGCGAAGAGCTTGCACCAACTCGAGAGCCTTGCTGTTGGCTCCCTCTCCCAGAACGGCAATGTAGACATCCATCTGGCTGTCAACTGGCAGCTCAATCCCCTGTTTTTCCAAGATCAGGAGAAGCCGCTCCAGACCGAGTCCAAAACCAAAACCTGGGGTTTCAGGCCCGCCAAAATACTCGACCAGGCCATCGTAACGGCCCCCTGCGCAGATAGTCAATTCTGCCTTGTCCACCTTGGTGATAAATTCAAAAATCGTATGGTTGTAATAATCCAGACCACGGACCATGTTGGTATCGATGACATAAGGAATACCAAGCGTCTCAAGCATACCTCGAACCGCATCAAAATGCGCCTGGGACTCCTCATCTAAGTAATCCAGAATTGAAGGTGCATTTTCCACCGCAAGCTTGTCTTCCTTTTCTTTGGAATCCAAGACCCGCAGAGGATTTTCATCCAGGCGGCGCTGGCTGTCCTTGGAGAGGGTCTCCTTGAGCGGGGTCAGGTAATCAATCAGGGCCTGGCGATAGGCTGCCCGGCTCTCAGGACTGCCCAAGGTGTTGAGGTGGAGGGTCACATCCTGGATGCCCAATTCCCCGAAGAGTTGGTAGGCCATGGCGATGGTTTCCACATCGGTGGCCGGATTTTTAGAGCCAAAGCACTCAACCCCAATCTGGTGAAATTCCCGCAGACGACCAGCCTGGGGACGCTCATAGCGAAACATGGAGCCGATATAGTAGAGCTTGACGGGCTTTTGAACCTCTGGTGCAAAAAGTTTGTTTTCCACAAAGGAACGGACTACTGGTGCGGTCCCTTCTGGACGCAGGGTGATGTGGCGGTCCCCCTTGTCATAGAAATCATACATCTCCTTGGTTACGATATCAGTGGTATCCCCAACCGAGCGAGAAATGACCTCGTAATGCTCAAACATGGGCGTCCGAATTTCCCCATAGTTGTATTTCTTAAAGGTTTCACGGGCCAGGTTCTCTACATACTGCCATCTGGCAGCTTCCAGCGGTAGGATATCCTGAGTTCCCTTGGGTTTTTGAAGGCGCATGAATCTTCTCTTTTCTTTTCAGTTTGTCTATTATTGTACCATAAATTCAAGCACTTGGGTACTTTGTCCCACCAGTAGCAGGGGACCATAGGCCGACTTTCCTTCCCATTTCTGCTCCTTGGGGGCAAAAAACTCCACAGGGTCATATCCACTGTGGAGAATTTATTCTATCTTATCTTTGAATTGGATTCCTCAACCCCAAACCTGATCTGTGATGGTCTTGATGAGGCGGAGCTTCTTCCATTCGTCTTCTTCGGTCAAAATGTTGCCCTCTTCCGTCGAGGCAAAGCCACATTGGGTGGAAAGGCCGATATTTTTCAGCGGAATGAGCTGGGCTGCTTCTTGAATCCGGGCAACAACTGCATCGATATCTTCCAGGGCAGGATCCTTGGAGGTGATGACACCAAGTACCAATTCCACCTGGTCACGGCCATTCCAAATGTCCACGATAGGGGCAAAATCTCCTGAGCGCTCATCGTCATATTCTAGGAAGAAAATATCGTAGTTGAGCTGGCCCAAGTACTTGGCCACCGTCTGGTAGCTCCCCTCAAAGAGGTAGGTGGACTTGAAGTTGCCTCGGCAGATATGGGTCGCCACTGTCAAATCTTCTGGCAGACCTTCTAGGGCCTTATTGATGACATAGACATCATCCTCCGCAATCTCTTCATAAATTCGGCGCTGCTCTGGCTGATCATGATAGGTCTCCAGCTGCTGAATCAGGTAGGCCCAAGTGGTGTCGTCCAGCTGGACATAGCGGGCTCCTAAGTCATAGAAGCGCTGGATGGTATCGTGATAAGCCTTGGCCAAACCATCGAGAAAGTCTGTCCAGCTCTCATAGTAGTCTGCATACAGGTCACTGCGGTGGTCCCGCTTGATAACCAGCGATGGACTTGGAATGGTCACTTTTGGTGTCACTCCTGCCGGTGTGATGGATAGAAGATACTCAAAGTCACGGTAGAAAGGATGGTTGGGGTTTTCAGCTACCTGACCATTAAGTCGGACATTGGTGGTCCTGGTCTTGGCACCGTGAAACTTATAGGAAGCCTCCTGCTGGTAGGCTTCAAAGCCTGTCAATTCCCAGAGGAAGTCCAAATGCCACCAGGAACGGCCAAATTCACCGTCTGAAATCACTTCCAGGCCATTTTCGACCTGATGATGAACCAGCTCCTTGACCAGGCGGTCTTGAATGTCCAAGAGTTCTTCCTTGCTAATCTTCCCTTGGGCAAAGGCCTCACGGGCCTCTTTCAAGGCTTGGGGGCGAAGATAAGAACCGACATGATCGAAGTGAGAATGAATTTTTGCCATATGAAAACTCCTTAAAAATTGATATGTTCATTGTAAGGGGAAAAGCTATAAATGTACAATATATATTTTTTATGGTTTCCGATAGTTTTTGCCTATGTCAGCATACCTGCTCTGCCTTTTTCAAAAAAATTGAAAAAACCGTGTCAAGTAACTTTACTTTACAAGAAGCTTCTGTTATAATGTAAAAGTTGGCAAAAGCCAAAACACACATTTGAAAGGAAAAAGATAAAATGGCAGTACCTGCACGTCGCACCTCAAAAGCGAAGAAAAACAAACGTCGCACTCACTACAAAGTAGCAGCTCCAACTGTGAAATTTGACGAAACAACTGGAGATTACTCACGTTCTCACCGTGTATCTTTGAAAGGATACTACAAGGGACGTAAGATCGAAAAGGCAGCTGCGGCTGAATAATAGAAGGGAGATACCATGCGCGTAAACATTACACTTGAACACAAAGAATCTGGTGAACGCTTGTACCTTACTTCAAAAAACAAACGTAACACTCCAGACCGTCTTCAATTGAAAAAATACTCACCAAAATTGCGCAAACACGTGATTTTTACTGAGGTTAAGTAAGGGTTTCATTACACGTCAATAGACGTCAAAACATTGATTTTATGCGGTTTTTGAAATATTAAATTTCATTACATTGCAGTACAAATCAATTGAGTCTCTACTTTTTTCTCTACACTTTTTAGATAATAAAATTTAAGTAGAACATGCAGATAATGAAAGGAACACTTCAAGTTGAAGTGTTCCTTTTTGATAAATACATTACTTACAAGCCTTAGAAGTTCCATTTTTCCTGTATTTCTAGAAATGCACTCTTCATTTCCGTTATTGTGCTATACCTAAAATCATGATTAGAATCCAGTCCTTTTTCCATAAACTCCTTTAACTTTGGAAAATCAAATTTATTCATATTTTTATATCTTCCCGTTAATATAAAGTAAATTAATTTCGAGAGTGCATAATATTCGTATTGCTTGTTGTAATTTTTAAATCCTTCTGTGCTTAAACTAGATACATCATTAAAATAGCCACGAACTTCTGTTTCTAATGATGTTAACTTTAATAAGAAAATAGACATAAAAGAGGCTTACGCCTCTTTTTTCTTGTCTGCGAAATGTTGGTTGATAATTTTCATCTCTAAGTGATAAAAAGGTGGAAAATCAAAATAAGAAATATGCTTCATAGCTTTAAAGATATTTTTGTTCTACAATTTGTTTATATATTTCATAGCCTTTTTTAAGCGTATTATTAGCGCGAGGATAAATGATAGTATAGTCTGAAGTTTTAGGGTGTTTCCCTAATAAATTCATGGTTCCGATATTCTCTTGATTTGGTTCTGTTGAAATATAAATAGGTATTTCTAAAATATTTGAAAGTAATTGACAGAGGGATAGGTTAATACTGAGACCACCTGTTAAGACAATTTTATCGATGATAGTCATATTCTGTAATAAATCCACATTCATTTTTACATTGTAAAATACGCCCGATAGCATGGTAAAAATCCGCTCTTCTTTTGTTAAATTGTTCTCCATATAGTATTCTTCTTTAGCTTGATCATTCCATATAGGAGAACGTTCTCCGTAAACAAAGGGAAGAAAGGTACCTTTTATTTCTATATCAGACTCAGAAATTTTTGATAAATCATCAAAATTTACTCCTTCTTTCTGACAAATCCATTCTAATACATTGCCAGCATTATTGCTCGGAAAGCCAATGATATATTGATTATCGGAAAACTGATAACAAAAATTTTGATACTTAGCATCTACTTGTACTTGGTTACTAATCACCCGAATAGCAAAACTCGTCCCAAATGATAAAACCGCTGCGTTTTCTAAATATAGTGTAGAACCATTGGAGGATACACCGTCGCTAAAACCAGGATAAACTAGACCTGACTTTAAGCCAAATCGTTGTGGGTCTTTCAATTTACATTTGACATTTGGCAAAACAATTTTTGGTAGCTGAACCGTAGAAATACCCAGATACGTTAATAATTCTTGATCCCAGTTGGACTCCTCCAGCGAAAATAATCCCGAACTAGAAGCACAAGCTAAATCAATCATCCAATTTCCTGTTAGAAAAGCCATAACTAAATCCTTAATGGAACCAATAGTTTTAACAGGCTGGTAAATTTTTAGTAAATATTGCCACTTAAAATATGGATTCATAATATGAATGGGAGTCCCCGTCCTCACATATTGAGAGACTGTCTTACTCCTATCAATTGGTACAAATTCACTCCCATTTCGATCGGCCCATGTATATATCGGACTTTTCGGATAAAAATGCTCATCAAGTACAACTGCGCTATGCATGGCACTAGTCAAAGCAATTGAGATTGTAGAAAGATTGTGCTTCATCACTAATTTTCTCAGCCCTTCTGATAATAGACTGAGAACTTCTTCCGCATCTAATTGATAATCCTTTCCTTGAATATTGGTGTTTTGATAGCGAAAAGATTGGGCGTCAATTAACTCCTCTTTATCGAAATAAATCATTTTTAGATTGGTTGTGCCTAAATCAATGCAAATATATTGCTTCTTTTCTCCCATTACTCCCCCTAACTAATCTTTAAACCGTGTACTTGAAGAAACCGATAATAGCTTATATTATCGGTCAGACTGTAGACAAACCCTGTTTAGTCAATCGAAATAGACAGAGAAGTTCTGCAAATTAAAATCATATTCTGATTCCCGCGAGCGTAAGCGAGCTATTCTCGATACTTCCGCTGTGATGAAAGTGTCAGAAATGGCTAAACATAGCATTTCTGACACTCGGAATATCTGAGACATAAGGCTCAGATATTAGTCATAGAATTCCAGATGAAGTCGCTGACGTCCGACATCACTTAAGGATAGTATCAAAAGACTTTTTCTTCAAATTAACCGATAATATAAACTATTATCTGTTTCTGTCTGAAATAATAGTGATGATAAAGCAATTTAGCTTGTGTGGCTATTTTCGTTATGCCCGCCAAATTCATATCTCATAGCACTGATTACTCGATTTGAAAAAGCATTTTTATCTAAAGTTGCATTCCGCTTCATCAAGGCAAGTGCAATAGTTGGTACTGGAACTTCTTGCTCCAATGCTTCCTGTATCGTCCACTTGCCTTCACCGGAAGCATGTACTGGACCAGTAAAACATTGTAACTCCTTGTCTTTTACTAATCGTTCATGAATGCAATCTATTAGCAATGAAGCGATAATTGAACCATTGCTCCAGTTTGCTGTTACTTCTTCTAAATTATAATCATAGTGGTCTTGTTTTGCAAGTAACTCTAACCCTTCAGCAATGGATTGCATCATTCCATACTCAATGCCATTGTGGACCATTTTTAAATAATGCCCACTTCCCGGCGATGGATGATATAGGAAGCCTCCCTCGACACATGTTGATTCGATAATCTTTCGTAATTCATCATCTAATCTGCTAGTTCCTCCCATCATCATACAAGCACCTTCCAGAGCACCTTTCATTCCACCAGAAATACCGCAATCATAGTACGATACCTGATATTGCGATGCCAACACTCGATGCTGAACCGCCTGATTGTAGTGCCCATTTGCACAATCTACGATAATATCGTCTGCATTCATATAGGGCAATAATTTCTTTATCATATTATCAGTAATATTTCCCGCCGGTAAGAAAAGGAAGACAAGATTTCTATTACTTTTAGATAACAATTCTTCAAAAATAGAACAAGACTTAAACAATGGATGATTATAATGTAAACCAATCTCTCTATCAATATCAAAACCACTCACTTCATATCCATTTCGGTTTAGATTCTTTGCATAAGAGAGTCCCATCTTGCCCAAACCTATAATTGATATATCCATAAGAATCTACCTACTTCAATTCTGGCCAGTAATCTTTATTAGCAATAATTAAATCATCTAGTACTTCTTTTGCCTTGGAAGCACTTGGAATTGTCTTGTTTAGGACAAAAGCTTGCCAAACTTTTTGATAGCTTCCTTCTATATATCCTTCTACTAATAATTTTTCTGACATGACTTGCTGATACATGAGTGCCCGTTCAAATTCAGGAATATTCCCTTGACAAATCGGTTCAGGACCATTAACCCCGACAATACACGGAATCTCAACCATAGCATCATCTGGAAAATTAGCAATCGCTCCATTATTTTCAACAATCATGACCATGCGTTCATGGGTATTAAATGCAATGGCACATGCTAAATCCACAATGAAATAAGCATGACTGTCGATATGGAAACCATTATCTTTTGCAGTCCCCGTTTTGATAATGTTACGTGCGATATCAAATACCTGCTTTTCACGCCCATCCATTACCTCATTAGCGCGTGTATACTCTTTATCAGAATGTTCTACAACATAATCTGGGAATAGATAGTATTTCAAATAGGTATTCGGTAAAAATCGTGGGTCAACAGCATAAATGTCTTTTGCTTTTTTGTGCGTTTCTTGCCAACTAGCATCTGTATGTTGCGTATCTACTTCGATTTGGTTTAAATAGCCATTTTCACTAACATATTTTTTTACCAAATCTGTATAGTCAGTACCGTCTTTACCTCTAACACCTGTCCACCAGCCAAAATGATTGAGACCAAAGTAATCAACTTCTAGCTGATCTGGTGTCGTTCCAATAATCTGTGACATACGGCGTAATGTTCCTACTGGCATATCGCAAATGTTTAACACTTTAGAATTTGGACGCAACACCCTGCATGCCTCCGCAACAATAGCTGCTGGATTAGAATAATTTAACATCCAGCAATTAGGAGAGTATTTCTCCATATAATCTATCAATTCAAGCATGCCTGTAATACTTCTCATACCATAAGCCATTCCTCCTGCACCACAAGTTTCTTGTCCTACAAGTCCATGTTTCAAAGGAATTTTTTCATCCAATTCTCGCATAGCATATTTACCTACGCGAATATGCGCCATACAGAAGTCCATATCTGTAAAGGCTACTGCTGGATCAGTTGTATACTCATATTCAATATCTGGAACTTCCTCGTCCAGCATAATCTTAATAGCTTGGGCAAGAATAGCTTGCCTCTCAGCATCATTATCATATAGGACCAGTTTTTTCATAGGAAAACGTTCTGCATTTGCTAAGAGCATTTTTACAATACCCGGAGTAAAGGTACTTCCTCCCCCTGCAATGACTACTGAAAATTTTTTCATATCCTTCACCTTTTCTTTCTAATTAACAGTTGCTAGATACTCATCGACTGCTCTGCGCATTTTAGTTACTTGAACACCATACACAACCTGAATATTGTGACCTTTTACAATAACAGCATTCGCCCGAGTTTGATTGACTAATATGGATTGTTCTACTTTTTGAGAATCTTTTACAACTACGCGCAAACGAGTATAGCAATTAGTTACGGATTCAATATTACTTTCTCCGCCAAGCCCTTCAACAATTGTCTTTCCAAGACTAGTTTCTTCACCGACTGTATCTAATTGAGGTTGAGATGAACTTTGTTTTTGATGTTTGTCTTCGTAATCCTTCTTAGAATATAACTTCATTTCCATGTCTTCAGTTTCTCGGCCTAATGTTTTTAGGTTAAATTTCAAAATCATAAATCTGAAAATAACAAAGTAAATCGCAAAGAAGACTAATCCAACTAAGATGTAAAGTGGCCATGAGGTTTTTCCGACTCCTAAAGGAAGGTTCATGAGTAGAAAATCAATAAAACCGTTTGGACCAATAGCGCGAACATCTAAAATATTCAGAGCTACCATACTTAAACCACTTAAAGCTGAGTGAATAACAAACAAGACTGGTGCAATAAACATAAATGAAAATTCAATTGGCTCTGTTACACCAGCTATGAAAGAAGTAAATGCGGCAGGAATCAAGATGGCACGTACATTTTTTCTTTTTTCTGGTGGACAAGTAATATACATAGCTAGACAAGCACCAATCAAACCAAACATTTTTGAGATACCACGCGCATCCCAAATAACACTACTTGAAAGACGAGTAATATTCGGATCTAACATTTCAGCAAAATAAATGTTTCGTGCCCCTTCAAAAACTTCCCCACCAATAGTTTCAACACCACCTAATGAACTATATAAGAAAGGTGTGTACACCAAGTGATGTAAACCGGTTGGAATTAACAATCTTTCTAAGGCGCCATATAAGAAAATACCAACATTTCCTGCCTTTTGAATAAAACCACCTAAAGAGTTAATTCCTGCTTGGAAAAATGGCCAAATCAATGTCATCAAAATAGCGAAAACAACAACAGCTGGTATAGCTATAATAAAGGCAAACCGTGTTCCACCATAGATATTAAAAGCGTTGTTAAACTCAACTTCACTATATTTATTGAAAATATAAGCAACTAATAGCCCTAGGATAATTCCTGAGAATACCCCCATATCCAATACTTGAACACCGAGTACTAAGGTTTGTCCTGAACCCCTTAGTGCATCAGGTGCTACTAGCATTTCTCGTATAGCCATAAACTTATTCATAGCATTGATAAATACTAGGAAGGAAAGCATTGCTGTAAATCCAGCTTCTCCTTTTTTATTATTTACTAAACCAATGGTTATCCCAACACAAAAAATAAGTCCTAGATTTTGTAGAATTGTCACCAAGGCACCCGATAAGATATTCCCAAATCCTACTGTTATAGGATTGTTAAGAAATGTAACGGTCTCAAGTAAGCGCGGATTTGTAAACAAATTTCCTAGCGCTATCAATAGACCAGCGATCGGCAATATTAAGACAGGAATAAACATTGCCTTTGAGAATTTTTGAAGAGCATCCATAATTTTGGCTTTCATCTTCTGTCTCCTTTTTTATTATTTTTTTCATCCTCACTATACAATAAAAGCGCTTACAAAACTAGAGGTATTGAAGCTTTTGAAAAATTTGACGCAAAATAGAAAAAAATTTCTATCACATTAGAAATTTTTTTCAACAAAATATTCAAGATAAAATAAGAGCATTGGATAAAATTGGCTAGTTTGTATATTGTTCCAATCATAATGATTTTGGTCATTCACGATAAAAGGAAAATCTGACATAGCTGACAGAGTATTTGTTCCTCCTTGGGTAAAGGAAATAATAGGTATATTATGGAGTTTGGCTTTCTTTGCTTTATCATTTATGAGAGCCGTTTCTCCACTTTTTGAAATACAAATAACAATATCAATTCGATTAAGGTTATTTAAAAAAAGAGCGTTTGTATCCGCACCATTTGAAAAAAGAACATAGTTGCCCTTTCCTAGAAGTTTTTTGTACAAATATTCTGCAATGATTCCAGAATACCCTGTCCCTAAAATAAAGATTGTTTTTTCTTTATGACTCAAACATTTCCCACACTCTATTATTTGAAGTTGATTCTCTTGAAAGACTTGGTTGATTAAATTTGAAAATAATCTTGCATTCTCAGAAACACTTTCTGAAAAATTCGTATTTAAACCATGATTTGACAGTTTATAAACCATTTCAGAGTAACCAGCAAAGCCTAACTTTTTGGCCAATCTAAAGACGGTTGAAGTAGAAGTATACGTGGCTTTGGCAATTTGCTGGATATTCAGTGAGCCAAGTTGTTTTTGATTTTCAGATAGATAAGTCAAAATTGTTCGCTCTAGTTCGCTTACCTTTTTGCCATTTAATAATTTTTCTATTTCCATTCGGAGTTTCTCCTCAGACCATTTTTAATATTATATCATAATAATATGTACTCACTCATTTGTTCTATATGAAAACCATGACCAATTGGAACCTTCCAAATATTGAATATTTTCTAGTTCTTTATCATCTTGTAAATTATGAGGGTTATGAATATATGGATTCAGAAAATCTATATACCTACCCAAACTCTACCGTTCTCATCAATAAACAAGGAATCACTGACCCTGAAAAAGCTCAGCGAAACGAACATCTACTGGTCACCAAAAGGCTGACTGATTTAAGAATAAGGCCGATTGAGATTCTGTCCATTCAGGATGTGTGGGCTGTTCACCGTTATCTTTTTCAAGACCTTTATGAATGGGCTGGTCAATACCATTTCAAAAAGCAGCAACGCTTTTATGCCGATCCAGTCATTTGGTACATCCGAAACATTTCTAAACAATCTGATTGCACATTACCATGAGACTGTACATTCCAGATCCGAAGTCATCGAACAGTTGGCAAAAATACTTGATAACCTCAACTACTACCACCCCTTCCGAGAAGGAAACGGCAGAACTCAAAGGGAAGTCATCCGCTCCCTAGCCCTATCCAAAGGCTACCGGGCACAAATTCGCGTTGAAGCCGATGACGACATCTACCATCTCTACATGGATGGAACCGTCCAAGGGGATATTGAGATTTTGAAACAATTGTTTGATAAAATTTTGGAATAAAGCTTACTCTATTACAGTATCAAAGCTTCTAGTTCATTCGCACCAATTAATGACAGCGATAAATAAGAGATGTAATATTTTAGATACTTAAAATGCTAATTTTACTAGAGTTAAATAATTGAGCAAAACCATTCAGAGTCGATGATTCCGAGTGGTTTTGTTTGAGCTGACAACATTATCTCTACATTTTTAGATAATAAGTTTAAGTAGAACATACAAATAAACTGCAAAACAAGGATGCTAACTTGAGCTAGGCATCCTTGTATTATTTTTATTCAATAACCTGTGTTTCTGCTACTTTTTTATACCAATAAGCACTTTTCTTTGGGTAACGTTCTTGGGTCTCAAAGTCAACATAGAACAAACCATATCGTTTCTCGTATCCATTTGACCAAGAAAATACATCCATCAAGGACCAGATGAAATAACCTTTAACATTGGCACCATCTGAAATAGCGTCTGAAATCACTTCTAAATGCTTTTTCACATAATCAATTCGACCATCGTCATAGACTGTACCATCTACAAATTCATCTTTATAGCCTAGACCATTTTCAGTGATGTAGATTTTCTTATAGTTTGGATAGTCATTTTTCACACGCATGATTTGATCATAAAGGCCTTGTGGATAGATAATCCAATCCCAGTCCGTTTTTGGAATATCAACTGGAGACTCTCTACGACCAACTCCTTTGATTTGATACTTAGAACTTCCCTTTTCACCTTTACCATTATGGATAATCTCCGTTTCTCCATCATGGGCTCTCATCCAATCACTCATATAGTAATTGATTCCCAAGAAGTCGTTCAAATCTTTTGCGGCATCTAAGGCAGAAAAGTCTTCATCACGAAGGTCTAATTCCCCACCATTTATTTTCAGAATATGTCGAACACCTTCAAGTGTTTTTTCAGAATAGTAACCCAAGTATGTTGCATCTAGGATAAATTTATTGTGAATAATATCTTCAAGTTCCGCTGCACGGACATCGTCAGGATTGGTTGGATCATAAGGATATTTCGTTGGCAATGCATGTACGACTCCAATTTCTCCGCTATAACCAGCATCCTTGTAGAGCTTAACTGCCTTAGCATGTGAAACCATCATATTGTGATGAGATTGGAATACTTTAGCCAGATCATATTGAATCCCTGGCGGGAACTTCCCAACAAGATACTGTCCATCACCAATGGGGCCGATTTCATTAAAGGTCGTCCAGTAATTAACTTCAGGGAATTCTTTGAAGCAAAACGCTGCGTAATTGACAAAGTGTTCGATAGTGTCACGATTTAGAAAGTCACCATTAGAATGTAGCGTTTCTGGTGTATCAAAATGGTGGAGTGTTACAAATGGTTCCACGTGATGTTTATGGCATTCCGCAAATAATTTATGGTAAAACTCTACTCCCTTTTGGTTCACCTCTCCAAAGCCTGTTGGGAAGATACGAGACCACGCAATTGAAATACGAATGCCGTTTACCCCAAATTGTTCACTTAGTTCTAAATCAACTGGGTAACGATTATAAAAATCAGAAGCTGGTTCCGCAGTGTACCAGTAATTATCTTCTAGATACTTATCCCATGCAACACGACCTTTTCCATCTGTCTTTGTGGCACCCTCTGCTTGATATGCAGCAGTTGCTCCACCAAATACAAAATCTTTCGGTAATGTTTTAACCATATGCCTACCTTCTTCTATATAAAACTAAAGTCTTTTGGTTTGCTTTTAGTACTAGGCAACGAGATGCAGGCTGTACTAGAGTACGGCAAAGCGAGTTAACGAAGTAATAAAAGATAAACCAAATGACGATAAAAGGGGTAGGAGTTGGAGATTTCACTCCCTCCCCTTTTGATTAAGAACCTGTATTCACAAGTGAAGTGCTTGTATATAAGAGATAATTTTTTGCTAATCAAGGCAGTTTTTTGAGGGAATACTGACTGTATTTTGAAAAAAACTAACGATGAGTAGCTGAAAAACTAGCCTTAGATGGAAGTGTTGAACTGTGAATACAGGTTCTAGAACTGTTGTTTGACAAAGTCAAGAGCACCTTGACCGTCACGTGTGAGTTTAATGTATTGAGCCCCTTCAGTTTTGGCGAGTTTAATGCCCAATGCATCGGTTTCTTGCTTCATATCATCGTAGTTCGATGCCACTTGAGGTGCAAGAATGACTAATTGATACTCTGGTAAAATCTCACGGTGAGCCCCATAGCTTCCTGCTGTCGCTGTAACTGGAACACCGTATTCCTTTGCAGCTTTAGTTAGAGCGTTGGCAAGCAATCCACTTGTACCGCCTCCTGCACAAAGCACCAGAACGTTGGTTTGTTCCGAAATCTCCGTATCGACTGCTGCTTTTTCAAGAATAGCGTCCGCTTTGGCAGTATTAAAGTTAGCTGCCACTTTCTCCTTCAAGCTATTTTCAACTTTCCCTGATTGTTCCTCAGCAAGAATTTGCTCATCGTAAACTTTCAAGAATGGATAATAGATAAGTACATCGACAACGACCAACAAGACAGCTAGTACAAAGGCAAGTGGAGCAAAGTTTGTTCCCATGACAATCCCCAATGGTCCTGGAGTTGTCCATGGTAAGTTGACGCTGAAACTGTTCATTCTTAGCGTATCAACAAAGAATTTAAAAATCCATACGTTAGCAATTGGAGCTAAAATAAATGGCACAAAGAATACTGGGTTAAGTACAAGTGGTGCACCGAACAAGATTGGTTCGTTTACTCCAAAGAATGTCGGAACAACTGAAGCACGTCCAATTGCTTTGTTTCGTTTAGACTTAGTCAACCACATAAACATGAATGGCACAACCAAGGTAGCTCCTGTACCACCCATTGTTACGATAAACATTTGAGTACCTGAAGTCAGGATTTTATCTGCGTGTTGACCCGCCTGTAGAAGCTGGAAGTTGGTTTCAATATTAGCATAAGTAATGGCTGCAATTGCTGGCTCAACAATTGATGGACCATGAATCCCTACAAACCAGAATAAGGCATATGCACCAAAGATAATGGTAATACCCACATAACCGTCTGCTGCTGTAAATAATGGCTCAAATAATTTCAGAATAGCCTCAGCAACGTTTGTTCCAACCAGTTGACGTGTCGCAAGATCAATTCCATACAAGACAAAGATAGACAATGCATATGGAATCACATCTTTAAATGCCTGGGATACGTTCGGCGGAACTTCATCTGGCATACGAATGGTGACATTGTTTTTCACACAGACCTTATAGATATTAACCGTAATGAAGGCTGCTAGAAAGGCTGTCAAAAGTCCTTTAGTTCCCATGTAACCATTGGCAAACCCACCTTCAATGCCGTCAGAAGCCAGTAATAGGAAACCTGAAATTGATGCAATCATGGTTGAAATGAAGTTGATTTGATTGGTTTTTGGCAATTGACGGTTAAAAGCATCTGTCAAGGATTTTGCTGTCGTTCCTGCAACTAGGGCAGCTACAATCCCCATTGTATAGCCGTAAGGTTTCATGATTGCCGCAACTGCTTCATCAGACCAAGTAAATCCAAAAATGTTTGGTACGAAAGCTACCAATAGGAAGATACTTGAGAATAAGATGACTGGCATGGCTGCGATAAAACCATCACGAATGGCCCTTAAATAAGGGTTTCTCGAAATCTTTTCAAAGAAAGGCTTCCCTTTCTCAATAAATTCAATCAATTTATTCATTACTTATCACCTCGTTTATAAAGTTCAATCATATGACTCATCATGTCTTTCAATAACAATGTTGTCATGAGATGGTCTTGGCCATGCATGAGCGTCACACTAAAGGCTAAATCCTCACCAGCCGCTTCTTTTTGCAACAAACTTGTCTGAGCATGATGGGCTTCAACAATACAAGCATTGGCCGCTTCAACTAGTTCTTCTGCTTTTGCATAATCACCTTTTTGAGCAGCGGCAAGTGCCTCCATCAAACGAGAACGAGCATCACCAGCGAACGCAACAATCTCAAAACCTAATAA
>NZ_JBHCHN010000054.1:0-17404 GCF_041802885.1 Streptococcus sp.
GGGGATAGACCGTTTTAGATCAACAACTGTAAATAAAGACTTGTTGACGAAATCGAATTTCTCCGAAATTACCGATTTCTGCCCCACTCTCATTTTTATAGGTGGCAAACGATGTTAGTGGAGGTTTTCCCATTTCCAGTTTTGGACTTCTGGGATATCAGCGCCGTGTTCACGGATGTAAGCCTTGTGATAGGCTACAGTTTCATCCATCTGGGCGGCGAAGGCAGCTGCTGCCTCACCTAGGGCAGCCTGAGCGGCGTCTTGGGCTAGGTGGAAGCGGTCCAATTCGGACATGACCCGCATATCAAACGGTGTGGTGATGTCGCCATTTTCACGGTAACCATGAACTCGCAGGTTGTGGTTATGGCGGCTAAAGAAAATGTCCCGAATCATTCCTTCATAGGCATGGAAGGCAAAGATAACTGGTTTGTCCTTGGTGAAGACCTTGTCAAATTCTTCATCACTCAAGCCTCGAGCATCCACACTTGGATGGCGGAGTTTCAAGATGTCCACTACATTGACAAAGCGGATCTTGAGCTCAGGGAAGGCCTTGTGCAGGATGGAGATGGCAGCTAGGGCTTCTAAGTTTGGCTCGGTGCCTGCTGCGGCAAAGACCACATCGGGTTCTTCATCAGCTGAGACGGTAGATGCCCAGTCAATGACCTTGTAGCCCTTGTCCACCAACTCTTGTGCCTCTTCCACAGAGTAAAACTGAGGGCGCGGGTGCTTGGAAGTCACGATCAAGTTAATCTTGTCTTCGGCTTTAAAGGCCTTGTCCATAACTGCCAGGAGGGAGTTGGTATCGGCTGGCAGGTACTCACGGATAAATTCAGGAGTTTTTTCTGACAAATGGGTCAGAATACCTGGATCTTGGTGGGTGTAGCCATTGTGGTCTTGTTGGAAGACGGTTGAGGTGGCAATCAGATTGAGGGCTGGGTAGTTTTTACGCCAGGTGGTATGGGTCTTGGACTTACGCAGCCACTTGAAGTGCTGGGTGACCATGGTATCCACCACTCGTAGGAAGGACTCATAAGATGCAAAGAATCCATGGCGGCCAGTCAATACGTAGCCTTCTAACAAGCCTTCGGCCTGGTGTTCAGACAGTTGGGAATCGATGACCCGTCCGACTGGGGACAGCCACTCATCATAGGAGGCATCAATGCGGCCCAGCCATTGGCGGTTGGTCTTGGTAAAGACTTCTTGCAATCGGTTGGACTTGGTTTCATCTGGTCCAAAGATACGGAAGTTGTCTGGGTTGGCTTCAACCAAGTCAGCTGCGTACTTCCCGAACTCAATCATATCTTGGGCCATGATGGCACCTGGAGTCTCAATAGCAAGGGCATGTTTCTTCCAGTCAGCAGTATCCATTGGCTTGATAATACCTGCGTTGGTGATGGGGTTCATGGCCATACGGCGGTCTCCCTTAGGAGCGATTGCTGCGATGTCAGGCAGGAGGCGTCCTTCTTCATCAAAGAGCTCTTCTGGCCGGTAGCCCTTGAGCCAATCTAGTAAGGCATCAACATGCTCCATGTGGTGGGCATCCACTGGGATGGGTACCTGGTGAGCACGCCAGCCGCCTGCGATTGGTGTTCCTTGCCAGGATTCGGGGCCGGTCCAGCCTTTTGGAATGCGGGCCACTAAAACTGGCCAAGCTGGCATCTTGGCTTCTTCCGCCGAACCTTTGCGGGCTTCTGCTTGAATAGCCTTGATTTCTTCAATGGCCTGGTCTAATTTTTCAGCGAAGAGCTTGTGTGAAGCCTCGAAATCTTTGCTGACAGCAGTGACATCAGCGAAAATTGGGTTCCAACCGAGGCCTTTAAAGAAGAGTTCCAATTCCTCATCGGTTTTTCGCTCTAGGATAGTAGGGTTGTGGATCTTGCCACCGTTGAGGTAAAGGATGGGAAGAACCGCCCCGTCATTGACAGGGTTGATAAAGGTATTGGCAAACCAGCCAGCCATCAGTGGGCCTGTTTCTGCTTCCCCGTCACCAATGACGGTTGCTGCGATGGTATCTGGATTGTCCAAGATAGCGCCCGCTGCATGAGAGAGGGCGTAGCCCAGTTCTCCCCCTTCATGGATGGAACCTGGGGTTTCAGGAGCAGCATGTGAAGCGATACCGCCTGGGAAGGAGAAGATTTTGCAGAGTTCTTTGAAGCCTTCCTCGGTCTGCGGAATGTTTGGAAATAGCTCTGTATAGGACCCATCTAGGTAGGAATTGGAGACCATAACCTGACCGCCATGTCCAGGTCCTTCAATGTAGAAGATATCAGCATCGTATTTGTTGATGGCCCGGTTGAGGTGGGCATAGATGAAGTTTTGGCCTGGAACCGTTCCCCAGTGGCCAATTGGATGGGCCTTGAGGTCCTTCTCTACGACTTCCCGTTTGAGAAGGGGGTTGTCCTTGAGATACATCTGAGCAGCGGAAATGTAGTTGGCGGCCCGCCACCAGGCATCTACTTTTTTCAAATAATCTGTCGAATCAAAATTGCTTGTCATGTCGACACTCCTTTTTGTGTAAATTTTCACAACAAAACTATATCACTTTGGCCTTCATAAGTCAAAGTTTGAAAATTGGAAATCTGGCTTATTTTCGCATTTTTTTGGTAGAAAATGGGAAATGTTTGTAGGAAAAATCAGCCCATTTTTGCGCAAAATCCTGTGTAGAAAATTGTGTTAATATAATAAGAAGAGAAAAAGGTTTATGAAACCGATTTCAAAACTTCCAGATTAATGTGGAAGAAAGTTGATTTAAGTAAAGAGAGGATATGGTCTATAATGAGAACTGTAAAGAGGAATGAGAGCGAGATTGATGTGAATACAAGACAATTTAGTGTATTGCAAGATTTGGTCTCCGCTAGCCACTACATGACCGGTCAGGCCTTGTCTGAGAAATATGGAGTGTCTACCAAGACCATCTATAGTGACATCGCAGCCATCAATGAAAAGCTGTCTTCTTTCCAAATTGCGATTGAAAAGAAGCCTCGTTTGGGGGTGAAGTTGACCTTGAGTCCTGCCAAACGAAGGCGGATTCTAGCCTTTTTGGAACAGGGCAGTGCAGAGTTGGTCGATGAAGGCTCGCAGATTCTGCGAGAATATGAATTGGTCAGAGAACTGACTCTGGGCAGCAAGAAGGTGGATATTCTGGATTGGTCTGTGGAGCATTTTATCAGTGAAGCCTCTATCAGACGGGACTTGGATAAAATCGAGGCCCAGCTGCTGCCCTACCAGATTGGCCTGGTGAGGGGGAGCGGCCAGGTGCAGCTCCAGGGACGGGAATGTGACATTCGGAAGTTTCTCAGAAACTATATGATTGACCATTTTGACCTATCCATGAACCAGTTTGCCCAGGATCCAGGTCTCGCTATCTTCTTTCCATCTGAGCGGGTTCAGTCCGTTGCAGAAATCGTAGCCAACTGTGCGGTGGATTACAATTTCAAAACGGCAGAATCCTACAGTATCTACCTGATTTTGGATTTGCTGATTAGCGCCCAGCGGTATCTGCAGCAGGATGTCATTCTGGAAAACACCTTCTCCATCATGGCAGAAGATCTTTCCCAATATGAGGTCTATGTCATCGCAGGAGAGCTGCTCAGTAAGACCACCGGAGTCAGCATGGCCCTGATTTCGGATGCTGAAATCCGAAACATTTCCTACACCTTACTTTCGGTTGGTTATGAAGCCCAACTGGCAGAAAGGCCAGAGGTCAAAAAAGCGGTGTCTGCTTTTATTGAAAAGGTTAGCCAATTGTCAGGTGTTGATTTTACAAGGGATGCTCACCTATACAATATGCTGGTCAACCATGTTCCTCCCATGATTTACCGACTAAAAAGTGGCATCAACATCAAAAATAAGACGACAGAAGAAATTAAGTCCCGCTATAGCGTCCTCTACTACATCGTCTGGTTGGCTTCCAAAACCTTGTCAGAGGAATATCAGGTAGAATTACTAGATGCGGAAGTGGCCTTCTTGACCATCTACTTTGAAGTAGCGGTGGAAAAGCTCATCAAGCCCCTGACCATCTGCGTCATTTGCCCCCACGGCCTGGCCACTTCAGAGTTAATCATGAGCTCCCTCAAGCGGATTGTGGCCGCCTTTGATCACCTGATTAAGGTGGACCTTCGAGACCTTGAGAGAAACAAGGATTTGCTGAATCGGGCCGACTTGGTCATCAGTTCGGTTCGCTTGGAGGATGTGGATTTTGATTATATCCATGTCAATCCTATTATGACGGATGCGGAATTAGAATTGATTCAAAAAAGCTATTCAGAATTGACAACGGGCAACCGCAACATGCTATCTATCATCCATGAAGATGGGGTCTTTGCCAAATCAGTTGTTTTGGATCTCTTGCAGGACAATATCCTTTTGGGGGAAAATTGCCAGTCTGTTGAAGACTGCATTCAGTTTATGGTTTCCAAGGCTTCCAGGAAAAACCGCAAGGATAAGAAGTTATTGCACTCGATTTTGGCCAGAGAAAAGATGGGGAGCACCAGTGTTTATACCGGTATCGCCCTTCCCCATGCTGACCCAGCCTTTGTCAACGAGTCCCAGCTGATTATGATGACCTTGAACAAACCCATCAAGTGGGGCAGCAATACCATCAAGGTTGTTATGCTCATTGCCATTGCGGAGAAGGATGAGGAGATTTATAAGAAAGCTCTTGTCAGTCTCTATTCTAAAATTGACAACAAGGACTATATCAATCGCCTCTGGCGGGCCAATAAAAAACAAACCTTTATCAAGGAATTGTAGTTCCTGCTTGATATGCCAACAACTAGACTATGGCCTTTGTATTTTACTCTTATGAAGGGAGAACCACCATATATGACAGCTTCCATAAAATTAGCTAACTACATCAGTGAACCATTGATTTTTGTTCATAAAACCTACCGGACCAGTGATGACCTGTTTGAGGGGGTTTCCAAGCAGGCCTTTCAACTAGGGAAGGTCAGAGATGACTTTTTAGCCCGGGTCAAGGAGCGGGAAGCCACCTTCCCGACAGGCATTCAGCTGGAAAATCTGGGGGTAGCCATTCCTCATACAGATGCCGAGTGCGTGCTGGAGGAGTTTGTGGCCGTTGTAGTCAACCAGGAACCGGTTGAGTTTAAGAGCATGGAAGACATGAATCAGTCTGTCCCAGCCAGTATCGTCTTTGTCTTAGGCTTAAATCAAGCCCATGCCCAGCTGGAGATGCTGCAATCCCTGATGGGTCTACTTCAAAATGAAGCCATTTTGAAAGACATCATCGCAGCGACATCATCTCAGGATGTCCTTACTATCGTCAATAAAAATAATTTATAAATAACAAAAAGGAGAAGTATCATGGTAAAACTTAAAGTTCTAGTTGCCTGTGGTGCGGGAATTGCAACTTCTACTGTCGTCATGAAGCGAGTAGAGGATTTATTTAAAAGTAATAATATTGATGTGGATATTATTCAAATTAAAATTGCAGAAGCAAAGGCACGCGAAGCGGATGCAGATATTTTAATTACAACAACTCTCTTGCCAGGAGAATTTAAAATTCCGGCAATTAAGGCTATGGGCTATTTGACGGGCATAAATGCGGATAAGGTGGATGAACAAATTATAGACGCTGCCCGTAAAATTTTAGGATAAATCAAAAAGGAGATATTACAATGAGTGCTATTAACGATGTTGTACAATATATTCTTGGATTAGGGGCATCAGTTATGCTCCCAATTATGCTGACCATTGTTGGTTTAATTTTTAGATTGCCATTCGGAAAATCTTTGAAATCAGGTTTAACAGTTGGAATCGGTTTCATTGGAATTAACTTAGTTATTGGTGTTCTTTCCAATAACCTGGGGCCTGCTGCGCAAGCTATGGTAGAAAATTTTGGAGTATCATTGAATATTATTGATACTGGTTGGCCTTCCGCAGCTGCAGCATCATGGGCTTCACCTGTCTCAGCAGTTATGATTCCAATCTGTGTGGCTGTAAACCTACTTATGTTATTTACTAAGACAACAAAGACATTGGATATTGATCTTTGGAATTATTGGCATTTCATCGCTGCTGCTGCAACCGGCTACATAGTTACAGGCGGAAATTGGTGGTTCGCTATCTTATGCGGTGTTTTGTACGAAATTGCTTGTTTGCTTATTGCTGACTGGACCGCACCGATGGTTGAAAAATTCTATGGATTAGAGGGTGTTAGTTTACCAACAGGTTCAACAGATGCTTTTGGTCTTATCGGTATCCCTGTAGGTATTTTAGTTGGAAAAATTCCAGGATTAAATAAATTAGATGTTAGTGCGGATACTATTCAAGAAAAATTTGGTATTTTTGGGGAGCCAATGATGATGGGTATTATTATTGGTGCAGGTATTGCAGCACTTGGGGGTTATGATGCTGGAGGTATCATTACAATGGGTATCAATATGGGTGCCGTAATGTTTTTGATGCCTCGCATGGTGAAGATTTTGATGGAAGGTTTGATTCCAATTTCAGAAGCAGCTCGTGATTTCCTACAAAAACGAAATGGTAATAGTGACCGTACGATTTATCTTGGTATGGATGCAGCTCTAACAACTGGGCATCCAGCTAACCTTGCAACAGGTCTGTTGCTTGTCCCTATAACACTTCTTATCGCAGTCATCCTACCAGGGAATAAAGTACTTCCATTTGGTGATTTGGCTACCATTCCGTTTTATGTTTCTTTAATCGTTGCACACAGAAAAGGTAATATTATCCAGTCTGTAATCACTGGAGCAATTGTTATTACATTTGCACTGTGGATGGCAACAAACTTTGCTCCAGAACATACAGAAATGATGCGTGGAGTCTATGAGTTCCCGGCTGGAGCGACTCAGGTATCAAGTTTGGACATGGGTGGGAATGTACTGAACTGGCTCATCTTAAAATTTGCACAACTTTTTGGTAACTAGAATAGAAGACGGTGGAAAGGTGCTAGTTTTATGAAAGCAGCATTATTAACAAGTCTTAACAAATTTGAGATAAAAAACCTTGAAAAGCCTATTCCAAAAGAAAATGAGGTACTCGTGAAAGTCAAAGCCGCAGGAATCTGCGGCTCTGATATTCATAAGATGCAGAGTGGTTGGAGATATGGCTTACCGATGGTAATGGGGCACGAATTCGCAGGAGAGGTTGAGGCAATCGGTTCCGAAGTAAAAAATATTGTAGTTGGAGATCGAGTTGCGATAGCCCCTCTATTGCCATGCAATGAGTGTATCTATTGCAAATCGGGCAAATATCAATTATGTGAGAATTATCAGATGATTGGTTCTCATAGATATGGTGGATTTGAAGAGTTTTGTACAGTTCCAGAATCAAATGTTATCAATATTGGTTCAAAGATCTCTTATGAAGAAGCTGCAATGATTGAACCATTAGCAGTAGCAGCACACGGCGTTATGGGCTTAGATCCTCAAACTGGAGATCAAGTTGCAGTGTTTGGTTTAGGAACTATTGGTATACTAAGTGTCCAGTGGCTACGATTGGCAGGAGTTAAGAAAATTATTGGAATTGATATTGACCCCAATAAACTAGAAGAATCCAAAAAATATGGTGTGACTGATATAATAAATCCCTTGGAAGAGGATTTAGAAAGTTTAATTTTTGAAATAACAAAAGGTCTTGGCGTGGACATTGCCTTAGAATGTGCGGGTTCCAAAGTAACCGAAGAACAGTGCTTATTGGTTGTTCGAAAGGGTGGCAAGATTGGTTATCAAGGCATTGCATATTCAGATGTATTGTTGCGACAAAGAGCTTTTGAAAATATTTTTCGAAGAGAGTACACACTAAAAGGTTTTTGGAACTCCTATTCAGCGCCCTTTCCAGGGAAAGAATGGTTACATTCAGTTGATTTTATTGAATCTGGTCAAATACAATTAAAAAGTATGATTTCACATAGGTTTAATTTAGATGACATCCAAAAAGCTTTTAATTTAACAGTAAACCGAGAAGAGTCTTACAATAAAGTAATGATTTTTCCCAATAAATAGATAGCTATTTGTATAAGAGGTAAGCATATGACAATTCCAGAAAAAATGATGGGTGTCTTTAAGACAGAACCTGGCTATGATAAGATGAACTTCCTCCCCTTGGATGTTCCAAAGGCAGTAGATGACAAGGTCCTTATCAAGGTGGCTTTCACCGGGATTTGCGGCTCGGATATCCACACCTTTAAGGGGGAATACAACAATCCGACAACTCCTGTGGTTCTGGGCCATGAATTTTCCGGTCAGGTAGTGGCAGTGGGAGATCAAGTGACCAAGGTCAAGGTGGGTGATCGAGTGACCAGCGAGACGACCTTCGAGACCAGCACAGACATCTACACCCATGACAAGCAGTACAATCTGGCTATGTGGCGCAAGGGAATTGGAACCCAGCAAAATGGTTCCATGGCCAAGTATGTCCTGGCCCGTGAAGAAAGCATCCATATCCTGCCAGATACCCTCAGCTATGAGGGGGCAGCCATGACAGAGCCCTTAGCCTGCTGTGTGCATGCCATGTACCAAAAGAGCCAGCTAAACCTCCACGATAAAATCATCATCATGGGACCTGGCCCGATTGGCCTCTTTCTCCTGCAGATTGCCAAGGATATCGGAGCCTTTGTCATCATGACAGGCATTACCCAGGATGCGGACCGCCTGGCCTTTGCCAAGGAGCTGGGAGCCGATGTGGTGGTGGATACCCTCAAGGAAGATTTGGCAGCCATCGTCCACAAGTACACAGATGGCTACGGGGTGGACAAGGCCTATGATGCTTCTGGTGCGGCACCAGCAGTCAACCAGGTTCTTCCCCTCATCAAAAAACGCGGACGCTTTGTCCAGGTGGGACTTTTTGCCAAAAAATACATCGAATTGGACACCGAGTCCATCATCCAGAGAGAAATTGAGTATGTGGGCTGTCGTTCGCAAAATCCATTTGACTGGCCGATTGCCATTCATCTCCTGGATAAGGGAGCCATCCAAATCGACAAGATGATTACCAAGAAATTCCCCTTGGAAGAATGGCGGCAAGCCTTTGAAGCGGTCATGGGGGGCAAGGAATTCAAGGTTATGATTGAATCCAACCCAGGTGAATTTTAGACCTGTTAGACACCGAAAAAGGTGAAAGATATTCCCTGTATCTGCTGGATAAGGGGAATATTTTGCTTCTTTGAAGCCGTTGGTCGAGCAGAAGAAATTTCAAAATGTAAGCCTTTTATGCTATAATAAAACCAGCGACAAATCTACCAACAAATAGGAGGAAACTATGTCAAATGTATCCGTCAATGCCATCCGCTTTTTAGGTGTGGATGCCATTAACAAGGCCAATTCGGGTCACCCAGGAGTAGTAATGGGAGCTGCACCGATGGCCTATGCCCTCTTTACTAAACAAATGCACATCACACCTGAGGCACCAAACTGGCTCAACCGTGATCGGTTTGTCCTGTCCGCTGGACATGGATCCATGTTGCTTTATGCCCTTCTGCACCTGACTGGTTATGAAGATACCAGCATGGAAGAATTGAAGGCTTTCCGCCAATGGGGTTCTAAGACGCCTGGTCACCCTGAATTTGGTCACACTGCTGGTGTGGACGCTACTTCAGGTCCGCTTGGACAAGGGATTTCAACCGCAGTTGGTTTTGCCCTGGCAGAGCGTTTCTTAGCAGCTAAGTACAATAAAGAAGGTTTCCCAATCTTTGACCACTACACCTATGCCATCGCAGGCGATGGGGACTTCATGGAGGGGGTTTCTGCCGAAGCGGCTTCCTTTGCCGGTCACCAAAAATTGGACAAGCTCATTGTTCTCTACGATTCAAACAATATCTGTTTGGATGGTGAATTGGACGATGCCATGACAGAAAATGTCCGTGCCCGCTATGAAGCCTATGGCTGGTACACAGCCTTGGTGGAAGATGGGACTGATGTAGAAGCCATCAACATCGCCATTGAAGCGGCCAAGACTTCTGGCAAACCATCCCTGATTGAAGTGAAAACTGTTATCGGCCACGGGGCTCCAACCAAGGGTGGAACCAACGCGGCCCACGGTGCGCCATTAGGTGCTGAGGAAACAGCAGCGGCTCGTGAGGCCCTTGGCTGGACCTACGAACCTTTTGATATTCCATCATCTGTCTATGCGGACTTCAAGGCTAATGTGGCAGATCGTGGTGCAGCGGCCCATGAGGCTTGGACCCAATTGGTTGCAGACTACCAGGCTGCTTATCCAGCAGAAGGGGCAGAATTGGCTGCTATCTCGGCTGGCAAGGATCCAGTTGCCATCACCTCAGCAGATTTCCCTGCCTTGGAAGCTGGCTTCTCTCAAGCAACCCGTAATTCTTCCCAAGATGCTCTGAATGTCATCGCCAGCAAGCTGCCAACCTTCTTGGGTGGTTCTGCTGACTTGGCGCATTCCAACATGACCTACATCAAGGGTGAGGGTCTTCAGGATGCGGACCACGTCCTTAACCGCAACATCCAATTCGGTGTGCGTGAGTTTGCTATGGGAGCTATCCTCAACGGTATGGCCCTTCACGGCGGACTTCGTGTCTATGGCGGTACCTTCTTCGTCTTCTCAGACTATGTCAAGGCAGCGGTTCGTTTGTCAGCCTTGCAAGGTTTGCCAGTGACCTATGTCTTCACCCATGACTCCATCGCCGTTGGTGAAGATGGCCCAACCCATGAGCCAATTGAGCAATTGCCAGGACTTCGTGCCCTGCCAAACCTGAATGTTATCCGTCCAGCTGATGCGCGTGAAACACAGGCAGCATGGCACTTGGCAGTCAACAGCAGCTCTACTCCAACAGCCCTTGTTTTGACCCGTCAGAACTTGACAGTAGAAGAAGGAACAGATTTTGACAAGGTAGCCAAAGGGGCCTATGTGGTCTATGAAGCAGCAGGCTTTGATACCATCTTGCTGGCTTCCGGTTCAGAAGTCAACCTGGCTGTCAAAGCTGCCAAAGAATTGGAAGCAGCAGGCACCAAGGTCCGCGTGGTTTCTGTACCATCTATGGAACTCTTTGATGCCCAAGATGCAGCCTACAAGGAAGAAATCCTGCCAAATGCAGTCCGCCGCCGCGTCGCCATCGAAATGGCAGCCAGCCTCAGCTGGTACAAGTATGTCGGTCTAGATGGCAAGGTCATCGGAATCGACAAATTCGGTGCCTCTGCACCAGCCCAAACCGTCATCGACAACTACGGCTTCACTGTTGAGAATGTCGTGGCAGTTGTCAACAGCTTGTAATCATTAGAAATGAAACCTGGAGCAATCCAGGTTTTTTGATTAGGAAAACATAGAAATCTAAGTAAAAAATATTTTTAAAATATCTTGACAAATTATATATATATATAATAGAGTTTGAAAAAATTATTAGGAGTCCAATATGAAAAAGAAATTCACCCTATTTACTGTAGCTGCTTTGTCATTGTTTGCCCTAGGAGCATGTTCGACAACAACACCGACTAAGAAGGAAACTTCTGATTCTGCAACGAAAGCTAGTTCGACAACAGAAGCAGCAACAAATACAGAATACAAAGTTGGAGATACTATTGTGTTTAAAGATGTTGCTGAAATCACTATTACAAATGTTGCGTGGACAGATGAGAGGAATTCTGCAAGCGATATTGTAGCTAATAAGGTTCTTTTGGTGACATACAATCTTACGAATTTGACAGATGATGACTACGTTGTGGGGGAAGACATTGATCTTTATGTCAACAACAAATCAACAGAGAGCTATCCAGTTGGTACAATTCTTGAAACAATTGCTGCTGGTAGAAGTATTGAAGGTGCGACAGCGGCATTTGCTGTAAATGAAGACGGTACTGCAGAGCTTGAGGTTGAACCTGGATTCCAAATTAACTCTAAATTGAAACCAGCGGTTGTAAGTATTGAACTGCCAAAATAAGTTTTTCGACCTCCTCGGAGGTCTTTTTTCAACCCTATCCTTTCCAAATTTTCAGATAATTTGCTATAATGATAAAACATACGAGAAAAAATTGAATTGGAAGGAATAGAGTGTTTGGCTAGGGGCCAACTGAACCTGAACTAAAGCGTCTTGAAAATAGGTTCAGCCTGCTTTTGAACACTCTTGGTATCATGATGACTACACAAAAAATGTCTGCCCAGGAAATTATTGCTTTTATTGGCAATGCGGTGAAAAAAACCAATGTTAAGGTTACTTTTGAGGGAGAATTGGCAGGTCCTGTACCAGTTGAGGTGACCAAACTGGGCAATGTTCTTTTCGGGGACTGGAAAGATATCGAGCCACTTTTGGTCAATTTGACTGAAAACAAGGATTACGTGGTGGAGCAAGACGGCCGCAACTCTGCTGTTCCTCTTTTGGACAAGCGCAACCTCAACGCTCGGATTGAGCCAGGTGCCATCATCCGCGACCAGGTGACTATCGGTGACAATGCCGTCATCATGATGGGAGCTGTTATCAATATCGGTGCGGAAATCGGTGCTGGAACCATGATTGACATGGGCGCTATCCTTGGCGGGCGGGCGACTGTTGGTCAAAACAGCCACATCGGTGCAGGTGCGGTTCTGGCAGGAGTCATTGAGCCAGCTTCAGCTGAGCCCGTTCGCGTGGGAGACAATGTCCTGGTTGGAGCAAACGCTGTGGTTATCGAAGGCGTACAAATCGGCAACGGATCTGTTGTGGCAGCTGGTGCCATCGTCACCCAGGATGTTCCTGAAAATGTCGTAGTGGCAGGTGTTCCAGCCCGCATCATCAAGGAAATCGACGAAAAAACCCAGCAAAAAACAGCCTTGGAAGATGCCCTGCGCAACCTCTAAGCCTGACTTGAGAAAAATATTGTGGCCTGATTTTTCAGGCTTTTCTTTAAAGGAAAGATTGATATGACACTTGATTTAATCAGCATCCGCCGTGATTTGCACCAGATTCCTGAAATTGGTCTGGAGGAATTCAAGACCCAGGCCTATCTCTTAGATAAAATCGCCAGTATCACAGCTGGAAAAGACTATGTAGAGCAGCGGACCTGGCGAACAGGAATCCTGGTTTTTGTAAAGGGAGCCGCTCCTGAAAAAACCATTGGCTGGCGGGCAGATATGGATGGTCTTCCAGTGGTAGAAGAGACTGGACTGGACTTTCAAAGCCAGCATGAGGGACGGATGCACGCCTGTGGACACGATTTCCACATGACCATCGGACTTGGCCTATTAGACAAACTGGTCCAAACCCAGCCCAAAAACAACCTCCTCTTTCTCTTCCAACCGGCTGAGGAAAATGCGGCCGGAGGCATGCTCATGTATGAGGACGGGGCCTTTGGTGACTGGAAACCCGATGAATTTTATGGCTTGCATGTGCGGCCGGATTTGAAGGTGGGCGATATCGCTACCAATACAGGCACCCTGTTTGCAGGGACTTGTGAAGTTTGGGTGACCTTCAAGGGCAAGGGTGGACATGCCGCCTTCCCCCATCAGGCCAATGATGCCTTAGTCGCCGCAGCCTATTTTATCACGCAAGTCCAGACCATTGTCAGCCGCAATGTCGACCCGATTGAAGGGGGAGTGGTGACCTTTGGCTCCATGCGGGCCGGCACCACCAACAATGTCATCGCAGATACCGCCAAGCTCCATGGCACCATCCGCAGCCTGACTCAAGATATGAGCCTACATATACAACAAAGGCTGAAAGAAATAGCCCAGGGTGTGGCTGCATCCTTTGGTATGGAAGTAGAAGTCATTCTCAATCAAGGAGGCTACCTGCCTGTGGAAAACCATCCTCACTTGGCCCGTAACCTGATGAACTTTTTTGAGCAGAGCTCAGGAGTCAACCTAATCGATTGCCCACCTGCCATGACAGGAGAGGACTTTGGCTACCTTTTAAATAAGATTCCGGGTGTCATGTTCTGGCTGGGTGTCGACACCGCCTATGCTCTCCACCATCCCCAAATGAGTCCCAAGGAAGAAGCCCTGCCCTTTGCAGTAGAAAAGATTTCCGCCTTTCTCCAAACGCGGATTCGGTAAATGTGAAAAGACTGCTTCAGATCAGTCTTTTCTTAATCTTTAAGAAAAATAGGAAATTCCCATGAAAGAAAGCATTCGAGCAGCTGTTTTGCAGGTCCTAGACATACAGGACAGGGAGCATAAAGCAGCAACTGATAAAGAAATGACGGCCCTCGTCCTAGCCCATCCCAGCTATCAAGCTGCCCAGACCATCGCTACTTACCTGCCCATGGACCATGAATTTGACAGCTATGGCCTGATTGAGGCAGCCCAAGCAGCTGGAAAAAGAGTTCTCGTTCCCAAGGTAGTGGGTCCTGGACAGATGGTCTTTCTGCCCTATGTAGCCGGTCAGCTGGTTGAGAGTTACTTTGGGGTGCTTGAACCCAGTACTGGCCAGGCTGTTGATAAAGCGGACATTGACCTGATTCATGTACCTGGAGTGGCCTTTAATGACCGTGGTTACCGCATCGGGCACGGTGGAGGCTATTATGACCGCTATCTGGCCGATTATCCAGGAGCCACCATCAGTACCATTTATGATTTTCAGAGAAAAGAGTTTTCGGAAGAAAGCCACGATATTCCCGTTCAGGAGGTGATTTGCCGATGATGACCGAATTAAAAAGACGGCCAGTGACCTTTGGCCTGCTCATGTTGACCACCATCATCTTTATGGCCATTCAAATTTTTCGTTTTGGAAATACGACATCCAGTCAAACCATCTTTGAATTTGGCGGCATGCATGGTCTCTACCTTAAATACGATCCCAGCCAACTTTGGCGCCTGATGACGCCCATTTTTGTCCATATTGGCTGGCAGCATTTTCTCTTTAATATTTTTGCTATATATGTGGTTGGGCAACTGGCTGAGCAGGTCTGGGGCTCCTGGCGTTTCCTCATCCTTTATCTCCTGTCTGGAATAATGGGCAATGTTTTTACCCTCTTCTTAACACCGGATGTGGTGGCAGCGGGGGCATCCACTTCCATTTTTGGGGTCTTTGCAGCCATTACCGTTGCAGGATACTTTGGCCGCAACCCCTATCTCAAGCAGATGGGCCAGTCTTATCAAGCCCTCATTGTGGTCAACTTGATTTTCAACCTCTTCATGCCCAATGTCGGCTTGGTTGGCCATATTGGCGGACTGGTAGGCGGGCTTCTGGCAGCGGTCTTTCTGCCCACTCTGCATGAAAAAAAGATGTTTCAGACCTGGCAGCGGCTCTTGGCTGGCGGGGTCTATCTCCTCCTCACCCTCGGCATGATTTTCTTAGCCCTGTAAAAAAGAGAGTGAGACAGAAATCGGTAATTTCGGAGAAATTCGATTTCGTCAACAAGTCTTTATTTCCAGTTGTTGAGCTAAAACGGTCTATCCCCAGACCGTTTTACTCCCACCTCCGCACAGTTGAGTAGGGCTGTAAAAGCTGATTTATCAGCGCATTAGAGCCCACTCAACCACTGCGCTATAAGTATCTAAAACGAAAAAATAGAGTTTGGAACTACTTTTGTCCCAAACTCTTCTCTTTTAGTCAGCTGATTTGCCTTCTAATTGTTTACCAAGAGAAATGATATAGTCTCTCAAATCATCCTTGGTCTGCGGATGATTGAGGCCGTATTCGATAGAGGTTTTCATGTAGCCATACTTGTCGCCCACATCATAGCGTTGTCCCTTGAATTCACGGGCAAAGACACGCTGGGTCTTGTTGAGGGCGTCGATGGCATCGGTCAGTTGGATTTCATTGCCGGCACCTGGTTCCTGTCTTTCCAAGAGGTCAAAAATCTCTGGTGTCAGGAGGTAGCGACCGATAATAGCCAGATCAGATGGGGCATCTTCTGGATTTGGTTTTTCAACAAAGGTTTCCACGCTATAAAGGCCGTTAATCCCTTCTCCTTGGGGAGCGATGACACCGTAGGCAGACACTTCTTCGTGGGGCACGGGCATGACGGCGATGGTAGAAGCATGAGTCGCTTCATAATCATCGATGAGTTGCTTGGTCAATGGATAGTCTGTCCCGTTGATGTCCATGAGGTCATCTCCCAAGAGCACTACGAAAGGTTCGTTACCGACAAAGGCCTTGGCTTGAAGGACAGCATCTCCCAAACCTCTCGGATGGCTTTGGCGAATAAAGTGGAGACGGATTCCCGTCGATTCGTCCACCAATCTGAGAAGGTCCGTTTTTCCTTTTTCCTTGAGGTTGTACTCCAATTCAAAATTGGAATCAAAATGGTCTTCGATGGACCGTTTGGACTTACCGGTGACCACCAAGATATCTTCAATACCAGAAGCCAGGGCTTCTTCGACGATAAATTGGATGGTTGGTTTGTCAACGATGGGCAGCATTTCCTTGGCCAGGGCCTTGGTGGCAGGTAGGAAACGTGTTCCAAGGCCCGCAGCAGGAATGACAGCTTTTCTTACTTGTTTTTTCATCTATACTCTCCTTGATTAGGACCATTCGTTTTCTTGGCGGAATTCGCCAGACATGATGCCTTTGATGGCTTCATCAATGCTGGCTCCTTGGTAAATCACACTGTAAATAGCCTGAGTGATGGGCATATAGACACCCAGTTCTTGGGCCAATTCATAGGCAGCCTTGGTAGTGGAAATTCCTTCGATGACCATGCCCATATTACGCTCAACATCTTCCAATTTTTCACCGCGACCCAGCTGGTCACCTGCCCGCCAGTTACGAGAATGGACAGAAGTGCCAGTAACAATCAAATCACCAACTCCAGACAAACCGCTGTAAGTCAGAGGGTTAGCACCCATGGCTACACCTAGTCGAGTGATTTCAGTCAGACCACGCGCGATAATAGCCGCTTTGGCATTGTCTCCGTAGCCCAGACCATGAAGGGCGCCCGCGCCAACTGCGATGATATTTTTAAGGGCGCCAGCTGTTTCTACCCCAATAACATCATTATTGGTGTAGAGGCGGAAGTAGCGGTTGCTAAAGAGATTTTGGACATACTTGGCTGTTTCCATATCCTTGGAAGCTGCTGAGATGAGGGTGATGTCCCGAACAATGGTTTCTTCGGCGTGACTTGGACCAGAAACGACCACGATTTCACTACGAAGCTCAGCAGGAATTTCTTCCTCCAAAATGGTGGATAGGCGTTCGTGGGTATCAGGCTCCAAGCCTTTTGAGGCGTGCATGACCACCACCTTGTGGTCCAAAACAGACGCCACTTGCTTGGCTACTAGTCGAGTCACCTTTGTTGGCACAACAAAAAGAACAGCATCAACGCCATCCAAAGCCTCAGCCAAATCCTTGTAACCCTTAATCTTTTCATCTAAAACGATATTTTTGAAATAGCGGGTATTGGTGTGTTTCTCGTTGATTTCGTCAATCTGGTCTTCTAGGTTTCCCCAAATCCGCACTTCATGGCCATTATCATTTAATACCTGTGATAGGGCTGTTCCCCAAGAACCAGGCCCCAAGACGGGAATTTTTTGTTTTTCCATACTTGCTCCTTAC
>NZ_JBHCHN010000055.1:0-14517 GCF_041802885.1 Streptococcus sp.
AGCTAGCCCTGCCTCACGCTGTGTATGATGTACGTGCCGCAAGCTATCTTCTACATTTCGCGTCATCTGCGGCAGGTTAAAGACAGTCAAAGCAAGCGCACCGGATAGGATGGAGAAACCATATTCAAACTGAACGACAAAAATCAAGTAACCGAACAAACCAACTACAACAGATGGAAGGGATGATAGAATCTCGATACAGGTACGGATAAAGTCAGTCAAGCGCCCCTTCTTTGCATACTCAGCCAGATAGATACCAGCACCAGTAGATAAGGGGATAGAAATAATCAAGGTAATAACTAGGAGGAAGAAGGAATTATAGAGCTGAATCCCAATACCACCACCTGCTTGGTAGGAGGAAGATTTTCCAGTCAGGAAACTCCAAGAAATATGTGGCAAACCACGTACTAAAATATAGAGGATTAAAGAAGCCAAGATGGTGACGATAACCCCTGCAATCGTGTACAGAATACCGGTTGCCAGCTTATCAAATTTTTTAGCGTGCATAGTTTCTCTTTCTCTCTCTCGTAATAAATTTGACCAGCATGTTGAAAGCTAAACTCATTATCAACAACACGAGGGCCAAAGACCACAATACGTTATTTTGCACCGTTCCCATAACCGTATTACCAATACCCATAGTAAGGACAGAGGTCAAGGTTGCTGCTGGTGTCGTCAAGGAGGTTGGAATGACAGCTGAGTTACCTACTACCATCTGAATCGCTAGCGCTTCTCCAAAGGCACGAGCCATTCCGAAGATAACAGCGGTGAAAATACCTGGCTTAGCAGCGTTGAGAATAACGCGCCAGATGGTTTGCCAACGGGTGGCTCCCATAGCCAAGCTAGCCTCACGATAGTGACGAGGTACTGCTCGCAAACTGTCTACAGTCATAAAGGTCACTGTCGGGAGAATCATAACAAAGAGAACAAATACCCCTGACAAAATACCAAATCCTGTACCACCAAAGATAGAACGAACAAAAGGTACCACAATCTGCAAACCAATGAATCCATACACAACAGATGGAATCCCAGTTAACAATTCAATAACAGGCTGCAAGATTTTTGCACCGTGACGCGGTGAGATTTCGGTCATAAAAATCGCTGCTCCAATGGCAACTGGAGTTGCGATGAGGGCTGACAAGATTGTCACGATGAAGGAACCTGCAATCATCGGCAGAGCTCCAAATGATTTTGAATTTGGCTCCCATTTGGCATTAAACAAGAAATCCTTGATACTAATGCCGTCGACAAAGAAGGTTGATAGACCACGCTGCGCTACAAAGAGCAAAATCATGGCAACAATAAAGACAATCAAGGCGAGGCAAAGAAAAGTTATCACCTTACCAAATTTCTCTAAACGAGAATTTTTAGAAGGAGAAACTAATTTTTTTGCTAATTCTTCGTTTTTCATACTTACTCCTCTTTTGGTGTCACCGTGCCGTCAGCAGCCTTGGTCACCTTCATATCATGGATAGAAATGTAACCCATCGTTTGGACAATCCCGTTCTGAACTTCGTCTGAATACATGTAATCCAAAAATTCCTTGGTCAAATCTGTTGGTTCACCCTTAGTATACATGTGCTCATAAGCCCAGATTGGCCAGTCATTTGTCGCAACATTTTCTGCTGTTGGTTCAAAACCATTGAGTTTAATCGTTTTAATCGAATCATCCACATAGGCAAAGGCCAGATAAGAAATGGCACCTGGTGTCTGAGCCACAATAGATTTAACCATACCATTTGAGTCCTGTTCCTGACTCTGGGTTGCTGCTTCACCATCCATGATGATGCTGTCGAAGGTCGCCCGAGAACCTGAACTGGCAGCACGGTTGATAATAGAAATCTCTAAATCACTGCCTCCAAGCTCCTTCCAGTTTGTGATTTCACCTGTGAAAATCTTTCGAAGTTCCTCAGTTGTCAAATCATCTACTGTGACTTTCTCATTTACAATAACGGCCAGACCAGCTACTGCGACTTGATGGTCGACAAGATCTGAAGCATTAATTCCCTCTTTCTCCTCAGCAAAAACATCACTGTTGCCAATTTGAACAGCGCCCGATTGAACTTGAGAAAGGCCAGTACCTGAGCCACCTCCTTGAACGTTGATGGTTTTACCAACATTGACACTGCCAAATTCATCGGCTGCTGCTTCAACTAATGGTTGAAGGGCCGTTGATCCGACTGCCGTAATGGATTCACCACGGATAATCCAGGAGGAACAAGCTGAGAGAGAAAGGCCTGCTGCTAAAAGGAAGGCAGCCATTCCAAGCTTATGCTTTTTCTTCATATTTTTAATCCTTTTCATTTTTACATGTCCAATTTTGCTAAAATTTTATAAGAATTTTACAAAAAAAGAACAATTCAAATATAACATATAAGGTAGTATCTTGCAAACTATTTCCACCTATCAGAATGACTGAAATCGAAGGCCTTTTGGAAAGTTATTTTTCAAGACTCCAGATACCACTTTTGCAAATCCTAACCCATTCCCTTTGATGGCTACTTGGTACCAACCATTGGGCAAATCAAGTGGAACTGAAACTGTATTTCCAGCTGCATATTGAATAAAATCTGCTTCAGAAATTTCTACCCTTCTTACCACTTCATTGCTTGTCAAAGCCAGACCCAAGGCAAAACTTGGTTCAAAACGCTTCTTCTTAAATGTTCCTAAATGAAGACCGTTACGGGCAATTCTTAATGTTGATATATCTGGCAAACCGTGAGGTAAGAGGTAGAGCTGATCACCAAATACCTGTAAAAAACCGTCAAAACTAGTCTGTAGGTTTTCCTTGCAAAAGTCTTGCCAAAGTTGACTCTGCTCCCTATTGAGATTCGTTTTTCTTGGCTTTATTGTCTTCCGCGAAGATTCAGCTAGAGAGCGAAATTTGGCGACAAATTGACCTTCACCCTTGAAATGCTGCGGGTACATGCGAGCTGTTTCAGGATAGCCGATACCATCTACCATACCATTGATTTTATCAATCGGCACTAGCTCCAAGTCATAATTTTCAAGGAGCCAAGAAACAATTTCTTCATTTTCTTCTGGTGACCATGTACAAGTTGAATAAATCAACTGCCCAGCCGGAGCCAACATGTCCATGGCAGATACCAAAATCTCCCTTTGTAACTGAGCACATTGGGCAGGATAAGACGCATCCCAATAGTCGATGGCAGCAGGGTCCTTACGAAACATTCCCTCACCGGAACAGGGAGCATCCAAAACAATCATGTCAAAATAGACCGGAAATACTTTTGCCAGCCGTTCAGCTGATTCATTGGTCACCACCACATTGCGGGCTCCAAAGCGCTCAACATTTTCTACCAAAATCTTGGCCCGTTTGCTGGAAATTTCATTGCTGACAAGTAAACCTGTATTCTCCAAATAGGAAAGCAGATGGGTTGACTTGCCACCTGGGGCTGCCGCCAAATCCAGTACCTTCATCCCTTTTTGTGGACTTGCCACTTGTCCAACAATCTGGGCTGCTGGTTCTTGAGAATAGACTAAGCCAGTCACATGTTCGGGTGACTTTCCTGATACTTTTCCATAGTAAGACCAGGGCATATTGGGGATTTTATCCATAAAGTCTTGCTGTGCTTCTTTGAGCGGATTGGTTCGAAAGGCAGAAACAGGTTCTTTCTCAAATGTCTCAAAAAATGCCGGTGCTTCCGCAGCCAGCAATCTTGTGTATTTTTCAATAAAGTCTTTTTTTAATGTCATCATTCTAATAAGGTTTTGATTTCCTTTTCTTTCACTTGAGGGAGCAAGATGACCATCTCACGCCCTTGAAAGCTAGGTTGGCCTCCATCTGTCGTGATGAGACGGTAACCCAGTGATTCACCCAAAATAATCGCTCCCCCGTAATCCCAAGGATAGAGGTAGGAAGCTTGTGCTAAGAGCTGTCCCTTGAGCACACGGGCAAAACCGATGCCTGCACTACCAAAAGAGCGTGTTCCCAAAGTATGGTTGGCTAGATTGGCTAGGCCGTCAACGTTTTGGGCGTAGAGTCCTGTATTGAGACCGATTAACCCTTCCTTGAGTTCCTTGTCTTGAAAATGTGGAAGCAGTTGGTCGTTTAGATAAACTGGGTATTTTGACCCACCGTGAATCATTTCATCTTTCATGACATCATAGATGATGGCAAACTTTCCTATGCCATCTTCAAAATAGGCCAAGAGGATCGCAAAATCTTCCTGCTGGACAATAAAATTGGTCGTTCCATCAATGGGATCAATAATCCATACGCGGCCTTCCGAAACAGTAGCCTGAGAATGGTTTTCCTCACCCAAAATTTTATCTTCAGGATAAAGTGACAAAATTTTGCTGCTCAAATCTTCTTCTACCTGTTGATCGAGTTGTGTCACTAAGTCTGTAAAATGAGACTTAACTTGAATCTCCAGACTGTCATGGAGATGTTGGCGAAGGAATTCTCCAGCTTCCGCAACAATTTTCTTAGCAAAAGTGAATTTATCGTCCAAGACTGATGACCCCCTTTTGCTTTTCTTGAGCAGCCTTTACTGCCCGATAGGTCGAATAACCTGATACAGCTTCAAAATCTCGGTCAATTTGCTTTTCTTGAGCCTTGCTTTTGACAACTGCCTTAAATTTCTGATAGCGATCCAGAAGAATCTCGGCACTAACTCCACCTTCGTATGCTTTCTCCACCTGATTTAAAAAAGAAAGCACGGAGGAAATCTCCCCTGTGCTCCACGTAAAATCAAGTGGATATGAATAGTTTTTGTTCATATCTAAATTATCCTATCTCTGCTCTCAGAGTTGCATTCTTCAGCTCCTGCTTGCGGTAGTTCCTTGGCAAGAAGGCCCGAATTTCATCTTCGTTAAAACCAATCTGCATGCGCTTATCATCCAAAATAATGGGGCGACGAAGCAGACTTGGATAGGTTTCAATCAAATCAATTAATTGAGAAATGGAGAGTTCATCCACATCAACATTGAGTTTTTGAAAAATCTTTGAGCGAGTCGAAATCAAATCATCTGTCCCATTTTCTGTCAGGGCCAAAATACTCCGTAGCTCATCAGATGTCAAGGGGCTAGTCATAATATTGTGTTCTGTAAAAGGTACTTGATGATTGGTCAACCAAGCACGCGCTTTTCGACAACTGGTACAGCTCGGCGATAAAAATAACGTAATCATAAGCATCCCTTTCTACAATTTTCTCTCTTCTATTATACACTAGGAAAGACTTGTTGACAAGATGAAATTAATAGATAGAACTCTTGATTTTCAACTTTTTTAAAGTGAAAAACCAAAAGGTCTACTTCTTTGTCTGATTAGACCAACGACTGACGAATCTCAGAAATGAAATAGAGAGAACCCGTCACCAGATAAAGCTTTTTCTCATCTGGTTTCATATTTTCAAGCCACTCCTGCCAGGTAAAAACCTTGGCATATTGACTGGGATAAGCCTCCAACTGGAGGGCTTTTGGGAAATCAAAACTGGTCACCGTCAGGCTAGCAAACTGATCCAACATCTCCAGCATGGTTGTGACTGGTTTGCCCTCAATGGCAGCAAACAGAATGTGAATATCCTTATCAGCATAATCAGTCTGCAAGAGATCCACCAAGACCTGGACACTCTCATTGTTATGGGCTCCATCAATCATCAGATTTGGTCTGACAAACTCCGTTCTGCCTAGCCAACGGCTCGTTGATAGGGCAGACAATATGACGTCCGTCGTTACGCGAGGAAAGCGTCCTTTTAGCAAAAGAGTCGTCATCAGTGCCAAACTGGCATTGGCCCTTTGATGCTGGCCTGGCATGGCTAAATCGATACCCTCGATACACTCGCCTTGATAGAAAAAGTCAAAGCCAGCTCCTTGATCTCGAAAGCTAAAATCACGGCCTAGCCGGTAACTTGGGCAGGCCAGCTCTTGAGCCCTTTCTTCAAAAACCTCTGCTACGTCTTCCCGGTCTGTGGCATAAATAAGGGGAACACCTGCCTTCATGACACCTGCCTTATTTTGAGCAATTGTTGCATGGGTTTCTCCCAGATAGGCCTGATGATCCAGACCGATGGAGGTGCAGATAACAGCAAGTGGGGTGAAGACATTGGTCGAGTCGTGGAGCCCCCCCATACCCGCCTCTATAAAGGCAATATCGACTGGGTGCACTTCCCCAAAGTAGAGAAACATGAGGACCGTGATAATCTCAAACTCCGTCGCTGCTTCCCAGGGCGTTTCCAGGGGCAGGCGCTCTACAATAGGTTTTACCCGATTGACCATCAAGGTCAAATCTTCCTTCGAAATCATCTGGCCATTGATGCTAATCCGTTCCCTAAAGTCCATGATAAAGGGTGAGATAAAAGTTCCCACCTCATATCCAGCTGCGGTAAATGTATTCTGCAAATAATTGACCGTCGAGCCTTTTCCATTGGTGCCGACAATGTGGACCCCTTTTACCCTGTCCTGGGGATTTCCCAGCTCATTGAGCAACCACTTGACCCGCTCGATACCAGGTTTAATCCCAAACTTTAACTTGCTATGGATCCAGTCCAAACTTTCTTGATAGTTCATGTCTAACTCCTGAAAATATTTCTCCTAGTATAGCATAATTTTTACGAGGAAAAAAGACCGGCTAAGGCCAGTCGATCCGTTTCACTATTTTGACCAGTTGAGAGAAAACTCCTCATCGCTTTGCATCTGCTTCATCAGCGAGTCAATCCCATCAAACTTAACCATATCTCGTATCTTGTCCAGCCAGATGATGGTCATCTTCTCCCCATAAATCTCCTGCTGAAAATCAAAAATATGGGCTTCAATCCGCATCTCAGTCCCATCAAAGGTCACATTTCGCCCAACGCTGGCCATGGAGCGGTAGCGCTGCCCCTTGATGAGGACGTCTGCTACGTAAACTCCTTCAGCTGGTAAATGAATCCGCTCAAATGGAGCTAGGTTGGCTGTAGGATAGCCGATGGTCCGACCACGGGCATCTCCATGCACCACTATTCCTTCTGTCGTGAACTCGTAACCTAGCAGGCGATTGGCCTCAGCCACATTTCCAGACTTGATGGCATCCCGGATACGGGAAGAGGAAACCTTTTCCCCATCCAGCTGTACTTCCTCAATGACCTCAACTTGACCCGTAAAGAGCTCTTGCAAAACCGTCACATCTGCTCTGCTATTGCCAAAATGATAATCAAAACCAGCTACTACTACATTAGCCTTGAGTGCCTCAACATAGTTTTCAACAAAATCCTGGGGTGATTGTTGGGCAAAAGAACTGGTAAAATCCGTCAAATAAAGGCGGTCCACCCCATACTGCTCCATCAAGGCGAAGCGTTTTTCGGGACTAGTCAGCTGCAAAAGAAGTTCAGGACAATAACGGACAAAGGCCAATTTGGGTGATTCTGGGAAGGTCAAGACAGAGACAGTGAGTCCCTTCTCATCGGCAATAGCTCTCGCCCGCTCAAAAAGGGCCTTGTGACCCAGGTGCAAGCCATCAAAATATCCCAAAACCAGAACAGTTTCCTGAAGCTGATCTATCGAATTCTTACCATCAATTTTTACAATTTCCATAACAATTCATTATATCCTTTTCAAGGCATTATAGCAAGGATGGGAGCTGGGAAAAAGCGGACCCTTGGCCCGCCTACAGCATCACTTTACGAGGTTTGTAAAGGTCGTCTCGCCTCTCTAAGATGGCGATGAGTTTGCCTTGGTGAAAGGCTGCAAACAGGTCCACATCGGTTTCCAGAGAAATCCGTCTGCCAAAGCTGACTTCCGTCACTTGTTCACTGGTCAGCTCTACTGTTGGCAAATCACCGATACCCAGTTCAAGGGGGCGAAGGAAGGAGAAATCCTCTTTTTCCACCAAATCTGAAATCTCAGCCAGAGTCAAGGCGTCATCTAGTGTCAGACCTGCGGAACCAGTTCGTTCCAGCTTGGACATGTGGCTGGCATAGCCCAGTTTGGCCCCCAAATCAACAGAGAGAGTACGGACATAGGTGCCTTTTCCACATTTGACCCGAAAAGTAAAACGGACCAGGTCTCCTTCTGCTACTAGGGGGCTGGTGCGCTCGAAGGAGCTTATCTCAATCGTTCGTTTTGGCCGCTCCACTTCTTGCCCTGCCCTGGCATACTCATAGAGCTTGCGCCCATCTACCTTGACAGCAGAATACATGGGAGGAATTTGAACAATCTGGCCGACAAAGGCAGCCATGGCCTGGTCCACCATTTCTTGGCTGAGGTCTAGTGAAACAGGGGTCACTTCCACCACTTCACCGCTGGCATCCTCTGTTGTCGTAGAAAAACCGAGGGTAATTTCCCCCTCGTAAATCTTACCTTCTTCCTGCATGTACTCAATGAGGCGGGTGGCCTTACCAACTGCGATGGGAAGAACTCCTGTTACATCTGGGTCCAGAGTGCCACCGTGGCCGATTTTTTTCTCTTTTAACATCTTGCGCAGCTTAAACACCGCATCATGGCTGGTCATACCAGCTTCTTTTTTTAGATTGATAATTCCTGAAAGCATGTCCTCATTATACCATAATCATTTTGGCTTCTTCAGATTTGACATTTAAATCCGAAGGAAACTTTAATAAATCCTTCATTTTCGTAAAATACATGCGCAGCTTCTCTTTCACTAGTGATACCTGAATTTACAGCTAAGTTTCTGATGTCCTTCTGTTTAGCAAAAAACTTGACTCTGTTTAATAAGGCTTGAGCAATCCCTTGTCTACGAGACGTTTCATCCACAACCAGTGCCAATATTCGGATGTAATCTTCATCTGCTTCGAACATTTTCATTTGAACAAAGCCGATAAAGCCGATAATTTGATCATTCATGGTGGCAACCAAAAGATGATAATCTTCCTTAGTTAGCATAGTTGGCAAACGGTGGGCTAAGGTTGCAACATCTACTGGATAACCTAGTTGATCATACAAGGGTACTAGCCCTTGACAATCATCAAGTTGAAAAGTCCGAATCAGTAATTCTTTTTTCATAAGAATAGTTCCTTTCAACCCTTAAAGGGCACACTGTACTGGCTCTTACTAGCCTTATTTCTTCAACTCCTCAAACTTGGCTTTCATGGTGGGGTTGTTGCGGGTTAGTTTTTTGACGGAAACATCGTCTGATAATTATGTTCTTTGATAATTATGTTCTTTGATAATTATTCTAAATTTAAGTCATTGATAAGATTTTGTATTTCTTCTATTTCCGGCGGAGGACAATTTTTCTGTCTTTGAACAATATGTAATACTTCTTTTCTTTCTTCTTTCGATAATGACTTGATAATATGTTTGATATTATCTAAATAATAGTAGTCCTTTTCTAACTTATCATTCTCCAACAACATCAAAAAATATTGTTTTATTATTGAAAAATATTTGGGACTTCCTTGTTTTAATAAATAATTAATTCTAAGTGATGACAACTTATATTTATATCTTGATACTAAATTTTTGAGTTCCTCAATGAATTCGGACAACCTATTGTGATTGACATTTTCCTTATACAATAAATTAGAAATAGTTTCTAAATAGTTTACTGTTGAATTGTGATTAAATAATTCCAATAGCCACTGTTCTGAGAATTGAAACTCATGTTCTTCTGTAAAAATAATATTTATCATTATGGCAAAATTATTTTGCGATAGTTCAAAAGTTTCTTCAGTCGGATTGATACATTCTAATGCAATCATGAATACCCTATCTAGAATTTGATTATCTTCAATTTTTTTATTTAATAACTGTCTAATAACATCGGTAAAAATTCTGGCAGCTTCTGAAGTCACTGAAGTATGAGAATAGGAGTATCCCAAAAAAGTATAGTATGTTATAGCAATTTTTGTAGTATCATCATATTCGTTTATTAAAACACCTTGTATGATCTCTTTGTAATTCGAATCTTTAATTGTATCTACCTTCTGAACTACTTTCCTACTGTACTCCGAATGATTATTAATTAAAGAAATCAAACACTGTAAATACGAACCTAACTCACTGTTTATAAAATGAAATATATCTAATCGTTTATTATCATCTCTCAAAGTTGAAAGTTTATTTGGGTCAACAGTGAGTAATTTTTCAAAAATTGATTGTTCAGCATCCTGTTGAGTTATAAAGTATTTAAAGAATTTTTCGTCATTATCATCAAAAGACACATTATCAAATTTCTCTAGATATTTTTCCTTTACAAAATTTTGTAATTCGTCTGGAACTTCTGATGAAATAATAATTTCTGTATAAAGACGCTTAAATTTTGAATATAATTTTTCAATATGATTTTTTAGTAGTTTTGAAACCTTTTCAGATAATTCATTTGAATTTTTTAAGACACTAATTAAAAAATTCTCTGTCTCTCTTATAGTCTCTTCTTCTAAGAATGAAGAACGTTTTTGTTCATCCTCAGAGTTCACCAAAATATCTAACAATTCAGATTCATTATACTCAATTAGCTCCTCTTGTGTTATAAACGAAAACTGTGAAACAAAACCACTCTCCATCGAGTAAATCATATTTCGATACGTTTTTTCTGGAATCTCTTTATCGATAATGCCTTTGTGTTTATTAACAAATATATTTAACTCTTCGCCAAAGTGAATATCAGAGAAATCAATATACTCGATTAATTTATTAACTAAGGTTTGATTCAAACCAGTCTCGTTATCAAACTGAACTAGCAGCTTTTGAACCAATCTTGTATCTAACAACTCATCAGGAACTTTTACTAGAAAACTCTCACCTTCAAGAAATAGCCTATTTGTCTTCACAAGCTGATAAAATAGCTCAATATTTTCATTTTCCTCTTGCAAATGCTCAAATGAATAATATCTATATTTTTGTGAATTGTTTATTACGTTCACCATTTTTTCTATATTGACTGGATTTAAATTCACTTCAAGTTCACTATCATCTTCAATATATAAATAGTTATCATTTCGCTCGAAAGTATTTACAAACCAATAACCTAATAAGGTACTATCCTGATTAAAACTAGAGTTAATAACATCACTATCTTCAGATATAACTTCTCTTAGTTCATTCAATTTTTCATTATTAAAAATAGTTTTTTCTATCGCTCGATTATAAACGACGTACATATCGTCCATATAACAATTTTGACTTCCTTGGATAATAATGGAATAAATTTTCTCCCAATCATCCTTGCTTAATTTTTCAATATTTTTAGAAATAAATTTCCAAAATAAAGGAAAAGAGCCTGATTTTATTTGCTTTATTGTTTCGCCTTGAAAGATTCCACCTAATAACAAACTATTTAACTGAGGATTGTCAATTTCAATAACTCTATGGATAAGGGAAGATAAGTAGTTTGAATCACTCGAAATACTATCTAATGATTTGTTATATGTTTCTTGAGCAGCTAATGGATTTAACAGTTTTTTCCAATCTATATGAAATTCATGAATTCCTAATTCTTTGTTAATATCGCTAACTAATTTCTCAGTAAAAACTGGCAAGTCTTCAAATTTATCCCCAAACCAAATAATCTGTGTATGATTTTCTGAATTAAAGAAATTTTCAACAATTGTTTTATAATGTTCATCAACTTTTGAATTCGATGATTTTTCTTCCTTCATTAAGGCATAATTTTTGCTACCTTTATGAAGCAATGATAATATCTCATCTTCTTCCAAACCTGCTCCAATAAACAATACAGTTGGTCTAGTGTTTTTAAACCATTTAACTAAATCATTATAATTTTTTCTATTTCTTAAGTACGTTTGAGAATAATCTGCTGATGAACTCACAAAATACTTGACATCACAATCAGGAGTTCCATGAATATGTAAAATATCACCCGGAAATAAGTTTCCTTTTTTTATTTTCTGAAACTCATTTAAATCATTTACTGTCTTTACTGTATTTTTCAATAATTTAAAGTGATTTTCAATCTCATAATCATAATTTGATGTTATCAAAATAGCATTCAGACTAGCGAGATGTTGCAATGTTGGATTAACAGTTGAATATGGTGACAAATGTTTAAAATAAGCTTTTTCGAAGTCAAGTCTACGATTCTCAAAATCGTTCCCAAAAATAATTCTTAACTCTTGATTTACTAATTCTACTTTACGCTTATTACTAATTTCTAATTTACTTATTAAATCAAATATTTTAATTTGCTCAATTCCAATATTCTTATTCTTACTTTCTGCAAGCACTTGACCTTGCCAATATTTAATGAGATGTTCCACATATTCATTCCACTTAGGATATCCTTGTGAAATAGAAACTCCTGCACCAATAAAAATAACGAGTTTTTGTTGCTTTATAGCTTCACTCAGATCCGTAACCAGTCTTTTATAAGAAGATTCCATGATTTGCTCGTTCATCCTATTCCTCCTTCAACTCCTCAAACTTGGCTTTCATGGTGGGGTTGTTGCGGGTTAGTTTTTTGACGGAAACGTCGTCCAGCTTGTTATTGGCCAGGCGGAGTTGGTTTTCGCTGGTGGTCAGGAAGCGTTTGACTTCCTCCATGCGTTTGATGGCCTTGTCGATTTCGTCGATGGCTTTTTTGAAGTTGGTAGATGCGGAATTGTAGTTCTTGGCAAAGGCATTTTTGAAGACTTCCAAATCTTCCTCAAAGTGGGTAATGTCAATATTCTGCTCGCGAATCAAGGCCAATTCCTGCTTGTACTGGAGGCTATTGAGGGCAGCATTGCGCAAGAGACCAATTAGCTGGATAAAGAACTGAGGGCGGATGACATACATCTTTTCGTATTCGTGGCTGACATCGACAATCCCCGTGTTGTAGTAATCATTATCAGCCTCCAGCATGGTGACTAGAACGGCATATTCACATTTTTTCTCTCTGCGGTCCTTATCCAGTTCCTTGAGGAAATCCGCATTTTTGTGTTTGGTCTTGGTGGTGTCGGCTTCGTTTTTCATCTCAAACATGATGGATATGAACTCCAGACCAGATTCATCAAAGTCGCGGAAGATGAAGTCGCCCTTGGAGCCAGATGCGGAGATTTCATTGTCCTTGCCAAATTTGGCTCGGGGGAAGGCATAGGAGCGGACCTTGTTAAACTCCGTTTCCGCATAGATTTCCAGACTTTCTCCGATGGCCTTGGTGGACTGCTGGGCCTTGAAGTTCTTGTAAAATTCCACCTGTTCATTGGCAGCCTTGAGTTGGACCTCGTAATCACTGCGAACAGAAGACAGGGCCAGTTCATTTTCCTTTTCCTGGAGGGCTAGCTGGTTTTTGACAGAATCCCGCTCTTTTTCCAGATTGGTCAGGCTGCGCTGGAGTTCATTTTGGTGTTGGAGCTTGGCTTGTTCCAGTTGGCTTTGGAGGGCTTGAACTTCCTTCTCTTTTTCAGCCAAGGACCGCTCCATGTCTAGCTGGTTTTGAGAGGCTGCTTTTTCCAATTGAGCCTGCAAATCAGCAATTTCCTTGTCCTTTTCATTGAGGTTGGCCTGCAGTTGATTTTTGGACTGCTCCTCAAAAAGGGCTCTTTCCCGTTCTAAGCGCTCATGGATTTCCTTCTCAAATTCATGGCCACGTACCTGGGCCAAGAGTTGGCTATATTCTGTCTCATTGATGGTAAAAACGGTCCCGCAATGGGGACATTTGATTTGATTCATGGCTATCTCCTTATAGGTGTTCTTCAACAAAATCGGACCATTTCGCTCGCAGAACTGCTCGGTCTGGCACATCTTGGCCGTTTAAGCGTTCTGAGAGAAACTCATTTTGCACCAGCCAGCCGGTCATGTCCTTAGCAGCATTGGAAAATTCATTGCCAAAGTCTTTGGGGATGACCTCCTCAAAGTGGATATAACTGCCCTGGTCCCTGTTTTCAAATTGGAAGGAGACCCTGGCCCCATCCCAGTCATAGGCAATGACTTGCTCTTCTTGATAGGTCAAGAGCTCCATCTCCTCCCGAAAATCTTCCATCTCAAAAATGAGTTTGTCTCCCTCAATCCGCAGCTGGGGAAACCATTTGGCAAAGCCTGCATTGCTGGCGATTAGGTCCCAGCTTTCCGCCAAATCCGCCTTGACCGGATAGGCAATGGACAAGTGATAATCCTTTTCCAAACTGATTAACTGAACCTTCATTTTTCTCTACTCCTTGACCTTTTGAGCTTATTATATCAAAAAAAGAGGCCAGCGTAAAAGCTGGCAGCCGGACTGTCCCTATCCAGCAAAATATGGTATACTAAGGCTAGTTTTTTGTGAGAAAATCGGAGGTTTTTTATGATAAAATTACTGGCCTTAGATATGGACGGTACGCTTCTCAATGACCAGAAAGAAATAAGCCCAGCAAACATTGCGGCCATCCAGGAGGCAGTGGATGCGGGTGTGAAATTGGTGCTTTGTACAGGCCGCATCCTAAGCGGTGTCAAGCCCTACTTTGAGCAGCTTGGCCTGGATGCGGAGAATGAATATGTCATCCTCAATAATGGCTGTGCCCTCCATCAGACATCTGACTGGTCGCTCCTGGACCACCATGGTTTGAATGCGGATGAGATTGCCTACCTAGCGGATTTCGCCCGAGGATTTGAACTTCCCTTGACCCTCTGCGATGTGGA
>NZ_JBHCHN010000056.1:0-5917 GCF_041802885.1 Streptococcus sp.
ATTTCTAGGATAAACAAAAAGCACCTAGAGGTGCTTTGCTGTAAAAAGGCGGTAGACGGATTTGAACCGACGATCAAGCTTTTGCAGAGCCGTGCCTTACCACTTGGCTATACCGCCATAACAGGAACTATTCTATCGAAAAAAAAGCAGAAAGTCAAGTGGAAAAATCAGTGCCACTATTTACAAGGCATAGTAAAAAATGTAAAATATCAGGAGGAACAAAGGAGGATGTGATGAAAAAACTGTTGATGACTCTTGTGGTTTTAGTAACAAGCTCAGTTCTTTTTGCCTGTGGGGAAAAGGCTGAATTTAAAAGAATCAAGAAATATTCTATCACGACTGAACTAGCTACTTCAACTACATCGCAAGAAGTTACAGAGAAAGATAAATTCAAGAAGCAGTATGCAACTGTCTTTGAAGATTATCAGAAAATTGCTGATGAGGCTGAAAATTATCAGCAGGGTGATGATATAGACTTTTATCATTTATCCAATCAACTCCATTCTCCTATTCATATGGCTAGTATTGAAAATACCCTAATATCTTTGGGAGATTTGGTTTATGCTTTTTATGATTTAGACCAAAATGGCCAGTTTGAGATGCTTGTAGGCAGTAATCAAAGGGATGGATCGGTATATCCGAAAGGTTTCTACTATTTGAAAAATGGAACGCCAACTCTGTTAGCTGAGAGTTATATTGGGTCGGCAAGTGCGAGGGGAAGCCACACTATATTTACTGATGGTACTATTTTATCCGTAAGTTGGAGTCCTGGTATGGGTGATGCGGAAGGGACTCTCTATCAATTGCAGGAAGATAGCTCAGAGGCAGTAGTTATTGAGGAAAGGGATGATTTTAAAATACCTGGTTCTGCACTAGCACCGCTTTTCGGGAAGACTGATGAGATGATACTGAATTTAGAAAGTTTAGATTGGCAGAGATTTGAACTTGAACAAAGAAGTCAAGATGAAGCTGTCTCGTATCAAGTTTTTCCTGAGGAGATGCTGGGTAGTTGGCAAGGGATAAGCAGTGATTTTGGAAAAGTCAACGTGGAAGTTTTTCAGGATGGAAGAGTCATCTCAGATATTGAGAGAAGCTCCTTAAGGGAAACGATACTAGTTGAAAGCATAGAAGAAGTAGGATTCAATACTTACCGGCATAAGCTCTCAAGTCCGAATGGAAATAGACCTTTAGTTTCTGTATTCCAATTAGGGGGAGCAGGGATAAAATATGATTTTGGATTTAAATTGGAGGATGAGACACTCACTATCCTAATCTGGAGTGTGGCTTTGAATGATGATTTTGATTATACAAATCCTCTTGAGATGAACTTGATATTAAAAAGAGAATAAATCGGCGAATTGCTTGATTTTGAACCAAGAGTTTGTTATACTTATTAAGTTGTCTAAGCAACAAATACTCATCTCAAACCAATCGTGGACCTGTTGCCTACGGGTTGGCCTGCGAGCTTGACGTTTGGGAGAGGAAAAAACACAAAGGAGAAATACTCATGGCAGTAATTTCAATGAAACAACTTCTTGAGGCGGGTGTGCACTTTGGTCACCAAACTCGTCGCTGGAATCCTAAGATGGCGAAGTACATCTTCACAGAGCGTAACGGCATCCACGTTATCGATTTGCAACAAACTGTAAAATTGGCTGACCAAGCTTACGACTTTATCCGTGATGCAGCAGCAAATGAGGCAGTTATCTTGTTCGTTGGTACTAAAAAACAAGCTGCAGAAGCAGTGAAAGACGAAGCTGTTCGTGCTGGTCAATACTTCATCAACCACCGTTGGTTGGGCGGTACTTTGACTAACTGGGGCACCATCCAAAAACGTATCGCTCGTTTGAAAGAAATCAAGCGTATGGAAGAAGAAGGTGTCTTTGAAGTCCTTCCTAAGAAAGAAGTAGCATTGTTGAACAAACAACGTGCTCGTCTTGAAAAATTCTTGGGCGGTATCGAAGATATGCCACGCATCCCAGATGTGATGTATGTTGTTGACCCACATAAAGAGCAGATTGCTGTTAAAGAAGCTAAGAAATTGGGTATCCCAGTAGTAGCTATGGTGGACACCAACACAGATCCCGACGATATCGATGTGATTATCCCAGCTAACGATGACGCTATCCGTGCTGTTAAACTCATCACAGCTAAAATGGCTGACGCTATCATCGAAGGTAACCAAGGTGAAGACAGCGTAGCAGCAGTTGAAGCTGAATTGGCAGCTGAACCAGCTTCTGCAGAATCAATCGAAGAATTGGTTGAAGTTGTTGAAGGTGATAACGCGTAATTAGTATTGAAAAAAATCTTAAGAGCAGTTTATGATGGATTGTGATCATTCGCTCTTAACTCTAAAAAACCATACATCCTAAAGGGGCGGGGCTGAGCCCAGGCCCCTTATTTTATAAAAGAAAGAGGAACTACTCATGGCAGAAATTACAGCAAAGCTGGTAAAAGAATTGCGTGAAAAATCAGGCGCTGGCGTTATGGATGCAAAAAAAGCCTTGGTTGAGACAGAAGGCGATATCGAAAAAGCGATTGAATTGCTTCGTGAAAAAGGTATGGCTAAGGCAGCTAAAAAGGCTGACCGTGTCGCAGCTGAAGGTTTGACAGGTGTCTATGTTGCTGGTAACTTTGCAGCTGTTGTTGAAGTGAATGCTGAAACAGACTTCGTTGCGAAAAATGCACAATTTGTTGACTTGGTGAACGAAACCGCTAAAGTGATTGCGGAAGGTAAACCAGCTAACAACGAAGAAGCACTTGCTTTGACCATGTCTTCAGGTGAAACTCTGGAAGCAGCTTATGTAAACGCAACTGCGACTATCGGTGAGAAAATCTCCTTCCGCCGTTTTGCCCTTCTTGAAAAAACGGACGCACAAGCCTTTGGTGCTTACCAACACAATGGTGGCCGCATTGGTGTTATCTCTGTGATTGAAGGTGGCGACGAGAGCCTTGCAAAACAAGTTTCTATGCACATCGCGGCGATGAAACCAACTGTTCTTTCTTACACTGAATTGGATGAGCAATTTGTCAAAGATGAGTTGGCTCAACTTAACCATAAGATTGAACAAGACAATGAAAGTCGTGCGATGGTTGACAAACCAGCTTTGCCACTCTTGCAATACGGTTCTAAAGCACAGTTGACTGATGAAGTTATTGCGGCAGCTGAAGAAGCTATTAAGGCTGAATTGGCAGCAGAAGGTAAACCAGAAAAAATCTGGGACAAAATCATCCCAGGTAAAATGGACCGCTTCATGTTGGACAACACTCAAGTGGACCAAGCCTACACTTTGCTAGCTCAAGTCTACATCATGGACGACAGCAAAACTGTTGAAGCCTACCTTGATAGCGTGAATGCAAAAGCAGTTGCATTTGCTCGCTTTGAAGTGGGTGAAGGAATCGAGAAAGCTTCAAACGACTTTGAAGCAGAAGTTGCCGCTACGATGGCAGCAGCTCTTGGACAATAAGAATACTAAAAAGAACAGGTTTTTTCCTGTTCTTTTGTTATTGATTGATAAATGCCAGAATCTCTTCCTCAGACAGGCCGCTATCGCAGCGAACCTGAACTCCATCGCTCTTGGCATGGAGGAGGCCAGGTACGGTTGGCACTCCGTAGTCCTGGCGGAGTTGGGCGATTTCTTGGGCGGAATAGGCTGGACTTTGAGTGTGAAGGAAGTAGACAGTCCAGTTTTCTTTCTTGGCCACAGTAGCTAGTTTTGGTGCGAAATGCCTGCAATAGGAACAGGAGTCTCGGCCCAAAAAGAGGATGGCACCGTCTCTAGCTTCCAATAATTGGCGGGCCTCACTTGGGGAGACAGGTTGGAAATCTTGGATATCTTCAGGAAAGGTATTGGTAAAAAACATGGCTTCTCCTTTTGCGATTTAGGGCTAGTATAACCAAAGGCAGGCTGAAAAGCAAGCATTTGCTACGGTCCGTCCTTTGTCAGAAAGGCAATTCCTTGAAAACTGGGGTCTGGCGTGCTATAATAGTCAATAATAGTCAGTAAGAAAGGGATGAGACCATGGCCATGAAGAATACATCCGATTATATCGAAGAACATATCAAAGCCATTTTGGAGCAGGTGAGTGTAGCAGAGCTGAAGAGGAGTGAGTTGGCGAGCCGTTTTGAAGTGGTGCCCAGCCAGATCAACTATGTGATAAAGACTCGTTTTACAGCCAGTCGTGGCTATATCGTGGAGAGCAAGCGTGGCGGCGGAGGTTATATCCGCATCGGCCGTATTACCTTCTCGGATAAGCATGAACTGATTCGGGACCTCTTGAAAAATATGGGTGACGAGCTGTCCTGGGTTGTTTATTCAGATATTTTACAGATGCTTTTTGATGAAGACTTAATGACGGAGAGAGAAGGAAATTTGACTCTTTCCATGGGGACAGATGAGATTTTGGGGACGGATGCTAGCAGGATTCGGGCCCGCATGATGAGACAGATTTTAAGAAGATTGGATAGGAAAGAGGACTAGAATGGAATTTTCGAGTGGATTAAGGCGGGTATTTGAGGATGCCCAGCTCATTGCCCAACGCTATGGCTGCGCCTATTTGGAAAGCTGGCATGTCCTGCTTTCTTTTGTCGTTAACCATGATACGGTTGCGGGGTCGGCCCTGGCAGAGTTTCCTATTGACATTGATGAGTACGAGCAGGCTACTTTTGCCGTGACCGAGCGAGAGTACCGTGAAGAGATTGAGTTGACCACCATTTTGCCGGCTTCAAAACGTCTCTTGGAAGTGGAAGAATTGGCTGAGAAAATCGCGACCATCACCAAGGCCAAGGCTCTTGGAACAGAACATGTCTTTTTGGCCATGCTCCTGGACCGTCGTTCGGTCGTAGCCCAGATTCTGGATAAGGCCGGCTTTCGTTTGGAAGGGTCAGAGGACCAGTTCCGCTATGGGGATGTCCGTAAGAGCTTGGAGCTCAAGGCTGGTTTTACCAAGGAAGACTTGAAGGCCATTCGCAATCTGATTAAGGGTAATGGGGGCAAGAGCCAGACCATGGCCAGTATGATGGGGGGTATGCCCCAACCTCAGAGCGGTGGTTTGGAGGACTATTCCAGGGATTTGACTGCTCAGGCTAAGGCCGGGCTTCTGGAGCCGGTCATTGGTCGGGAGGAAGAAATTTCCCGCATGATTCAAATCCTGTCCAGAAAGAGCAAGAACAACCCTGTCCTTGTAGGGGACGCCGGGGTCGGAAAAACAGCCCTGGCCCTGGGGCTGGCCCAAAGAGTAGCTGACGGTCAGGTACCAGCCAGCTTGGCAGGTATGCGGGTGCTGGAATTGGATCTGATGAGTGTTGTGGCTGGAACCCGTTTTCGCGGGGACTTTGAGGAGCGGATGAACAATATCATCAATGATATTGAAGAAGATGGCAAGGTCATCCTCTTCATTGATGAGCTCCACACCATCATGGGTTCTGGTTCCGGTATCGATTCCACTTTGGATGCGGCCAATATCCTGAAACCAGCCCTTTCACGGGGAACCCTGCACATGGTAGGGGCGACAACCCAGGAAGAATACCAAAAACACATCGAAAAAGATGCAGCCCTGGTGCGGCGTTTTGCAAAAGTGACCATTGAAGAGCCGACAGTGGATGATGCCATCGCCATCTTACAGGGCCTAAAATCGGCTTATGAACAGCACCACCGGGTAGCCATTTCTGATGAAGCGATTGTGACGGCAGTGACCTATGCCAAACGCTACCTAACCAGCAAGAATTTGCCAGATTCAGCCATTGACTTGCTGGATGAGGCCAGCGCTACCGTGCAAAATGCTGCCAAGTCTCTGCCCAAGTCAGAGGAAGATGGCTTGGAGCAGGCCCTGCTCAAGAAACAATACAAAAAAGTGAGTCAGTTGATTCGCCAGGCTGAGGAGGGCCAGGACCAGGTTCCCAGCTACCAGCTGGCTG
>NZ_JBHCHN010000057.1:0-17009 GCF_041802885.1 Streptococcus sp.
GTAGTTGTTAACATTGATACCGTCGCACCCTTCGCGGGTGCGTGGATTGAAATAATGGGCCAATCAAGGTCAGAATGACATTCTACGTCGCACCCTTCGCGGGTGCGTGGATTGAAATTTTTTGAAATTTTTTTGACAACTCTAAAATATCTTGTCGCACCCTTCGCGGGTGCGTGGATTGAAATGGACGATGCAAGGAGGCAATCTTGAGCCGAAAATGTCGCACCCTTCGCGGGTGCGTGGATTGAAATTTGCTGGGCAGAAGTGGCCAAGACTAGTGTTAAGTCGCACCCTTCGCGGGTGCGTGGATTGAAATTAGCCATAATAGAAGCCATAACACAGGCAGAGTTGTCGCACCCTTCGCGGGTGCGTGGATTGAAATTCCTGCCGAAGCCCTCCAAGCGTTTATTACAGGGTCGCACCCTTCGCGGGTGCGTGGATTGAAATTTGATTGATAAAGATTTCTGATGACTTATATGCGTCGCACCCTTCGGAGGTGCCTGTATTGAAATATCCGATAGGTTACTTTACCCTCTCTCTCCTCAAACATTCCCTCACTTTTTGCAGATTTATTGGTTCTCGTTTGGCGATCTCTTCTAATCTGTCTTGAGGGATAGTTTTATAGATGATGCGGTAGATTGGTTCGTTTATTGTGATTTGAGCGATGGCATTGTGTACTTGTTTAGCGGTTTTATAAGTCATGTGATTTCTCCTTTTATGATTTTCTGAGTGTGTTGTTTGATGTTCATCGTGTTTATTGGTTCATAGCAGGACCTCCTTTCTATTTTTTTAAAAAGAAAAGCCTGACTCGTAGAGTAAGGCGCGCATGGTGGTTGTCTGTTTATGGACTTATCTTTCAAGCGTGCACTTGTTGGATGAAGCACCGTGCCTAGTGGTCGGTTGCTGAAGCTTCATAGGGCCAATTCCCTCCACTTACTCTCAATAAGCTATTCTTTTTACTAATGATATCACAAATGTTAATTTTGGTAATGGCCTACCCCACCTCAAACAGGGTCATAGATCCGAGGAGTTCGTCTTTGAACTTCTCTTTTTTGTGGGCCAGGTAGTGGGGGTTGTTTTTGATCAGGTTGAAGCGTTTGGAGAGGTTCCAGGTCTGGCTGGGGTTGAGGTGAGGGTTTTGGTTGACAAAGTCGATGGTCAGGTCCCACTCACGCTGGTAGCCAAGGGGTCTTGCATGGTAGCGGACACCCTCAATTTCGACTGTGCCATAGGAGCGGTGGGCGTGGCCAAAGACCACATCGGGAATCTGATAGCGGACAAAGAGCTCATGAAAGGCCTGACTGCCCAGAAAGGCGTTGAAAGGGGCAAACTTCTCATGCCACATGGTAAAGCGGCGGTGGGGGACAAAGTGCATGGCCAGGATCAGCCGGTCTGAGTCAAGGGTCTGCAGGTGGCGCTCTAAAAGCTCAAGTTCCCTCTCCACGATTTCTTGGTCGCTTTTTCTTCGGTTCAAACGGCGGTCAAACCAGAGGTTTTTCCGCCTTAGAATCCTATCGTATGCCTCGTCAGAAAAGGAATAGTCATACCAGCCGTGAAAGGCCAGGAGCTGGCGCTGTCCAATATCCAGAAGCTGAAAATTCTCCGCCTCAATCTGAGCCTCATCCAGCCCCAGCATATCATGATTGCCCAGATTGTAGCTGACATCCAGGTGCTGGCGGACTTGTTCCAGAAAAGGCAGACTGGCCTGTTCGTGGTGGTTGGAAGTATCCCCTGCCAAGTGGAGGTGAACCACCTCTTTTTCCTTGAGTGTCTGGATGAGGGTGTCGATTTCGGCCTGCCCAAATTGATTGCTGTCGATATGCAGGTCGCTCATAATAGCCAATTTTTTCATGACTTTATTATACAGGAAAGGGTACAAAAAAACAGTCCGGAGGACTGTTTTGTTTAAGGTTGGTTGATTTTGCTGAGTTTGTACTGCGGAAAAAAGAAAGTCGCGATAAGAAAGGCAAATGCTAAAAATGATACAAGGATGGAAGGCATGGTCGAGAAGTGTCGCAATAGGGTGCTTGTGAAGAGCAAACCGAGAGCAACCACAAAAAAAGTGGTGTAAGTTGGATTGGTTTCAATGAGGACTTGATCCCCATCTTTTACTTCCAGATTACTGGAACGAATAGACTTAATGGTCAAAATAGCTGCATTGCCTTCTGGAAGTGGTATATCCAAGAAGTCGGTTTTGGAGCTGGCGATCCTTGTCACTTCAACTCCATTGATAAAGACTTTTAGACGGGAAGCAAAACCGAGCCATCCAGTATTTCTGGTTACACTGATTTTCATGTAAATCTCCTTAAATATTTTTTGTTTACTATTATAGCAAGGTCTTTGGAAATCGTCAAAATCCAAGCAGGATTATGGTAAAATAAGAAGAAGTGAGTGAGAAGGAGGAGAAGGGTTTGTTGGACCAGGAGGTATTTCGGAAGAAAAGAGTGCGATTGGAGAAGCTGGAAACGGCAGGTTTTATCTATTCTGAAGGGCAGTACCTGTATCATGAGCAGATTTTGGATGGGGATTTTGAAGTGCGGGTCCAGATTGATGAGAATGGACTGGTTTCTTCCCAGGTCATCGATATGGATTTGGAGGAGGAATACAGGGCTGTTCAGGTTCCGACTGCAAGGGGAAGCTTTGTGGGTCAGGTCAGAGAGGCTTATCTGGCCGTCCTTGAAAATCTGGCTGCGACCTGCTTTGAAGCTCTGCCTTTTGCCAAAGACCAGACCAACCGTCTAGCCCGGAAAATCGAAAGGGAGTGGGGCGACCCTTATGACCGGCCTTTTGACAAGTATGGGGACATCGTCTCCTATCGAATCGGAGGGAAATGGTATGCCTTGATTCTCCCCCTCAAGTTGGGGCAGTTGGGGGTGACGGGCTCTGAGGCGGAAAAAGCGGTGGAGGTGGTCAATCTCAAGGTTGATCCAGCAGATATGGAGGGCTTGCTGGCTCTACCGGGGGTCTATCCAAGCTACCACATGTCTAAGAAAAGCTGGATTTCGCTGGTTCTGGGGGATGCTTTGCCAGATGGGAAGGTATGGGAGCTGGTGGCTAGGAGCCGTCACTTGGCCAATCCAAATCCATTGGCCAATGATGCTGGGCCTGATTTTTGGGTCATTCCAGCCAATCCCAAGGTCTATGACATTGATAGCGAGTTTGCGGAGACAAAGGTTGTTTACTGGACACAAAAGGGAAAGATCAGAAAAGGTGACTTGGTAGCCATGTATATCACGGCCCCTGTTCAGGCCATTCGCTATGTCTGCCGCTGTCTGGAGGCGGAACTGGACAATACCCTTTATCCAGATGAGCCCCATGTCAAAAAACTGATGAAAGTAGAGCTTTTGGCCCAGTTTTCGGATGACCTTCTTCCTCGAGAGAGGATGATGGCATTGGGGGTCCGTGCGGTTCGGGGGCCAAGGCGGATGACCAAGGAATTGAGGGAGGCAGTGAAGCAGGAACTGCGAAGACTCACGGATTCTAAGTAGCAGGACATTGGTCAGCTTTCAGCCGTAGCTGGCCCCTTTCATTTTTCAAAAAATCTGCTATAATAACAGCTATGAGAGTTGTTTCTGGAAACTATGGCGGTCGTCCGCTCAAGACCTTGGATGGGAAAACCACGAGGCCGACTTCTGATAAGGTGCGGGGCGCCATTTTTAATATGATTGGACCCTACTTTGAGGGAGGCCGGGTTCTGGACCTCTTTGCTGGGAGCGGTGGTCTATCTATCGAGGCAGTGTCTCGGGGGATGGAGTCAGCTGTTCTGGTAGAGCGGGACCGCAAGGCCCAGGCCGTTATTCGGGAAAATATCAGCATGACCAAGGAAGCGGACAAGTTCCAGCTGCTGGCCATGGAAGCCAATCAGGCTCTTAGTCAGTTGACAGGGACTTTTGATGTGGTATTTCTGGATCCGCCCTATGCCAAGGAAGAAATCATAAACAATATCCAGCAGCTCTGCCAGAGAAAGCTCCTAGCGGAGGATGTCATGGTGGTCTGCGAAACGGACAAGGCGGTGGATTTGCCAGAAGAGATTGCGGACCTGGGCATCTGGAAGCAAAAAGTCTACGGAATCAGTAAGGTGACGGTATATGTCAGATAGAATTGGATTGTTTACAGGGTCTTTTGACCCCATCACGCTGGGTCATTTGGACCTGATTAAGCGGGCCAGTGGTCTCTTTGATCATCTCTATGTGGGGCTTTTCTACAATCCTCACAAGGTGGGGCTTTTGGATATCGAGGCCCGCCAGCGGATTTTGGAGGAGCTCTTTGCAGAGGAGGACAGGATATCCGTCCTGGTCTCAAGCAATGAGCTGGTCGTCGATGTGGCTAGGCGGGTCCAGGCCACTCATCTGATTCGGGGCCTGCGCAATGGTCAGGACTTGGAATATGAGTCCAGTTTTGACTTCTACAATCGGGAATTGGCCCCAGAAATGGAGACCATTTATCTCTTGGCCAAACCAGAGTTCAAGTTCATTTCATCTAGCCAGGTAAGGGAATTGATTCATTTCCAGCAGGATATCAGCAAGTATGTTCCCCAGGCTGTCATAAAGGAGTTAGCATCACGTGAAAATACATAAAAAAATTATTCTTATTCTCAGCATTATTTTGGCGACAGCAGCCGTATGGGCGGCGGTACTGATTCCTCTGCCCTACTATATCGAAAGTCCTGGCGGGGCAACGGACATCCGTCATGTGCTGACGGTCAATGGTCAGGAAGACAAGGAATCAGGTTCTTATAATTTTGTTTATGTTCAGGTTCGTCAGGCGACGGCTCTTCAACTCTTGGCAGCTAAGTTTGACAAGCATTCGGACATCTACACGGATGAGGAGATGACTGGAGGTTCTTCCAGTGAGGACTACTTCCGTATCAGTCAGTTTTACATGGAAACCTCTCAAAACCTGGCCAAATACCAAGGTTTGAGCCTGGCTGGTAAGCAGGTCAGTATGGATTTCTTTGGAGTCTATGTCCTCAGTCTTGCCAAGGATTCGACCTTTAAGGGTATCCTCAATGTGGCAGACACAGTGACTAGCATCAATGGTAAAACCTTTCAAAGTTCGGCAGAATTGATTGATTATGTCAGTGGTCTTAAACTGGGCAGTGATGTGACCGTAGGCTACGAAAGTCTTGGTGAAAACCTGACAGCAGATGGTCAAATTATCAAACTGGATAATGGAAAAAATGGAATTGGGATTGGCTTGGTTGACCATACTGAGGTCAAGACAGATGTCCCCATTGAATTTCAAACAGCTGGAATCGGTGGACCAAGTGCGGGGCTGATGTTTACCCTGTCCATCTATACCCAGTTGGCGGACCCAACTTTGCGGGCCGGACGAGATATTGCAGGGACTGGTACTATTGAGCAAGATGGCTCTGTCGGAGATATCGGTGGAGTGGATAAGAAGGTCATCTCAGCAGCCAAGGCCGGTTCGACCATCTTTTTCGCCCCCAACAACCCAGTTGATAAGGAAGTCTTAAAGGCTAATCCCAAAGCGCTCAGTAATTATGATGAAGCGGTCAAAACGGTTAAGGAAGAAGGCTTGGACATCGAAGTTGTTCCCGTGACCAATGTCAAGGAGGCCATTGCCTACCTGGAGAAGACGAAGGAAAAATAAGCCTTCGTTTTTTTGTGGGCGGAAATTGTCAGAAATTTATTAGATTGAGTTCTAGCATGGTAAAAAGAGATGAAATAAGGTATAATTAGTGGGTTAGAGACTATTAGAAGAGGAACTGTATGAAGAAAGACATTTCTCCAGAATTATACAATTACAACAAATTTCCTGGGCCGGCCTTTGCTCGAGTAGGGGACAAGGTAGTGTCTGAAAATATCGAACTGAACCTGCTCCTAGACCATAAGGGGGCCTTTGACCAGACGGCCTTTGGTCAGCGTTTTTCCCAAATCATGCTCAAGTTTGATTATATCGTGGGGGATTGGGGCAATGAACAGCTCCGTTTGAAGGGATTTTACAAGGATGATAAGCCAGTGGCTTCTGATCTGAAGATTGGCCGCTTGGATGATTACCTGCTGGAGTTCTGCAATTTTGGCTGCGCCTATTTTGTTTTGGGCAATGAGAACCCGCAGGATTTGCCAGCAGAGCCTGAGGACAAGCCACGCCGCAGACGCAACCGCTCCCGCAACAACCGCAAGCCGCAAGAAAACCGTAATGGCAACAAGCAGGGCAAGCAGGCTTCCCATAACCAGAAGCAGCAGAAGCAGGAACGGCAAAAACGCCAAGATAAGAAGAAAGTCAACCGCGAAATCCAGGAAGCTAAGCGTGGCTTTGTGATTCGTCAGAAACAGAGGTAAATATGAAACCATCCATTTATGGACTAACCCGCCAGGCCCTTGAAGATTGGGTCCTTGAACAGGGAGAAAAGAAATTCCGTGCCACTCAGATCTGGGAGTGGCTCTATCGCAGTCGGGTCCAATCCTTTGAGGAAATGACCAACCTTTCCAAGTCCTTTATCGAAAGGCTTAATGAGGCCTTTGTCCTCAATCCTTTGCAGCAGCGGATTGTGCAAGAATCCAAGGACGGGACAGTCAAGTACCTCTTTGAATTGCCAGATGGGATGCTGATTGAGACGGTGCTCATGCGTCAGCACTATGGTTTATCAGTCTGTGTCACCACCCAGGTTGGCTGCAACATTGGCTGTACCTTCTGTGCATCTGGTTTGATTCCCAAGCAGCGGGACCTGACCAGCGGAGAAATCGTGGCCCAAATCATGCTGGTGCAGAAGTATTTTGATGAGCGAGATCAGGGTGAGCGGGTCAGCCACATCGTGGTCATGGGAATCGGTGAGCCCCTGGACAATTATGACAATGTCATGACCTTCCTGCGGGTGGTCAATGATGACAAGGGATTGGCCATTGGGGCCCGTCATATCACCGTTTCGACCTCTGGTTTGGCACCGAAGATTGGTGATTTTGCCAGAGAAGGGGTGCAGGTTAATCTGGCTGTTTCCCTGCATGCGCCAAACAATGATTTGCGCTCCAGCATCATGCGGATTAACCGAAAGTATCCGATTGAGGTCCTTTTTGAGGCCATTGAAGATTACATCCAGACCACCAACCGCCGTGTGACCTTTGAGTACATCATGCTCAACGAGGTCAATGACGGGGTGGAGCAGGCTCAGGAGTTGGCAGACCTGACCAAGAACATCCGCAAGCTCTCCTACATCAACTTGATTCCCTACAATCCTGTCTCAGAGCATGACCAGTATAGCCGCTCGACACCAGAGCGAGTGGCGGCCTTTTATGACCGTCTTAAGAAAAACGGAGTTAACTGTGTGGTTCGGCAGGAACACGGGACCGATATTGATGCGGCCTGCGGTCAGCTGCGCTCCAATACCCTGAAACGGGATCGGGCCGCGGCGCGTGCCCGCATTGCGGCGGCCAAGGCCAAGGCAGGAATTGAGGACCGTCGAGCATGATCAAAGCCTTCCTTCAAAAGAATGGAGAACTCACTCCCCTTGGACGAAGATGGGCAAAAATAATGGCTGGAGCCTATGCTCTGGCCATTGTTTGCATGTGCTTTCTGCCCCAGTCCTGGTATCCCCAGTACAAGGATTTTGAGACCCCAGGCATTGTCCAAATCGGCCGGCTCTACCTCCTGCCCACCCCCTTCAACAGCATTATCAACGGCGACAAGGTGGACAGCCTCTACGAACTCTGGCTCATTATCCTGCAAAACCTGACCAATATTTTTCTGCTCTACCCTCTGGTCTTGGCCTTTCTTTTTCTCTCTGAAAAATGGCGGAGCTTTCGAGCAGTAATGAGGTATAGTTTTTATCTCAGCCTCTTTATCGAGTGTACCCAGCTCCTCCTGGATCTCCTCATCAATGCTGAGCGGGTCTTTGAAGTGGACGACCTCTGGACCAATACCTTGGGCGGTGTTTTGGCTTATGGGACATATCTGTTCATCAAAAAATGGACACACAAAAAGGACTGATTCAGTCCTTTTTATCGTCTAAAAAATCACTTTTCAAAATAGCATAAGCTACCACATCCACTAATTGCCCTTTGAGATTGACGGCTTGGCGGAAGGTTCCTTCATATTTCATACCAGCCTTTTTCATGACACGGCCAGAGGCTGGATTTTCTATCGCGTGGACAGCTGTAATCCGATTGACTCCTACCTCTTGAAAGAGAAAGGCGATAACTGTTTGCAAGGCTTCGGTCATCAGCCCCTGTCCCCAATAGTCTTGACTGAGGATATAACCTAGTTCGCAGGCTTGTGCGGATTGATTTATTTCAATCACGCTGATATCCCCAATTACCTTATCAGGTTGTTCCTTAAAGGCAATAACCCAGTGGAGAAAGTCTGGTTTTTCATAACTGGTCACCCATTCTGTTAGAAGCTGTTGGGTAAAATTCACACTTTCATGTGGAGGCCAGGTAACGTAGGTGACATTTTCTGGTTGAGAAGCCCAGTTGTCAAACATAGCCTGCGCATCGTCGAGAACATAGGGGCGCAGTAAGAGTCGTTCGCTTTCTAGGACTTTTGTACCAATAGGATTCATAGGCTTTCTCCATGTCAACATATTAGAAGATGAAGGTCTCCAAGACTTACCTCGCTTTCGAATTTCAAGGCTCGGCTATCTTATGGTCACTTTCATATTTCAAGGTGACCAGCTGAAAGGGTCTATTCCCAGACCTACCTCGCTTTTGAATTTCTAGGCTCGGGATAAAAAGGTCCACCCGGACCTACCTCGCTTTCGAATTTCAAGGCTCGGGATAAAAAGGTCCCCCGGACCTTTTTATTTCCAAAAATCATCAAAGATGGTGATGGGGAGGTGGCGTTTGTGTTGGCCTTTGTACCACCAGCTTTCGATGGTTTCTTGGGCTTGAGCAGGGACGCTTTTTCCTTCCAGGTAGTCATCAATCTCGGTGTAGGTGACGCCGAGGGCGACTTCATCAGCCAGGCCTGGTCGATTTTCTTCCAAATCGGCAGTTGGCACCTTCTCATAAAGGGCTGGGTCTGCACCCAGGACGGCCAGGAGTTGCTTGCCTTGGCGCTTGTTGAGTCGGAAGAGGGGAAGGATATCCGCTGCCCCATCTCCAAACTTGGTGAAGAAGCCAGTGATATTTTCAGCTGCATGGTCGGTTCCGATGACGGCACCGGCATGTTGGGCTGCGATGGCATATTGGGTAATCATGCGCTGTCTGGCCTTGATATTGCCCTTGTTGAAGTCGGTTATGATGACACCAGCCTTCTCTAGTTCGGCTACTTGGCCTTCAACTGCGGGCTTGATGTTGACGGTGAGGCGAATGTCCGGTTGGATAAAATCAAGGGCTCGTTGGGCATCAGCTTCGTCAGCTTGAATGCCATAAGGCAAGCGGACAGCGATAAATTGATAATCAGCGTCCCCTATATCTGCTCGGAGTTCCTCCATGGCCAGTTGGGCCAGTCGGCCAGCCAGGGTAGAGTCTTGACCGCCTGAAATTCCTAGAACATAGGTTTTAAGAAAGGGGTGCTTGAGCATATAGCTCTTGAGAAAGTCAATGCTTTTGCGAATTTCTTCCTGGGGGTCTATGAGGGGCTTGACTCCCTCATAGGCGATAATTTCTTCTTGTAGGGTCATTATTTTACTCCTTTGGCTAGGGCTTCCTTGCGGATGCGGTCAATCAGAGCCATCTTGTTGTCCCAAACATCCTTGGCCAAATCAACTGGGTAGTCCTGCGGATTGAGGATGCGCTTGTATTCATCCCAGAGCTTGTCGATTTCTTTTCTGGCATAGGCTTGAATCTCGGTCAGACTCGGCAGCTCGTAGACCAGTTTTCCTTTGTCAAAAATGTCCACCAAGAGTGGAACGGCATCAAAGTCCTTGACGGTTTTGTTGATGTAGGTATAGGTTGGATGGAACATGAAAATTTCATCCATGTCATTGACATTGGTATCGGTGAAGGTGATGTAGTCCCCTTCTGACTTGCCCTTTTCCCGGCTGGTGATGCGCCAAACCTGCTTTTTGCCCGGTGTAGATACTTTTTCGGCATTGTTGGACAGTTTGATGGTATCGACCATCTGGCCTTGGTCATCTTCAATGGACACAATCTTATAAACTGCTCCCAGAGCTGGCTGGTCATAGGCGGTAATCAGCTTGGTGCCCACTCCCCAGACATCAATTTTTGCCTTCTGCATTTTGAGGTTGAGGATGGTTGCTTCATCCAGGTCATTGGAGGCATAGATTTTAGCATCTGGGAAGCCCGCATCATCCAACTGTTGACGGACTTTTTTAGACAGATAGGCCAGGTCCCCAGAGTCCAGGCGGACACCGAGGAAGTTGATCTTGTCACCCATCTCCTTGGCCACCTTGATGGCAGTCGGCACCCCAATACGGAGGGTATCGTAGGTATCTACCAGGAAAACGCAATCCTTATGGGTGCTGGCATAGGCCTTGAAGGCATCGTAATCATTGCCATAGGCCTGAACCAGGGCATGGGCATGGGTACCCGAAACAGGGATACCAAAAATCTTTCCAGCTCGGACGTTAGAAGTAGCATTGGCTCCGCCAACAATGGCTGCCCGTGTTCCCCAGATGGCGGCGTCCATCTCTTGGGCCCGGCGGCTACCAAACTCCAAGAGGGGCTCATCTTCAATAACTGCTCGAATCCGAGAAGCCTTGGTCGCAATCAGGGTTTGGAAATTGACGATATTGAGCAGGGCAGTTTCCACCAGCTGGCACTGGGCTAGAGGGCCTTCAATCTGGACGATGGGTTCGTTAGCAAAGACCAAATCTCCTTCGCGGGCAGATTTGACGGTCAATTCCAATTTTAAATCACGCAGGTAGGCCAGGAAGGTCTCGTTATAGCCCAGGTCTCGTAAATAGGCCAGATCTGTCTCAGTGAAGCGGAGCTCCTGAAGGTACTTGACAATGCGCTCCAGTCCAGCAAAAACGGCATAGCCATTGCTGAAAGGGACCTTTCGGAAATAGACTTCAAATACAGCTTTTTTATTGTGAATGCCTTGTTCAAAATAGACCTGCATCATATTGATTTGGTAGAGGTCTGTGTGTAGGGTCAAACTATCATCTGGATACATAAGCGCTCTCCTTTATAATGAGATTATTATAGCATAAAAATGACAGAAGTTATAGGTTTCACATGCTAAGACCCCGTGAGGATTCACGGGGTCGTTTGTTTAAAAGACAAAAGAAACCAGAGGCAGGTAGCAGATCAAGCCGAGGAGTAGGAAGGGGATGAAGGGGATGGGCTGGGATTTTTGCTGGAAAAGGGCGGCAAAGAGAATGCCCATAAAGGAGCTGATTTGGATGACCCAGAGCAGGTCGGTGACAGAGAAGACCAGGGCAATGAGGGCCATGTAGAGAAAGTCGCCTGAGCCCATCTTGAGGGGGAAGATTTCGGCCAGGATAGCTAAAAGGAGAAAGAGGAAAAAGGGGAGATTGAAGCCTAGGAGGGCTAGGACCAGGCCTGCAAAGACTAGCCAGACCATGAGGGGGTACTCTCGGTGCTTGATGTCATAGATGGCTAAGACCAGCCCAGCCAAGACCAGCAGAAACTGGGAGAGACTGAGGCTACCAGACTCCAAAAGGAGCACTAGGATCCCTGTCAGGCTTTCAAAAAGGGCATACCAGATGGGAATCTTGGACTGGCAGTAGCCGCAGCGTGACTTGCGCCAAATCTGGGAAAGAACCGGAATCAAGTCCCAGGCCTTGAGTTGTTTTTTGCAGTGGTTGCAGTGGCTGGCTGGGAAGATGATGGATTCTTGAGGGAAACGGTCGATGACCAGACCCAGAAAGGATCCCAGGCTGGCTCCAAAGAAAAATAGGATTATTAGCTTCATACCTACTTATTCGCAAAAAGGGTTTGAAAAGTGGGAATCAACTGGCATTTTTCCAAAAAGGCTTCTGAAATATGCTATAATGAAGGAATATGAAACGATACAATACACTAAATGATTATTACCGAAAGGTTTTCGGGGAGAAGATTTTCAAGGTGCCCATTGATGCGGGCTTTGACTGTCCCAACAGGGACGGAACGGTGGCCAAGGGGGGGTGTACTTTTTGTACGGTGTCCGGTTCTGGTGATGCCATCGTGGCACCGGATGCGCCCATTCGGGAGCAATTTTACAAGGAAATTGACTTCATGCACCGCAAGTGGCCAGAAGTCCAGAAGTACTTGGTGTACTTTCAGAATTTTACCAATACCCATGACAGGGTGGAAGTCCTGCGGGAGCGCTACGAGCAGGCTATCAATGAGCCTGGGGTAGTGGGCATCAACATCGGGACCCGCCCAGACTGCCTGCCGGATGAGACCCTGGTCTATATCGCTGAGCTGACTGAACGGATGCATGTGACCCTGGAGCTGGGCCTGCAGACCACCTATGAAGAAACTTCTGAGCTTATCAACCGAGCCCATTCCTACCAGCTTTTTGTCGAAACGGTCCAGCGGATTCGTAAGTTGGCACCCAAGGCGGAGATCGTGGCCCATTTGATCAATGGTTTGCCTGGGGAGACCCATGAGATGATGCTGGAGAATGTTCGCCGCTGCGTGACCGACAATGATATTGACGGCATCAAACTCCACTTGCTGCATCTGATGACCAATACCCGCATGCAGAGGGATTTTCACGAAGGAAGATTGCAGCTGCTCAGTCAGGATGAGTATGTCCAGATTATCTGCGACCAGCTGGAAATCATACCTAATCACATCATCATCCACCGCATCACAGGTGATGCCCCCCGCCACATGCTGATCGGCCCCATGTGGAGCCTTAACAAATGGGAAGTTCTCAACGCCATCGATCAGGAGATGGAAAGAAGAGGGAGTGTACAAGGATGTAAAGTGGAGGAGCAACCATGATCAAACGTCCTATCCACCTCTCCCATGATTTTTTGTTTGCAGGATTCCTATAGAAAAGTAAGGAGTTGGACATGAAAGAAGTGTCAAAAACATATTTGAAAAATCGTCAAAAGGTTCTTGATTTGACAAATCAAGATATAAATTTATCACTTGAAAACGATGAACAGGTCTATATTGCAGTTTTTGATGTACCAGTTGATAGTGGAATTGTTGGTCTTCATACACAGACTTTGGCACTAGTGTTTGGCTTACATACACATATCTATTCGGGAATTGGGGAAGCTAGCACTGATTTGGAACAAGATAAGGAAGTGATGCATGCCATGCAATCAGTCTTGGTCAGTTCACATCAAGCGCTAGATAGTATGAAAAAGGTCAACGATGTCAGTTATTATGAGAGTGATTACATTAGAGTCTATTTCAAAACAAGATCCGGAATCTTTTTTAAAGAACTGAATGAGGATACTAAGATTGATCAATTCTTGAAAATGTTGATGTACCATGTCTATCAAACCATTTCAAGGAAATTTGGAACGAGTGACTAAGGGACAAACATGAAACCAATCATTTCAAAAACACCAGATGTTCCGGAATTATCGAAAGAAGAAGTGACTTTTTTGACTGAGGTTGCCTTTGGTCAGTTCATATCACCTCAAGCTTGTGATGCTCTTTTTATTTTTGGTGGTACTCATTCTGGACATTGGGAAAAGGCCATAGAAGCTTATCAGCTAGGGCTTGTAAAAGAGATTATCGTAACTGGTGGCATTAGTCCAACTGGGACACCTAATCCAGATTGGACACATGGTAAGGAGTTTACCGAGGCTGAGGTGATTGTGGAGCACTTGCTTGAAGCTGGTATTCCGCAAGAGTCAATTGTTTATGAGAATCGCTCAACCAACACTCTGGAAAATGTCCTTTTTGCCAAAGAAGTTTTTGATTTTACAACGATTCAATCGTTGCTGTTTGTCTGCAAAAGCCATGTGGCCGGTAGACAGTGTCGGACTTTAGCGAAACATTTACCAAACCATCTGAAATTTATTCCCTTTACATTTGATGCAGCCTATGAGGGAATTTTGTTATCACGTGATAACTGGATGGATACAGAAATGGGCCGTTCGCGAGTCTGGGGAGAATACCTTAGAATGATTCACTACGGTAAAAAGGGAGATATTCTAGCCCTTGACTTAGATATTGATAAGGAGCAACCATGATCAAACGTCCTATCCACCTCTCCCATGATTTTTTGGCGGAGGTTTTAGACACTGACACCCTTGCTGTGGATGCGACCATGGGCAATGGGCACGACACCCTCTTTTTGGCGCGGCGGGCTAAGTTGGTCCATGCCTTCGACGTTCAGGAGCAGGCTTTGGAAAAAACCAGCCAGCGCTTAGCCGAGGCTGGACTCACCAATGCGAGGCTGCATCTGACAGGCCACGAGCATTTAGATGAGTTTGTCAAGGAGCCCATTCGGGCAGCTATTTTCAACCTGGGCTATCTGCCTTCTGCGGATAAGTCCATCATCACCCAGCCCGAAACAACCCTTATAGCTATCGAAAAAATATTGGACCGCCTGGAAGTGGGCGGCCGCCTCTCTATCATGATTTATTATGGACATGAGGGCGGGGACATGGAAAAGGATGCGGTGCTGGCCTTCGTGAAGGCCTTGCCTCAAGAAGACTTTGCCACCATGCTCTATCAACCCCTCAACCAAATCAACACCCCGCCTTTTTTGGTCATGGTGGAGAAAACGAGAAAGGAATGACAATGGAAGCTCACGAATTGAAAGAAAAAATCCATCAGATGAGGGTCAAGTACCTGGATGGGGCTGCTTCTCATCCAGTTGACCAAGTGGTTTGTTCCGATGAAAAAAAGGCTTCAACTATCAAGAAAAAATTGGTTCATCTTGAAAGCCTGCGTTGCCAGAAGATGCGCAATGGACAGGATTTGACCGAGATTGAGACCAAGATTAAGAAGTTGAAGGACAACTTCAAGGCGCTTGAAACGGTCAAAGAGACAAGGAGGTAGGAGTGACAGTTCCCTTTCTACTGGTACTATTCTTATTTACCCTCATCCTGTCCAATATCCTTCATCGGATTTTTCCAAAAATCCCCCTGCCCCTGATTCAGATTTTGCTGGGCATTGTGACGGGCTTGCTCAATCGAGGGACCAGCTTTACCCTGGATTCCAACCTCTTCTTAGCCCTGGTCGTTGCTCCCCTTTCTTTTCGGGAGGGTCAGGAGAGCGATGTGTCCAGCCTGGTCAAGTATCGCGGCATCATCAGCTATCTGATTTTACCGACCGTCTTTGTGACCACCATCGGCTTGGGCCTTGCTGCCAACTATTTCCTGCCAGCTAGTATCTCCATGGCTGCCTGTTTCGCTCTGGGGGCAGCCTTGGGTCCGACCGATGCAGTTGCCTTTATTTCTTTGTCCAAACGCTTCGCTTTCTCCAAGCGCCTGGAAGAAATTCTCAAGATGGAAGGACTTCTCAACGATGCCAGCGGTCTGGTGGGTTTTCAGTTTGCCCTAACGGCTATGATGACTGGGGCCTTCTCTCTGGGGCAGGCCAGCCTCCAATTGGTGCTGGCTATTATAGGCGGATTTTTGGTGGGGCTCTTCTTTGCCCTTGTCAATCGGGCCCTCCTGGCCTTTTTGGACAAGATGGATGCAGCAGATGTGACAGGTGCACTTTTGCTAGAGTTATCCCTGCCCATCGTCTCCTATCTGGTGGCCAGTCTCCTAGGCGTGTCTGGTATTATTTCAGTGGTCATTGCAGGTCTATCTCAAGCCCAGCGATTGAAGCGGGTTAACCTCTTTGACGCGGAAGTGGACAGGGTGGGTCAGATTATCTGGAATACCATCAACTTCCTCCTAAATGGCTTTGTCTTCCTTGTTTTTGGTTATGAACTGACCCGAATTGTCGAGCCAGCCCTCCAAAATCCCAGTGTCAGCAATCTGCAATTATTGGGGTTGGTCCTCTTATTTACAGCCCTTCTCTTTTTCATCCGCTTTAGCATGGTTGTACTCTACCAGCTCTATCGTTTTTGGAAGAAGGGGCGAAAGGGCAGGTTTCCTTGGCGAGACAGCCTGGTCTTGACCTTTTCAGGTGTCAAGGGGACAGTCTCCATTGCCACCATTCTTCTGCTGCCTCAGTCCCTAGGGGAGTATGAGTACAGTCTCATTCTCTTTACAGCTGGTTCAGTGACCCTGCTGAGCTTTTTGACAGGGATCTTGGTCCTGCCTTTTATTGCCAAGCCCAAGCAGGAAGCAGAAGAGCTGGATTATGTCACCCTGACAGCTATCCTGACAGAAGTTTTGCTGGTGCTGGAAGAAGATTTGAAGGAGGCCGAGCAAAAATTACCCCTCTACGCTGCCATTGATACCTACAATGAGCGCATCAAGCATGTCATCCTGCTTCAGGAAAGCAAGGGTATTAAGCAAGAATTGGCCTTTCTCCAGATGATGATTTTGGAAGTGGAGAGCGATGGCCTTGAACATGCCTACCGAAAAGGGCGGGTTGGTATCGAAGAATACCGGATTTACCAGCGCTATCTCAAGTATTTGGAGAGGGGCATTGACCGTGGTTTTGTCTCAAACTTGCAGTACTTGATGCTGGTCGGACTGCGGGTCAGCCGTCGTCTCCTGCGGGAATTGGTCACCTTGGGACCAAGTTTCCGCCGTTTTCTACAGGGGCAGCCGGCCATCAAACGCCTCAGCCAAGAGAGCAAGGACCGCTTGTCAGACCTCTACCTATCCAATACGGAGCTGGTCATGGAAGGACTTGAAAACCTGGAGGGTGTCTATCACCAATCCCTCATCGAATACCTGCAAAGGACCAGATTGCAGGAGGCCCAGATTATCGAATCAGACAACTTTGTGGAACGGATGATTGCCCGCTTCAAACCAGACAATATCGATGAGATGCTTAGAGCCTACTATCTGGAGCGCAAAATCATCTCCGAATACCAAAGCCAAGGCCTCATCAGCAGCCGCTTCGCCAAACGCCTCCGCACCAATGTCAACAAACTGGAATCCTATTCCTTGAAGGAGATGGAGGAGGGGGAGGTTTAGAGAGTTGAGTGGTGGAGAATAATTTTTCTGTTCAATTTCTCAAATATTGATATAATATACAAAATGAGTTATTATTTAAAAAATAAGTTGACAAGGATGAATGATATGTTACAATCCATAA
>NZ_JBHCHN010000058.1:0-16274 GCF_041802885.1 Streptococcus sp.
ATAAACTGAGATAACAACCGGAATAATCATACCAGCTTGATCAGCTGTACGAGCATTAAACTCTTTTGTGAATCCCATGATGTTAATTCCTGCTTGACCAAGAGCTGGTCCGACTGGTGGAGCTGGAGTAGCTTTACCTGCAGGAATCTGAAGTTTTACAAGTTTTTCGACTTTTTTAGCCATGATATAAAATCCTCCTATTGTGGTTTTGGCGGTAATTTCAGATTTTTACCTCCCACAAATATGCGATAAACGCATACCTTCTAATTATACATGAAAATCAAGAAAAATCAAGCTATATGTTTACTTTTTCCAACTTTTCTTATAGAATAAGGCTATGACATTCTTGAAATTTGCAGCTATATTATTTATCATTTTGAATTTGACCATCTCCATTATCCTTGTCAAACTTTTTCGATTACAAAAAAAAGGCTGGAATTTTGCAGATATTGCCTTTCCCCTCTTTGCGATTGAGTTCTATCTCATTACGGATAAGGCTTACTACCACAGCCTGCTACCCCACCTCTTTCTAGCCCTCTCCATCTTAGCTATTTTTATTGCCTCTATCTTCCTCTGGAAAAGAAAGGACTTTACCTATGCCCGCTTCTTCAAACTCTTCTGGCGAGCAGGCTTTCTGGTAACCTTTCTCATCTACTTAGCTATGACCATTTCCCTTTTCCTTATTAAAAAATAAAGAGTCTTGAACCAGCTGGTTCAAGACTCTTTTTATCTTTTGATTCGTTAGAACTGACAAAGATAGTCCACTATTTTTTGACGAAACGGCTATTCATGGATTTCAAGTGGCTGACCGTCTGGGTCAAAGAAGAAGGCCAACTTCTTGCCATCGAAGTCATCATAACGCAAGCCCTGATGGGGAATCCCTAATTGGTCAAATTCTGCCAGGCAGGCCTCCACATCCTGGACACGAAAGGCTAAATGTCTAAGCCCCGTGTATTCTGGAGAAGGGAAGGCGGGCCGCACGGGCGCCTCTTCCTTAATAAAAATCTCCAAGACCAGATTTCCCTTTTGGACATTGAAGAGAATGTCCTTTTTTTCTGGCCGAATGTGCTCATCCAGCTGTTCAAAACCGAGTTTATTGACATAAAAATCACGGGTTTTCTCATAGTTGCGGCCGATGATGGCCACATGGTGCACTGTATCCAGGTTCATCATTGTGTCTCCAATACCTTTCTAGGCTTGGTCCCTTCAGCTGGACCGATGACGCCAGCCGCTTCCAGTTCTTCCATGAGGCGGGTTGCACGGTTAAAGCCAACAGATAGGCGGCGTTGGATCATAGAGGCAGAAGCCTTCTGGGTTTCCACCACTAGGGCCCTGGCCTCCTCAAAGAGGGGGTCGCCCCCATCATCTCCTGAAGCAGCTGAGCCGGAGTCAAAGTCCGCATCAGACACTTCGCCTGGATCAAAGGTCTCATCGTATTCGGCTTCGGCCTGGTTCTTGATAAAGGTCACAATAGCTTCCACATCTCCATCCGAGATGAAGGAACCCTGCAGACGGACTGGATGACTTTCCCCAATCGGACTAAAGAGCATGTCTCCTCGTCCCAGGAGTTTCTCGGCTCCATTCACATCCAAAATGGTCCGCGAGTCCGTCCCACTAGACACCGCGAAGGCAACCCGCGAAGGCACATTGGCCTTAATCAAGCCAGAAATGACATCCACCGATGGGCGCTGGGTGGCCAAAATCATGTGGATACCTGCTGCCCGAGCCTTTTGTCCCAGACGGATAATGGCATCTTCCACCTCTTTGCTGGCAACCATCATAAGGTCGGCCAACTCATCCACGATGACCACAATCAAGGGCAGTGGAATTTGTTTTTCAGCAGACTGCTTGTTAAATTCCTCCACCTTGGCATTGTAGCCTTCCAAGTTCCGAACACCCACTTGACTAAAGAGCTCATAGCGTTTCTCCATCTCATCCACGACCTTTTGCAGGGCACGCGCAGCCTTTCGGGGGTTGGTCACAACAGGGATGAGAAGGTGGGGAATGTCATTGTAGACAGACAACTCCACCATCTTAGGGTCAATCATCATGAACTTGACCTGATCAGGCCCAGCCTTCATCAAAATAGAGGCGATGATGCCATTGACTGCAACAGATTTCCCAGAACCGGTTGAACCAGCCACCAGTAAATGCGGCATCTTGGTCAGGTCAAAGGAGCGAACCGAACCATTGACCGCCTTACCAAGGGGAATATCCAAAAGCTTATTTGGATCAGTCTTAGACTGTTCCCAGAGTTCGCGGAAGGGAACGGTAGCCACTTCTGAATTAGGCACTTCGATACCAACCAGAGATTTGCCTGGAATCGGCGCCTCAATCCGCACATCCTTGGCCGCCAAGGCCAGGGCCAAATCATCCGCCAGATTGGAAATTCGATTGACCCGAACCCCTACAGCTGGTTTGACTTCGTACTTGGTGACAGAAGGGCCAATTTCAGCCCGCTCAACTGCTACTTTGATGCCGAAACTGGCAAAGGTATCTTCCAAAACCTTGATATTTTCGCGAACAATCTTCTTCTCATTGGCTTGACTCTTGACCTTAATCGGTGCCAAGAGAGCAACTGTAGGTAGTTGATAGGCCAGACGATGCTTGGGTTTAAAGTCAATCACCACATCTTCTGGTTCATCTTCTTCAACCTCATCAGCTCCAAGAATTTCCTCTTGGGCCAAATGGATGGGAAATTCATCTTCCAGAATCTCAGCCCTCGGTTCTGGCTCAGCCTGAATGGATAGGGGAATTCTTTCATCTTCCTGGTCTCTTTCAAGAATTTCACCTGTCTCCAGATCCACATCCTTATCTAATTCTTCCAGCATGCGAGCTTTTCTTTGAGCTTCCAACTCTGCTTCAAAGGCTGCCTCTTCCTCTAGACGCTTGGCTTCCTTGAGGGCTTCCCGTTCAGCCTTTTCCGCCTGTTTTACGGCTCTTTTTTCTGCTCGAATAGCACTTTTAACCTTGTGCTGCTCTCTGAGATAAGCAAAAGCGTCTGCCAAGTCATAGACTGTCCAGGGGCTCATGAAGAAAAGACCAAAGACAATCAAGAGCGCGCCGATAAAGAAGCTGCCCAGATTGGCAAACAGAAAGGAGATCGGCATATAGAAGCCACCACCTAGGAGACCACCACCTAAAAATTCCTTAACCTGTACTAACCTAATCTCTTGAAAGGCCAGACGAACGGTATGCTGAAAGAGCTGACTCCCCTTGTAAGAAAGGTCCAAATAGGCTTGAAATTCCAACAAAACACCCGCCAGAAAAAGAAGAAAACCAGAAATCATTCCCTCATGGCGACTCAGACGGTTCCAAAAAAGCACACCGACAGCCAGGCCTGCTATTAAGACATAAGCTGCACTCCCCGTCACCAGGCGCAAGAGATTGTAGGCTGTCACTCCCACTAGACCTAAACGACTAGCTGCCAAGGCCAACACCAAGAGTAAGCCAATCCGAAAGAGTATCGCTTGAATTTTCTTTCTTTGAGCCAACTCGGCTTTGGTTGGGCGACGAGTTGACCTTCCTTTTTTCATCTTCTTAGACATAATTTCCTCTTTTAAACAATATCATTTCATTTTATCATATTTTTAGCTATTTTTCAGGCAACATGGAAAAATGCACCAATCTGGCGCATCCATTTTCTATAAACCTAGAACTTCTTCTTGGGATGGCGATCAATCACCTGCGGATGATCATCAATAGCTTTTTCCCCTTTTTCTGTCAAGGCATAACCACGAACTTTAAAAAAAGTCCCCAGTTCTTCTTCTGAGAAATGATCCTTCAAGGCCTGATCTAAATCAGCAGCCTTCATTTTAGACAAACCTTTGACATCCTTGCTTTTCAAAATTTTCTTTTTCAAAGTCGCAGAAATATGATCTAGGGAATCAAAGGCTGACTCCTCATAGGCATAGCCCTTTTCAATCAAGGTCTGCATATGGGCAGGTCCATTGATTCCATAGGAATATTCAAAATACTTACTATAAACTGTATCATTGGCAAAGGTTCCAAAACGAATCCGCCAGAGGAGGATAATGTCTCCTGCCAGAAGATCATCGGCCAATAGTTCCATGTTTTTACGCGGGACAGGTTTGAATTCTTCTGTTGCCAAATCACGCTCTGGTGAAATGTAAGGCTTCACCTCAAAATCATCATAAAGTGCCATCTACATACATTCTTTCTTTTTCATTTCTTGGACTAGTATAACACAGTTTTCCCAATTATGGTATAATGGTGTCTGAAGCAGAGACTGGCATTTTGGGCTCATTTTTTATAAAAAAATTTGCCAGAAAAAATGCCTTCTCTTAGCTATACAGAATCTATTTCCAGAAAGGTTACCTATGAAAAAATTTTTATATCTCGCTCTCGCATCCAGTTTCCTATTGGCAGCTTGCTCCTCCAAAACAGATACGACGGCCAGTTCTTCCGAGGCATCATCTACAAGCACTGAAACTACTGCCTCTAACAACTACGCCAAGGATTTAGCCTACGCTATCAACAATCCCAATGCCAACTTCCCGCAATTATCAACAGACATTGCTGACAACGAAGCTGCGGTCAAGGTCAAAACCAGTGCAGGAGATATCACCATTAAGCTCTTCCCAGAAGAAGCCCCTCTGGCTGTCGAAAACTTCCTGACCCACGCCAAGGAAGGCTACTATAATGGGATCATCTTCCACCGCGTCATCAATGGTTTTATGATCCAAGGTGGAGATCCTGATGGTAAGGGTACAGGCGGTCAGTCCATCTGGGCTGGTAAAGACGATAGCATTGATGCAGGAAATGGCTTTAAAAATGAAGTGTCTGCCTTCCTCTACAATATTCGAGGTGCTCTAGCCATGGCCAATGCTGGCGCAGACACCAACGGCAGTCAGTTCTTCATCAACCAAAATCCAGCGGATGCATCTGGCCAGCTGAGCAGCGGAAAAACGCCTGGCAAAATCATCGAAGCCTATAAAAACGGAGGAAATCCAAGCCTGGATGGTGGCTACACTGTCTTTGGACAGGTCATTGAGGGGATGGATGTTGTTGATAAGATTGCCAGTAGCGAAACAGATGCCAGCGACAAGCCAACCAGTGACATCACCATCAACAGCATTGAGATTATCAAAGACTATACCTTCAAATAAATGACAAAAACCAGGTTTTTCCTGGTTTTTTAATATCGTCTGATGGCTGGAGCTTGATAGGTCTGGATAAACTGGGCTATTTCCCCAAGGTCATCTGAAATGAGGACCTTGTCCCGGTCATCTTGGCTGAGAAAGCCTTGACCGACCATCTGATCAAACATTTCTTTTAATGGTTCATAATACCCATTGACATTGTAAAGGATACAGGGACCATCATTCTGCCCCACTCTACCCAAGAGATGACTTCTGAAATTTCCTCTAGGGTCCCTGGACCGCCTGGGAGAGCAATAAAGACCTGGGCTAAATCCATCATCTTGGCCTTTCTCTGGTGCATATCTTCCACGACAATTAAATCCGTCAGACCTGGATGAGCAATTTCTCTCTCCTGAAGAAAGGTCGGAATGACACCGATGGTTACACGACCCTGGGCTATCATGCGATTCGCCATCGCTCCCATCAGCCCTACTTTTCCACCATCAAAGACCAAATCATGTTGCTCAGCAGCCATCCAATCCGCCAATTCCATTGATTTCTCTGCATAAATAGGATGATTTCCCAAACTTGCCCCACAAAAAATCGCAATCTTCATTCTGCAAATCTTCTTTCTAGTTTTTCTTGATGAGTTTGGGCTATTTCTTCCAAGGAAATCCCATATTTGTCTGCCAGGATAAAGATATTATCCAGAACATCTCCCAACTCTTCCTTAATGTCCTCTAAATTCTCGACATCTGATTGGAACAATTCATCTGGACGGTCTCGGCCGATTTCTCTCTTTCGAATAGCTTGGGCTAACTCTCCGACTTCCTCTATCAAGAAGTTACTGCGAATAAAGACATCATACTGGTACCAATTTCGTTTTCTATAAAAATCGCTGATCCATTTTTGATAGGCTTCAATATCCATCACCTTACCTCCACTTCATTTTTCATTATACCAAAACCTGCTATTTTTTTTAAAAAAGAAAATACTAATATAGCGCTGGCCTCCTCTTATAAAATCGCTCTCCCTTTTCATTGAAGTCCATGGTTGGCTGAGGTATAATAAACTGTATACAGAAAGAGGGGACAAAACCATGAAAAAAATTGCCTTTGTTTGTTTGGGAAATATTTGCCGCAGCCCCATGGCTGAGTTTGTCATGAAATCCTTGACCGACCAGGTCTACATTGAAAGTCGAGCCACTTCTAACTGGGAACATGGCAATCCGATTCACAGGGGCACTCGAAATATTTTTAAGGAACATGGCATTGACTACGATGCGGATAAACGATCCATCCCCTTGTCCAAGGCTGATTTTTATGATTTTGATTACTTGATTGGGATGGATGAGCAAAATGTTCGTGATATGCAAGCTGTTGCTCCAGCAGATTGTCAGGATAAGATTCTGCTTTTTGACAAAGATGGTGTGCCCGACCCCTATTATACTGGCCATTTTGAAGCAACCTACCAGCAGGTCACCAAAGGTTGCCAAGACTGGATAAATTTCCTTAAAAAATAGCTTGATACCTTTGTAGTATGGCTCATAAAATGGTAAAATAGGGGCAAAGCAAGCAGAAAGAGATGATAAGATGAAAAAGATTCCACTTGACTTAGATGGATTGCTTGAGCACATCAAGCCCCATCTGACTCGAAAAAATGCTGAAAGGCTCTCTCTGGGCCTGATTATTCTGTGTGCACTGACCCTCTTTATCGGTCGTTTTCCTAGCCAGAAAACCTTGACGCTAGATAAGGGCAATATCGTCTACCATGGAAATGTCCAAGCCAATAAAATGAATGGCCAGGGTAAGATTACCTTTGCTAATGGCGATGTCTATGAGGGCAACTTTAGCAATGGAATGTTTGATGGTAAGGGAAAATTTACAGCCAAGGAAGGTTGGACCTATGTCGGTGATTTTAAAAAAGGTCAGGCAGATGGTCAAGGAAAACTAACAACTCAGACAAAAACTGTCTATGAAGGAACGTTTAAACAGGGGATTTATCAGCATGAAGATTAGATGGTTTGCCTTTATCCGTACAACAGGCCTGGTCTGGGTCCTGCTCTATCATTTTTTTGTCAAGTACTTCCCGGGTGGTTTTGTGGGGGTGGACCTTTTCTTCACTCTTTCTGGTTACCTGATGACAGCCAACCTGATTGACCAGTATGTCCGCAACGAAACGATTGATATAAAATCCTTCTTTAAAAAACGGTTTTATCGGATTTTTCCACCTTTGGTGCTGATGATTTTGGTCGCAACACCCCTGGCCCTGCTGATTCGTAATGATTTCATTGCCAACATTGGGCAGCAGATTACCACGACCTTAGGCTTTGTCACCAATTACTTTGAGATTCTATCGGGTGGATCCTACGAGAACCTGTTCACCCCCCATCTCTTTGTTCATACCTGGACTCTAGCCGTGGAAATTCATTTCTATATTGCCTGGATTTTCGCTGTTCACTTTATGACCAAGAAGGTGGAGAAAGTAGGCCAGCTCAAAGGATTTATCTTTCTTAGCTCCAGTCTCATTGCTCTTGTGAGTTTCCTCTCCATGTTTATTTCCAGCTTCTTTGTCGATGAGTTTTCCCGCATCTACTTCTCCAGCTGGACCCATATTTTTCCTTTCTTCATCGGGGCAGCTCTGGCAACCCTGTTTGGAATTCAAGCAACAACACCAGCCTTCAAGCGATTTAGCAGCTCAGTCCCTCTGAAAAAATTGGGCATTGCTGGGGCTGGATCCCTCTTCATCATGGTGATTCTACTTTTCTTTCTGAAATTTACCAGCATCTGGACCTATCTCTTTGGCTTCCTCCTTTCCAGCCTAGCGACAGCGGTCTTAATTGTGGTAGCTCGGATTCTCCATGAGCGCCTACCAGACCGGAAAGAGCCTGCTGTGCTTGGCTTCATCTCCAATATTTCCTACAGCGTCTATCTGTTCCACTGGCCTTTCTACATTGTCTTTAACCAACTGTTTGGCAATCTAGTAGCTGTTGTACTGACACTCATTTTCGCTCTGATCTTTGCGATTTTCTCCTTCTATGTTTTGGAGCCTTATTTGCTTGGCAAGGATGGAAAACTCTTTGGCACGACCCTTTCCCTCAAACCTTATGGAAAATGGGTAGCCGCAACCGGCCTGATCCTTGCCTTGATTACTTCTGGTATCGCCCTCTTTGCTCCTAAAATCGGCGCCTTTGAAACGGACCTTCTCATCAAGGGGCTCAACCAAGCTGATACACAGATGCACCAAACCAAGACGTTTGCGGAAAAAGGAAAGGCTTCTGCCTTTGAAATCTCCGAAGGTGTCACCATTATTGGAGATTCCGTGACCCTTAGGGCCACACCTCAACTGCAAGCAGCTATGCCAGAGGCCATCATTGACGCCCAGGGTAGTCGCAACACCCTGCAAGCCTATGATATCATGATGACCAGTATTCAAAATTCAACTCTGATGAAGGATGTGGTCATTGCGACTGGGGTCAATACCATCCCTAATTACGAAGAGGCACTAAACAAGATTATCGAAGATTTGCCAAATGGCCACCATCTCATCCTGATGACACCATACGATGGCAACGCACCTTACTACGATGATCCTGTCTCTGAAAAACATACCCAATATGTTTATAGTTTGGCCAAACAGTATGATTTTATTGCTGTCGCTGATTGGAATAAGGTTTCTAAGGCCAATCCTCAAATCTGGGAAGGTAGTGATTATATCCACTTTGGTGGCAACAATGATACCACTATCCAAGGTGGAGCACTTTATACCCAGGCTATCCAGGATGCCTTAGCCATGGCCAAAGACATGCCTGTGAAAAACGTTGTCAAATCAGATGCTGCCACTCCAACAACGGAGGCAACTACTATATTAGAATAAGGAAGAGCTGATGATGTCAGCTCTTTTTTAAACTTCAGATGGTCTTTCAATGATGGTTGCCTAATAAAAAATAAGTTTGAGATTTCCTCAAACTTATTTTTGTTTACTCTGAAAACGCCAGATAAAGCGATAGCGATCATAGATCGGATAAAGACCTAACAGTAGCAACAAGGCCAGTAACCAACCACCAATAATATCTGTCGGAAAATGAACTCCGATGTAGATGCGGGAAATGGCAACTAGAATAGCAAGACCAATCACTAGTATCTGTCCAAAATAACGCCAGAACTTGCTTTGACATCTCTGATAGAGAACGATGGTTAGAACACCTGCAACTAACATCGTCGCAGCTGTATGCCAGCTAGGGAAGGAATAGCCAATGGTACTGATAACCCACTCGATGGTCGGTCTTGGTCTTTGATAAAGGAACTTCAGGGCTGTTGATGCTCCCATCATCAAAAAGAGACTCCCCACCAAGAGGCAGGCTTCCGCCTTCCAGCTCTTCCAGTAGAAAAAGACTGCTAGGATAAATACTAGGCTAAAGAGAGGAATGACATTTCCCAAAACCGTAATAGATGTCCAAAATTGACTGGCTATAGCTGGCAAATCACCACGAATAGCCGTTTGAATGGCTGTATCAAATCCCGTCAGATAAGCAGGATAAAATTTAACCACATATCCCAAAATGACAAAAGCAAGTGCTGCATAAGAAGCGTTTTTATAATGTTTTAGTGAATTTTTCATGCGTTAATGATATCGCATCTTTCTTATAATTTCTTTAAAATTGGTTTCATAGCTCTGTAAACCAAATAAAAGGAAACGGAAAAAATGATTCCTTGAATCAGGTTAAAGGGTAATACCATACCAAAGAGGTAATTGCCAACACCTAAAATTTTTCCAACATCAAAATTGGCAAAGGCGGCATACATTGGCATAGCATAGATATAGTTGAGCACAAGCATCCCCAATGTCAAGCTAATCGTCCCCACCAAACTGGCTTGTACATAGCTTTTCACCGTCGGACTCTTCTTCCAAATCAAGGCCAGAGATAGGATGAAAAAAGCATAAGCTGCCACATTCATAGGCATCCCAATCATGGATGATGGACCGTTGTTATTGAGGAGCAGCTGCAAAACAGAGCGGATGAAGAGAATAGCAATGGAACTCTTCAAATCAAGGACCACCAAACCAATCAAGATTGGTAGGATGGAAAAATCCAGTTTGAGGAAGTCTGCACCCGGTAAAATCTGGAACTGCACATACATCAATAGAAATGATATAGCTGATAGGATGGCAATATAGGCCATCTTGTGTGTGTTGTTTGTCATCGTTGACATAAAAAAATCCTCCAATTTTTGCAAATTAGAGAAGGTGAAAAAGCTCACAAAAAGCCCCTTCGTCTCCTCCCATCCAGACTATACTGTCGGTTGTGGAATCTCACCACATCAGCTTGCACTCGCGGACTTCAAAGGGGCCTTTTCTTCGATACTAGCTTGTCTCGTAGAAAAATGCTCGCTTTGTCACCGCCGGTCGGGAATCTCACCCTGCCCTGAAGACACTTCTATCATATCAAAAAAGCCTCGCAGGTGCAAGGACTTATCATTTTCGGCTCTATTTTAACTTATCTTTTTCATAATGATGGACCAATTCTAGTCCAGCAAAATCTTGCTGCCGCAGGGCCTCATAGACCACCATACAGACAGCATTGGAGACGTTGAGGCTACGAACATGTTCATCATTCATGGGAATGCGCAGGGCCTTTTCCTCATGCTGGCGCATAAAGTCCTCTGGCAGGCCTGTATCTTCCCGGCCAAAGACAAAATAGTGGACCTGGCCATCATCGTAGCGCTCTTCTGAATAAGTGGAGGCTGCAAATTTGGAAACCAAATGAACTCGCCCAGCTTTTGCCTGCTGCATAAACTCATCCAAACTATCATAGAAACGCACGTCCAGCTTATCCCAGTAATCCAGACCAGCCCGTTTCATCTTGCGGTCATCAATGGGAAAGCCCATGGGTTTGATGATGTGTAAGGGCGAATTGGTGGCCGCGCAGGTGCGGGCGATATTACCTGTATTTTGTGGAATTTGTGGCTGGAATAGAACCACATGGTTGCGGGATTTTTCTTCCTGATGGGACAGATCTTCAATATTCATAGTGGACTCCATACAGTTTTTTTACAAAAAAAATGCCACGCTGCCCGGAGTCAAGCTCAGCAAACAGCATGGTGAATGAAAATTCATTCACTTAAATCACAACAGGTTTGATTTAAATTAATGAATAGTACATCATTAGTATAACATAAATTCAGCTCAAATCAAGAAATATGACCAGAATTTTTTCAGATTTTTACTGAAAATCAACAAAACTAGTTTTTGTCAGAATTTCTCTTTAGGCTAAAGTGGTCTGGCACCGGATCCTCGCCCCCCTCCACAAAGGGATGGCAACGTAAGATGCGGGCTAAGCCCATCAAAAAACCTTTGCTTCCATGCTTCTCCAAGGCTTGAATCATGTAGGCCGAGCAGGTCGGTTGATAGCGGCAGGAAGGCGGAAAGAGGGGGGAAATGAAGCGTTGGTAGAGGCGAACCAGCCATATCAAGATTCGTTTCATGATTTTTTCTTGGACACCGCCAGGGTATGAAGGCGACTAACCTCTTTCTTATTGAGACGGCGGGCCTCACCTGGGCGCAGGCCTGTCAAATCCAGGTTGCCAAACTGGGTCCGCGACAGCTTGTCTACCAGTAATCCCACTGCTTCAAACATCTTTTTGACCTGGTGATTACGCCCTTCGTGGATAGTCAATTGTACAACCGATCGATTTTTGACAGGGTCTACCTTAAGAATATCATAGACTGCTGGCTTGGTTTTCTTTCCATCAATAACCACGCCGCGGGTCAGCGGGCGCAAAACTTCCTTGTTGGCAATCCCCTTGACGCGGGCAACATAGACCTTGTCAATTTCATTGCGGGGGTGGACCATCTCATCAGAAAAATCTCCGTCATTGGTCAAAAGAAGAATGCCCGATGTATCCCAGTCCAGACGGCCTACGGGATAAATCCGCTCCTTGACCTGGGGAAGCAAGTCCACGACGGTTTTTCTGCCCTTATCATCTGACACGCTGGAAATGACCCCGCGGGGTTTGTTGAGGAGGTAATAAACCTTCTCTTCATTGTAGATGGGCTGGCCTTCCACCTCCACCTTATCGCCTGATTTAACAGTGGTCGCCAGCTCCCGAACCACCTGGCCATTGATGGTGACCAGGCCTTGCTTAATCAGTTCTTCAGCCTTACGGCGGCTGGCCACACCAGCATGGGCGATGTATTTATTGATTCTCATTTTTTCTTTTGGGAATGCAGGCTTTCCTTGCAGTCCCTTCCTTTCTCGATTTCACAACCGTGTTATGTATTTTCAGGTTCTTCCACTGTTTTTTCAACAAACAATTCTGACTCTTCATCCACCAAGTCCAACTCGGAAACCTCAGGTAATTCAGCCAAATCATTGATGCCCATGTAGTCCAGGAAATAATCGGTGGTCACATACAGATTGGGCCGGCCAATCACTTCTTTTTTCCCATTTTCCCGAATCAAATCAAAGGCTTGGAGCTTGCTGATAGCGCTGCTGGAGTTGACACCGCGAATATCATCTACCTCAATCCTTGTTATGGGCTGTTTGTAGGCAATGATGGACAGGGTTTCAAGTAAGGCCCGGCTCATGGACTGGTTGATAGGGGTCCGCGAGTAGGTCCGCAAGAGCTCTGCATAGTCCTTTTTAGTCACCAACTTGTAGCGCTTGGAAGTTTCCACCAAGGCCAAACCAGAATCCTTATCTCCCTCATATTTCTCTGCTAATTTTTCTAACTGCTGAAGCAGGGCTGATGGCTGCAAATGCAGGAGTTCCGCTAGTTCGCGCACTGTCAATCCATCTTCTCCAGCTACAAATAAGAGGACTTCTAACTCAGCTAAGTGGCTCATCTTCTCTCCTTACCAAATAAATGTCTCCAAATGTTTCTTTCTGCTCCATGCTGATTTCATGGACTTTGACCAGCTCCAGTGTAGCCAAAAAGATAGTAATCAGCTCATTCAGGTCTCGACTTTCCTTGAAGATACTGCTCAAGCTCAAGCGGTTCGATTGGCCAAATTGGCCTCGGACTGCCTCCATCATGTCCTCAATTCTGTACTCATCGCGCGCGATGGTTGTATGAGATTGCCTGAATTCAGCCTGTTTTTCTGCCATGACCTTGGAAAAGGCCAAGAAGAGATCAATGGTCGACTTGTCTTGAACCAGATGGGCATCTTCGTAGACTAGCTCCAACTTGGGTTTTGAAAAATAGTTGGCCCGCTCATCGTGCTGCTCGCCCAGCTTTTGGCTGAGAATCTTGAACTTGCGGTATTCTTCCAATTGGTCCAAGAGAGCTTGCTCAGGATCTTCTTCCTCCAGCACTTCTTCGGCTACCTTGGGTAAGAGCCTGCGGCTCTTAATCAGCATGAGCTGGCTGGCCATGAGCATATACTCGCCCGCCACCTCCAACCGCATGGCGTGCAGGGTGGCTACATAGGCCAAGTACTGCTCGATAACTTCTGTAATTGGGACTTCATAAATGTCTACCTGGTACTTGGAAACCAGATGGAGGAGCAAGTCTAGCGGCCCCTCAAAATCTTTTAACTTAATATCCATTATCTATATTTTTCTAAGCTCATCCGTGATTTCAGCCCCAGTTGCTTGGCCAAATCATCAGGGCTTTTTCCCTTGGCCAATTGAGCCAAAATGAACTGATCGCGCAAGTATTGGGCTGTCCATTCCGAATGGCCAATCAATGCTACAAATTCTGACAGGCGATTGAAAAACCACTGGCGAGAATAGGGCTGACCTTTTTTATCAAAGAGATAGGTTCCCGCAGGCAGGCCCTCAAAATAAGGCAGCAGTTCCTTGGGAAGGGACATGATCCGCTTCCCCTTTTTGGTCTGCAGACTCAGCATCTGAAAATCCAACTGGAGATCCTCTTGGCGCAAAAGAGCTATCTCACTGGGGGTTAAGCCCAAAAGAGCCGCCAGAAGGGCAACCAGCTGCCCCTGGGGATAGGGACTGTCCTGCCAAAGAAGAGACAAATCTTCCGCTGCCTGGACTTCTCCCTTACTCAAAGCTACTGAGGACTTGACCTTCATCTTGTAAAAGCGCTCCACATGCCCCTGCTCATACAAAAAATAGAGAAACTGATTGACAGCTGATAGCTTGCGTTTCTGGACGCTGGGTTTGCAGTCCTGCAGGGAGGCTTGGTAAATGGCCAGTTTAGCTGGAGAAAGCTGATTCTGACAAAGGTCTACAAATTGTTGGAGGTCATAGTGATAGGCTAGGCGGGAATTTTCTGCCAGTTTTTTCCCTGCCAAAAATTCTGAAATATAGTCTTTCATGCTACTTATTTTTTGCGACAATGTCAAATCCATGCACCAGGGCGTTGACGGCTTTCAAAATGGATTTACGGGTGATGATGCCTAAAAACTCATCGCCCTCCCCCAAAACGGGCAGGAAGGATTCATCAATAAGTTTGCGCAAGACATCAGCCAGTTCGTAATTCTCCTTAACAGTAGCCACGTCTCTTTTGGCAATGAGAGAAATATCCTGGTACAATTCTTCATCAGTCAGCTCATTTTCCGCCTGGTATTGGATAATTTCATTGAGGCCAATGGTCCCAACAAAGCGGTTGTCCTCGGTCACCACAGGGACCCGAGAATAGGACATGTGGCTGAGGAGGAGCTTGGCATGGTCCATATTGTGGCTGTCAATGATGACGGCCAGCTTGTCAGCGGGAGTGAGGAAGGTTTCTTCCTGCTCCAATAAAAATCCTTCAATTTTGGGTGAAATCATCGCGGAAATTCCTTTGCTAGTAAGCCGAATTCTTGGTGGTCCAGACTATAAAATCGAACAGAGATACTGTCATCTGAAAAGGTCACCAGAGCATAAAGTTTGACCTGAATGGGGCCTCTTGGCTGCTGGACAGAGCCTGGATTGAGAAAGACAGTCTTTCCCCTTTTCTCCACTGCTGCTGCATGCAAATGTCCATAGAGACAGAGGTCTGCATCCACCTCCTGAGCCCAGTAGTCCAAATTTTGCCAGGTGTAGTTGATGCGGTAAAGGTGGCCATGGGTCTGGGCAATCCGTAGTCCAGCCAGGTCAGTCACCTGGCGAGCAGGATAGCCGCCATCGTAATCACAGTTCCCTTCTACTACTTCGATTCCTTCCCAGATAGGATCCGAACTGGATAGTTCCGAATCCCCATTGTGAAAGATGGCATCAACCTTGCCACGATAATAGTCTTTGAGTTCTTGAACAATGTCCCGATTGCCATGAGAATCACTCATGACTAAGATTGTTTTGCTAGCTCCTCTTGCCATGATGGAAAGGCCTCCACTAATTTTTCTAAGGCTTTTGCCCGATGGGATATCTTATTTTTTTCTTCCAAACTCAGTTCAGCCGATGTTTTGCCACTATCTCCCACGAGAAAGAGCGGATCATAGCCAAAGCCATTCTCACCCTGTGGAGCCGTAGCGATATAGCCCTCCCAGTCTGCTTCGACAACCAAGCTTTGGGCTCCTGGGGCTGCCATCACTAGGGTGCAGTGGAATTGGGCGCTCCGATCTTTTAGTTCAAAGACCATGGCCAATTCATGCAGGAGCTTGGCGTTATTGCTGGCATCTGTGGCATCTGGTCCTGAAAAACGGGCTGACCAGACACCGGGCATTCCGCCCAGCACATCCACCTTGAGCCCAGAATCATCTGCCAAGACCATCTTGCCCGTCAACTCTGCAATGGTTTCCGCCTTCAGTCTGGCATTTTCTTCAAAGGTCAGGCCTGTTTCGGCCACATCTGGAAGATCTGGGTAGGCATTGAGGTTTTCTACCTTGTAGCCCAGCTGGGCAAAGAATTGGCGAAACTCCTTGGTCTTGCCCTCATTCTTAGTGGCAATGAGGATACTATCACCCAAATCAGAGGCCGTCTCGACGGTCTGTCCAAAAAAGTCTGTCAAGGGCAGCCCCTTTTCTGGCAGATAAACTGCGACTAATTTATCACCTTCCACCACTAGAGTTGCGCCAGCTTGCTGACGTAGCTCCAAGGGACGCTGGGTCTTGTCCTTGATTATCTGGATCAAAAAGGATAAGAGGCGAAAGCGGGACTGATAGGACACCACATGGATTTGCAGACCAGACTCCTGAAGTTGGTCAAGCAAGTGATGAAAATCTTTCTGAACTGCTTCAAAGACCTGGTCATCACCAAAGCAAGTAAAGTAATTGAAACCTGCCCAG
>NZ_JBHCHN010000059.1:0-30712 GCF_041802885.1 Streptococcus sp.
ATATCCGCCAGCGCCCCCACCAGACGCTCAATATCCTGTATTCTGTCCCCGATGGAAATGTATGCCAGCATATTTCCGATATCGCCAAATTCAATCTGTATGTCATACTCATCCCGCAGCAAATCATAGACTTCAATACCTGTCAAGCCGATTCCCTGTGTGTAAATAGACAGCTTGGTCACATCAAAATCATAGACCGATTTGCCATCAATCAATTCCTTGGAATAGGCATAGTAGCCACCGATGGCATTGATTTCTCGGCGAGCGTACTCAGCCATTTCAATGACTTTTTCGAAGGATTCCTTACCTCGAAGGGCTAGATTTCTGCGGGAAATGTCCAGACTGGACAAAAGCAGATAGGAAGCTGACGTAGACTGGGTTAGGTTGATAATTTGTCGAACGTATTCCACATTCATATCTGGCCCAACCAGCAAAATAGAACTCTGGGTCAAACTGCCACCTGATTTGTGCATGGAAACAGCTGCCATATCAGCCCCCACATCCATAGCAGCCTCTGGCAATTTGTCCGAAAAATGCAAGTGGGCACCGTGGGCCTCGTCCACCAAGACCTTCATGCCCGCCTCATGGGCCAGCTGGGTCAAGGTTTTTAAGTCTGAGCAGATACCATAGTAGGTCGGATTGTTGATTAGAACCGCCACCGCATCTGGATGTTCCGCAATGGCCCGTTCAAAGGCCTCATTTTCCAGCCCAAGGGCAATCCCAATCCGTGGTTCAACGCTCATATCCACATAGACTGGAATAGCACCACAGAGCACCAGAGCATTGAGGGCTGATTTGTGGACGTTGCGCGGGAGGATGATTTTATCCCCTGCCTTACAGGTTGCCAGAATCATGGTCTGCACTGAGGAGGTTGTTCCCCCAACCATGAGAAAGGCATGACTGGCACCAAAGGCCTCTGCCGCCAATTCTTCTGCGTCTCGGATGATGGAAACAGGGTGGCCAAGGTTATCCAATGGTTTCATGGAATTGACATCGATGCCGACACACTTTTCGCCCAGTAACTCTACTAATTCTGGATTGCCTCGACCCCGCTTGTGTCCAGGCACATCAAAAGGAACAATCCTCTTCCTTCTGAGTTTGACAAGCCCCTCATAAATAGGAGCCTGATGTTGATTTTTCATGCTGAAAAACTCTCCTTTGCTAGATGATACCCTCCTTTTTCCACAGAAAAAGAGCAGGGTTCACCCTGCTCTACAATCGCTATCGACGCTTTTTATTCTTCTCTTGAGTTTATGTGCCTACCGTTTCCTACTCTCCAGTGCAAATATATACGTACTTTATTGACCGTTTCACAAGATGACGTGTGCTTTCACCACACTAAATTTGATACGAATTAGGAGATGACTCCTAACATCAACTTATAAAATTCGAGCTTTTAACTCGATCAATAATGTGGTTTTCACCACGCTTCGGCATTTGACCCGCCTGTCCGGAGGCTTTGGTTATGACAAAAATTTGTCCCATATAGGTCTGATATTTGCTAGAATAGGTATCTCTACTTTTCCTAGGCTTACTTATTCTATCATGAATCGATAGATATGACAAGCCTTGGATTCTATTTTACCTTAAAGAAAAAATCAGCCCCTAGAGGGGCTGAAAATTACTTAATTCCTAAAGCAATGCGTGCATAGCGGCTCATCTTTTGAATGGTCCAGGCTGGTGACCAAACCAAACGAACATCTACTTCTGTCACCTCAGGTATAGACTTGAGAACATCATGAATTTGGTCCGTAATCAAATCAGCCAGAGGACAGCCCATGGTTGTCAGGGTCATGTCGATTTCTGCCTTACCATCCAAAAAGCGAATCTCATAAATCAAACCAAGGTTGATAATATCAATGCCCAATTCGGGGTCAATGACTTCCTCAAGAGCACTAAAAATGCGTTCTTGAATCTCTTTTACTTGCTCTTCTGTGTACATTTCTTCCCCCTCAAACGTTTATTCTATTCTACCATAGTTTCAGTGATATCAGTCGGCTCTATGCTCACGATACTCATCAATGATGACCACCATAACTGTTAATGAAGATACCCAATTCTCTATTTTTTATGTAGAACTCTTCCCCAAAATCGCTCGTTCCCAATTTTCAGCGAGCGGTTGATTTTGTCTCCCAGACGATAACCTCGCTCTTCTATTTCTTGGCTCGGGTTAAAACACCACTCTGGACTTGGGCCGCTTTTGTGTTTCTAGGCGGCCGTTAAAAACCTCCCCGGAGGCGCTCCCTTTCTTATTTCTAGGGGAGCGGTTAAAAAGGATTCCCGAAATTGCCTGCTCTCCTATTTTCAGGCAGGCTCCAATAGTCTGGGGGACTATTGGAGGCGGGAGATGAAACAAACGAAGTTTGTGTCAAAACAAGCCTATCCGTAGGCTTATTCCTCGCTCTTCTATTTCTTGGCTCGGGTTAAAACACCACTCTGGACTTGGACCGCTTTCGTGTTTCTAGGCGGCCGTTAAAAACCTCCCACGGAGGCGCTCCCTCTCTTATTTCAAGGGGAGCGGTTGATTTTGTCTCCCAGACAAAATCAATCCTCCATAAAGTCTCTGAGTGGTTTGCTGCGGGATGGGTGGCGGAGTTTGCGGAGGGCTTTGGCTTCGATTTGGCGGATGCGTTCGCGGGTCACATTGAAGACCTTGCCCACATCTTCCAGGGTCCGCATTTTACCATCATCTAGTCCGAAGCGCAGGCGAAGGACATTTTCTTCTCGGTCGGTCAGGGTATCCAGGACCTCATCCAATTGTTCACGAAGTACGACACGGGTGGTATAATCAACTGGATTTTCAATGACTTCGTCTTCGATAAAGTCACCCAAGTGGCTGTCATCCTCTTCGCCGATTGGGGTTTCCAAGGAAACAGGCTCCTGAGCAATCTTGAGGATTTCACGGACCTTATCAGGGGTCATATCCATCCGTTCTGCGATTTGTTCAGGGGTTGGATCTTGTCCCAATTCCTGCAAGAGATTACGCTGTTCCCGCACCAATTTGTTGATGGTCTCCACCATGTGTACTGGAATCCGAATGGTTCTAGCCTGGTCCGCAATGGCACGCGTAATAGCCTGACGGATCCACCAGGTCGCATAGGTCGAGAATTTGAAACCTTTGGAGTAATCAAATTTATCAACGGCCTTCATGAGACCCATATTTCCTTCTTGGATCAAATCTAGGAACTGCATACCGCGGCCTACATAGCGCTTGGCAATGGAAACGACCAGACGCAGGTTGGCTTCTGCCAGACGCTGCTTAGCTTCCACATCCCCCGCCTCAACAGCCAGGGCCAGTTCTTGCTCTTCTTCGTTGGTCAAAAGAGGCACAACCCCGATTTCTTTCAGGTACATGCGGACTGGGTCGTTGACCTTGGCAGAATTGCTGCCCAGCAACTCCTCGTCAGTCAATTCCTTTTCTTCCTCCACCTGCATGACCCGTGAACTTGGATTCCCATCCTTGTCCACAATGGAGATTCCAGCATCCTGAATGCGTTGCAGCAAATCATCAATGCCATCTGCATCTAGGCTGAATGGAATGGCCAATTGATCATTGATTTCATCATCAATGGCTGTACCTTCCTTCTTGTGGTTACGGATAAAATCCGCCACCTGTACATCAAAGGTCGTTACTTCTGTTTTCTTTTCTGTTTTTTTCGCTGCCATAGTTACTCCATATTTCTTTTTTGTGCAATGAGCTTGCTTAGCTCATCAAGGGCTTGATCATCATTCCCGATATGGGACTGTTCACGAACTCTTTTTAACTTTCTGCGATTGTCTCTTCTAATCTGTTCGCGCTGGCGATTGATTTCCAAGTCCTCTAATTCATTTGTGCCAATTTCGTCTGGTAATTTTTCCTCCAAAACCCGATACCAGGCCCTTTGAACGGATTCATCAAGTTCAGCCAAGTCATAGGCTGTTATCTCTCCGTTTGACTTAAGTAATTCAAAGAGGACCTCTAATTCAGGGGTGACGAAATGAAAGTCTTCTCTCAATCTGTATTCATTGAGAATGTAGGGATGTTCTATCATTCGATAGAGCAAGTGATTTTCCGTGCGGATCAAACTGGTAAGCCTTGCTTGCTGAGGGATAACCTGCTCCCTAGGCGGCTCAAAATACATATCCTGTGGAACCTGGGCAGCCACTTGGCGCTGCTGCCGACTGGAAATCCGAGCCCGATTGACCACATCTTCCACCTGCTGGTAATCAAAATCAGCCAGCATCTCCGCAACCTTATGGATATAAGAATTCTGGGCTGTGATGGAGGCCGTTTTGGCAATAATCGGTCCAATCTGATCCAAAAAGTCAATCTGCATCTGCAAATTATCCGGATTTTCAGGCTTCAGGTATTGAATCAAAAATTCCACACCCGTCAAGCGGGACTTGGTCAAGACATTGGCCAGAGCTTCTTCGGAATGCTTGGCAATGTACTCATCTGGGTCCATCTGATCTGGCAGAAAAACAATCTCAACATTGAAATCAGCCAATTCCTCCAAGGCCTTGGCCGTTGCGGCTTGCCCGGCCTTGTCCCCATCATAGGTCAGGACTACCTTTTTGCAGAACTTGGCCAAATGACGGACATGCTCAGCTGTCAAGGCTGTTCCCATCGATGCCACTGCATTTTCAAGACCAGCCCGATAGGCAGCAATGACATCCATGAAACCCTCCATCAGATAGACTTCACGCTGCTTTTTGATGGCGGCCTTAGCCTGATCCAAATGATAGAGCTCATAACTCTTATTAAAAATCGCCGTTCCCCGGCTGTTTTTGTACTTGGCCATTTGTTTGTCTGCCAAGTCAGCTTCGGTCCAAATTCTCCCCGAAAATGCAACTACCCGACCATACTCATCAGTCAAGGGAAACATGATTCTGCCTTGAAAAGCATCATAAATCATATTGGCATTGCCTGTGTTGAAGAGACCTGAGTTGAGTAAGTCAGCCTCCGTATACTTCTTGGACAGATGCTGGTAGAGATAATTGGCTTCCTGAGGGGCTAGCCCAATCTGGAAATACTTGATGATATCATCTGTCAAACCACGATTGTAGAGATAGGTCCGTGCGGCTTCGCCCATCTTGGTCGTCATCAAGAGGGCGTGATAGAACTTGTTGGCTTCTGTATGAATATCATAGAGGACCTGGTGGGGATGGCTAGTCTTTTCCACCTGTCTTTCTGATATTGGAATATCCAGTTGAAAGCCCGCTTTTTCAGCGACTACCTGAACACTTTCCGCAAAAGAAAGACCCTGCATTTCTTCGATGAATTTAAAGACATCTCCAGACCGACCACAGCCGAAACAATGATAGAATTGCTTGTCTTCCACCACGTTGAAGGAGGGAGTTTTTTCACCGTGAAATGGACAGAGGCCTAGATAATTTCGGCCGGCCTTGGTAAGAGCAACGGATTCGCCGACAATATCAACAATATTGACAGCCTCTTTTATTTCATTGATTTTTTCTCTCGAAATCATCCACTTCCTCCCCTCTAGCCGACACTAAGCACATCATACCATTCTCTATTTTATACTAAAATAAGGCGAATGTAAATTTTTCAAGATAGAATACTTGATTTTTTTTCAAAATACTATATAATATTCAAGTATAAAATTATGAAAGGACATATTTAGGATATGTTAAAAGATTTAAAAGCTTTTTTGTTTAGAGGCAATGTCGTTGATTTGGCAGTTGCTGTCATCATCGGTGGTGCTTTCGGTGCCATCATCACTTCATTGGTTGCTGATATCATCACACCACTCATTTTGAACCCAGCTTTGAAAGCTGCAAACGTTGAAAACATCGCACAACTTGCTTGGAACGGTGTTAAATACGGTAGCTTCTTGAGCGCAATCATCAACTTCTTGATTATCGGTACTTCGCTTTTCTTCGTAGTGAAAGCTGCTGAAAAAGCAATGCCTAAAAAAGAAGAAGCTCCAGCTGGTCCAACTCAAGAAGAACTTCTTGCAGAAATCCGCGACTTGTTGAAAAACAAATAATTGAAAAGACAGGCTATTCGCCTGTTTTTTTGGTTAAAACCAATCAGGTATGGAAGTCCATACCTGATCTTTTTATTCTTGATAGCCATTTGGGTTCTTGGATTGCCAGTTCCAGGTATCACGGCACATGTCTTCAATCGTTTTTTCTGTCTTCCAATGCAGTTCAGCCAACGCCTTGTCAGCGTTAGCATAGAAAGAAGCTAGGTCTCCAGCTCGGCGAGGAGCCATTTGATAAGGTACTTCTACTCCTGTCACTTGAACGAAAGTGTTCACTAATTCAAGCACACTGGTACCTTGGCCAGATCCCAGATTGTAAGTGTAGACTTGAGCTGCTTCATTAAGTTTATCCAGAGCCTTCACATGACCTTTGGCCAAATCAACTACGTGGATATAATCCCGAACACAGGTGCCATCTGCTGTATCATAGTCATCTCCAAAGATATTCAGAAATTCCCGCTTGCCAACTGCTACCTGAGCAATGAAAGGCATGAGATTATTTGGAATCCCAGACGGGTCTTCCCCTATCAGGCCAGACTCATGAGCTCCGATAGGATTAAAGTAACGTAAGAGGGAAATAGACCAGCTTGGGTCCGATACAAAGATATCCCGTAGAATCTGCTCACACATGACCTTGGTTTGGCCATAGGGGCTGGTTGGAATACCGACCGGCATGTCTTCCTTATAGGGAGATGGATTGAGGCTTCCATAAACAGTGGCACTTGATGAAAAGACGATTTTCTTCACATCAAATTCTGCCATCACCTCTACCAAAGAAAGAATGGACATAATATTATTTTCATAATACATTCCAGGTTTTTGAACAGATTCTCCCACTGCCTTAAAGGCTGCAAAATGGATTGCTGCTTCAATCTGTTCCTTGGCAAAAACAGCACGCAAGGCATCCTTATCCGCTACATCTAGCTGGTAAAAGGCTGGTCTCTTCCCAGTAATTGCCTCAATGCGGTCCACAACCAGAGCACTGGCATTGGAAAGATCATCGACAATGACCACATCCTGTCCCAACTCCAGCAATTCAACAACGGTATGACTGCCAATGTAACCACAGCCACCAGTTACTAAGATACTCATGCACCTTCTCCTTATCAAATATGATTGATACAATAAAAAACAGCTCTGCAGCTGTTTTTCATATTCTATTAGAATTTTTTACGCTTACGAGCTGCTTCTGATTTGCGTTTACGTTTTACAGATGGTTTTTCGTAGAATTCACGTTTGCGTGTTTCTTGAAGCGTACCAGCCTTTGTAACCGCACGTTTGAAACGGCGAAGAGCATCATCAAGAGATTCGTTCTTGCGTACTACTGTTTTTGACATATTTTTCACTCCCCTCAATTTCAAAGTCTTTGTTATTATACTATGATTTGACCAAGCTGTCAAATAGAAACTTTATCTTTCCTTTTCCTGTGAATGTAGAAGATCACTGCACCTGTCAAGGACTCATAGAGGAGGAAAAAGAGGATAAAGCAATGGAGAAAAAAGACTTCTGGCAAAATGTAGATGACAGGGTCTGTATTTGGGTTGAAGAGCCAGGTGGAATCTCCTACAAAGAGGATTTGGTGAAAGAGGGTAAAGAAGGCATTGAAGCCAATCAAGGCCCCCATCCCACCAATCAGCAAGGGCAGAACAGCCATCCAGATATAGGTCTTCTGAAAAAGGCTACCATAGCCTTTTCGCAGAACATTCTTGAAAAAGGCAAGGCTGACTGGCAGGCTGATGAGAAAGGCTAGTTGAGTGAAATGAAAGAGCCACTTGACCTGCTCAAAATGATGGAGACCATCTGCAGATGAAGAAAAGTTAGGCATGTCCAAAACCTGCTGGAAAGGGTTGGTCAGATAGTTCATGAGAATTTTGAAATTATAAAGAATATCCTCAGCCTTCATATAGACCACTTTTTCCAGCTGCAACCACTCAATCTCCAGAGGATAGAAAAGCCAGGCCAGATAGATGGTCAGGAGAATGGCGGCTGAAAGAATAGTCAGGACCGTCGAAATGACTTGTAATTTAGTTTTCATCAAAACTCCATTCATCTAGACTTTTGAGGACATGGCTGGGAGCGATAGGCAAACTAGCCACTTCTTCTTCCTTGGTAAAGCCCGTCAGAACCAGAAGAGTTGGAAAGCCATTGTCAATCCCTGCTCGAATATCTGTCAGGTAATTATCACCCACCATAACGGTCTCTTCTAATTTGGTCCCAAGATGGGAAAGGGCCTTATTCATGATATAGGCCTGAGGCTTGCCAACGATATGAGGTTTGACCCGAGTCGCTGCTTCAAGGAGGGCTAAGAGCGATCCTGCTCCTGGCAAAAGGCCTCGCTCTGTTGGGATATTGAGGTCTGGGTTAGTCCCGATAAAGACAGCCCCCTTCTCAATAGCTAAGGTAGCGGTCGCCAACTTCTCATAATCCACCTTCCAATCCAGACCAACTACGACATAGGCTGGATTTTCTGGGTCTTCGACATAGCCCGCTTCTGCGATGGCAGACTTGAGACCATGCTCTCCGATGACATAGACCGTTTTCTCCCGCCCGATGTCATTCATATAGTCCACAGTAGCCAGAGAGGCGGTATAAATCGTCTCCAGAGGTGTGTCAATCTCAAAATTTTGAGCCAGCATAGTCTGAACTTCCTCAGGCGTCCTAGTGGTGTTATTGGTTACAAAGAGATGGGGAATCTGGCGCTTCTGTAACTCTTGAACAAAGCGTTCACCGGCAGGAATCCGTTCCTTTCCCTTGTAGATAGTCCCATCTAAATCAATTAAATATCCCTTATAGGTCACTGATTTCTCCTTAATCAAATCTTGTTTGCCAGTGCTCATCAGCTTCGGCTTCGAAGCAGAGGGCAATCTGCTGAGCGGTGGTCTTGCCCTCAGATAAAACGGGCAGCTCGTCTAAGGCAAAGTAATCGCTGGCCACAGTCTCTGCATTGGGGACAAAGGCCCCACCCAAACTTTTACACAAGATAAAGACCTTGGTGACACGGTGGGCAGACCTAGCTGGATTATTCTTGGCCTTGTCCAGGATAGCAATGACCTTTTCAGCACTGACATCCAGGCCTGCTTCTTCCTTGACTTCCTTGATGGTATTGTCCATGACAGACTGGTCGACATCACACCAGCCGCCTGGCAGAGCCCAGCGGCCATCGCTTTCTTGAACCAGTAGAATCCTCCCATCCTTGAAAATGGCGGCCCTGGTATCGATTTTTGGGGTCTGGTAGCCTGATTCGTTGCAGAAAAGTTCCTCCACTTTTTCCAAGGGAAGTCCAGAGGGGGACACCAGCATTTCAGCTGCAATCTGGCGAATTTCCTCAAACCGCTGGATGTCAAAGACATCCTTGGAATAGGCCAAGCCGTTTTGGGCCAAACTCTGGAGGCGGACAGCCCACTCCAACCACTGATTCTTATCTGTCATCGCGCTTCTCCCATTGGATAATAGCCTGGGCATGGATATGGCCTTCAGACCAGATCTCGTGCTGGCTGGTCAGCTGTTCAAGCTCAACCTTGGAGGAAATCATGCCACCCGGCGATACTTCCTTGACATACTTGAGCTGGATGTGGCTGGGTCGATGGGCCAAAAGGAAGTCGTATTCCAGGGCGTCATACATCCATTCCAGGTACTTGCTGTTGTTGACATGGCCATTCATATCGATGTCAAAATAACGGATGCGGTAGTCCTTATTTTCAGGATTTTCCAAGACTTGGTAGCGGGGAGCCCGCTGGATTTTCTTGACTTTTTCAGACTGATAGGGGGCAATCAAATCATCTGGAACTGGCACCACTTTTCGGTCTTGAAAATCAATGAGGACAAAGTAGCTGAGGATATCCATGAGCAGGTTTCCAGCCTCATCATAGACATAGAATTTCCGATAACAGAAGAATTTATTGTAGGAAACCGCCTCAGTCACAATGCGGACCGTTTCGTTGTAAATCGGGAGGCGGAAGATGGAGAGTTCGTAGTCTGTCACCACCCAAATGAGCCCATATTGCTCAAAAACATCCAGATCACTGCGTCCGATACTTTCCGATTGGCGGCCAGACAAGCCCAGACAATAGGAAATGAACTGCGAAATGATGACTTCCTGCTTGACATCTGTCATGGCAAAGGGAATAGTAAATGGTTCTTCATACTGTAAACCCATGGTAACTCCTATTCTATGATAAAGCGTTCTGCGACCGTGTCTCCCAAAAAGAGGCCTTTTTTCGTCATGCGAATGCGGTCTCCTTCTTGCTGCAGAAGTCCTTCTTCCTTCAAACCTTGGACAATCTGGCCATAACGTTCCTCGAAAGACAGGCCAAATTTTTCTTCAAAGCGGGCAATGGAAACACCCGTTTTCTTCCGCAAACCAAGAAACATCTCTTCTTCCATCTGTTCATTTGGGGTCAAATATTCCTCATGGAGGCGGGCATGTCCCTTTTCTCGGATAGACTTGAGATAGTGCTGGATGGGCCCGCGATTGCGGTAGCGCATGCCCTTTAGATAACCCGAGGCCCCTGCACCTAGGCCATAATACTCCGCATTGTCCCAGTACATGAGATTGTGGCGACTTTCAAAGCCTGGCTTGGTAAAGTTGGAAATTTCGTAATGCTCAAAGCCATGTTTTTCCAATTCAGTAAGAATATAGTCAAACATCTCAGATTCGACATCTTCCCCTGGAAGGTGGAGCCGACCCCGTTTTTGCCGGTTCATAAAGACGGTATGATTCTCCAAAATCAGGCTGTATAGGCTGAGATGAGGTATATCAAGGGCTAAGGCCTTGGCAACATTGTCCACCACCTGGTCCATGGTCTGTCCAGGCAGGGCATAAATCAAATCGATGGAGATATTGTGAAAACCTGCGGCCTTGAGGCTGTCAATGGTTTCATAAATTTGGCTTTCATTGTGGCTGCGACCGATGCGTTTCAGCATCTTGTTGTCAAAGGTTTGAACGCCCAGAGAAATCCGATTGCAGGCCGATTTTTTCAAAACTGCAATCTTGTCCGCAGTCAAATCACCTGGATTGGCCTCGATGGTAAATTCTTCCAGCTGGGAAAAATCCAATTCATGTTCCAACTGGGTCAGCAGGTAATCCAACTGTTCAGCCGAGAGGGCTGAGGGCGTCCCCCCTCCGATGTAGAGGGTCTTGAGAGCTGGCAGCTTGTAATGCCGAACCTCTTCCATCAGGGCTTTTAAATAGTCATCCACAGGCTGATTTTTGATAAAGACCTTGGAAAAATCACAATAGTAACAAATCTGAGTACAAAAAGGGATATGAATGTAGGCGGATGTCGGACGATTTTGCATAAACCTATTATAGCACAATCCAGTGATTTCAGAAGATAACAAGTACACAGAAACAGCCACCTCCCGAGATGGGAAAGATGGCTGTCTCATATTCCTTTTCCAGCCCCTACGAGGAAAGGCTTTCTTCTCTAATCTTCCAAAGCATAGGGCTGCAATTCAGGATTGATAGGGGTGTTGATCAGGTTATTGGCATAATTGCAGAGGGTCGCCAAACTGACACCCAGTACCACATCCAGAGCATTTTCATCGGTGTAACCTGCCGTAAAGAAGTCGGAAAGGACCTGTTCACCAACCTTCCCCTTGTTTTCAATCACTGCCAGGGTGAATTTAGCGAGAGTATCGAGTTTGGGATCGCTATCAATACTTACCCCTTTTCTGAGGGCTTGAAGAACATCATCTGGCATCTTGATTTGCTTGATAGAGATGGCCGTGTGCCCCGCCACGCAGAAACCACAACCATTGGCTACTGCTGCTGTGATTTGAACCACCTCACGCTCAGTTGGAGAAAGACTGGTTCGACGATTGATACCGCCAACTGTTTGGTAGGTTTCCAAAGCAGTTGGAGAATTGGCCAAAAGTCCAATCAGATTGGGAATATAGCCACCATTATTTTTCTTTACAGTGGCAAGATTTTCTTTCAAGCTCTCTGGCGCAGAGTCAATGGTTTGAATGGGAAAATGGGATTGGGTCATGCTTCTCTCCTTTGAAAAATGATTGCTATCATCATAACAGAATCAGGACCATCCGTCTAATATAGATTTCTTATCGGCTGTATAGGTATTGCAAATGGAGGACTAGAAAAACCTGGATTGCTCCAGGTTTTAAATGAGTTTGCATTAAGCATTTAAATCTTCAAGCTCGGGTACAAACAGTTCCCCAAACTGTTTGTATCCACCCGGACTGTGCCTCGCTTTCTTGTTTCTAGGCTCGGGATAAAACAGTCCCCGGGACTGTTTTATTTTTCCAAGTGCCAGATGTCTTCATTGTACTGTTCGATGGTGCGGTCAGATGAGAAGAATCCTGCTTTAGCGATGTTAACCACGACTTTTTCCAACCAGCTATTGCGTTCTTCATAGTCAGTCAGCATCCGCTCTTTTGTAACAATGTAGTCTTCCAAATCAAGAAGGGTCATGAAATGATCATTATGTTTGAGATTATCCTGCAAACGCCAGAGACGTTCATCAATTCCCCCAGCATGACGCACCACATCACTGGTGATAAAATCAACTAAGGGGCGAATGCTGTCACGCTCATAAAAGCTGTATGGATGATATGTGCCATCTGCATAATGATTAATGACAGTCTGGCTATCTTCACCAAAAATGTAGATATTCTCATCGCCAACCAACTCATGAATCTCCACATTGGCTCCATCATCTGTACCGATAGTCAAGGCACCATTGAGCATGAATTTCATATTACCAGTTCCAGATGCCTCTTTTGATGCCAGAGAAATCTGTTCAGAAATGTCCGCTGCTGGAATGATAAAGCTTGCCTCGGTGACATTGTAGTTCTCAATCATGACAACTTGCAAATGTGGACTCACTTCTGGATCATTCTTGATAACCTGCGACAAGACCAGAATCAAGTGAATGATATCTTGGGCAATGGTGTAGGCTGGTGCCGCTTTACCACCAAAGAAAACAGTTAATGGGCGGGCAGGAATATTTCCAGCCTTGATATCCAGATACTTATGAATGACATAAAGGACATTCATCTGTTGACGCTTGTATTCATGCAGACGCTTGATTTGTACATCAAAGATAGAATCTGGATTGACCTCCACACCTTGGTTTTTCAAGATATGTCGCTGCAATTTTCGTTTGTTATGCTGTTTGATTTCTTCTAAATGATCTTTGAAATCCTTGTTATCCTTAAAGTTCAAAATTTGTTCCAACTCGGAAGCATCGTGATGATAGCCATGCCCAATCAACTCATCCAAATAGTGTGCCAAACTTGGATTGGCATGCATGAGCCAGCGACGGAAGGTAATTCCGTTGGTCTTGTTATTGAATTTTTTCAGGATAAAGATCGTAGAAAGGCTTGAGCTCAGATGACTTTAAGATTTCTGTATGCAGGGCCGCCACACCATTGATGGAGTATCCATAATGGATATCCATGTGGGCCATGTGAACTCGGCCATTTCTGTCAATAATATTGACAGATTCATCATCTTTCACTGCTTTTGCCCGCCGGTCCAATTCCTCGATAAAAGGTACCAAATGCGGCACAACTTTATTCAAGAAATCAAGTGGCCATTTTTCCAGTGCTTCTGCCAAGATGGTATGGTTGGTGTAAGCAGTCATATTTTTGACAATCTCAACTGCTTCGTCAAAGGAAATGCCACGCAATTCCAAAAGACGAATCAATTCTGGAATGACCAGAGATGGATGAGTATCATTGATCTGAACCACAGCATAATCAGCTAAATCATGGAGATTTGACCCCTTGGCAATGGCCTCATCAATCAACAGCTGAGCCGCGTTTGAAACCATGAAATACTGTTGGAAGATACGTAAAATTTTACCTTGGTCATTGGAATCATCTGGATAAAGGAAAAGGGTCAGATTGCGGAAGATGTCTTCCTTATCAAAGTCAATTCCATCATCAATGATGTTATCATCCACAGAAGCCAAATCAAACAAACGCAGGCGGTTTTTACGCTCTGTCTTATAACCAGGCACATCAATATCGTATAGTTTTGAAGTGAGGGTAAAATTAGCAAACGGCACCTTATAGGAAATTGGTGACTCTGTTAACCAAGACCGAGGTGTAATCCATTCATTAGGAACAGCTGACTGTTGATGATAACGAAAAATTTGTCGGAAAAGACCAAAATGATAATTAAGGCCTACCCCATCACCATTAAGACCAAGGCTGGCAATTGAATCCAAGAAACAAGCTGCCAGACGCCCCAGCCCCCCGTTACCGAGAGATGGCTCCATCTCCACATCTTCAATCGCCAACAAATCCTTACCAGCCGCTTGCAATTGAGTTTTGACCTCGTCATAAATTCCAAGGTTAATCAGATTATTTGACAGAAGTTTACCAATTAAAAATTCAGCAGAAATGTAATATACTTTTTTCTTCTGTTCATTGGTATATTGTGCCTCACTGCGGTGCTTGGATAGGGTAAGCAGGGCATAGTAAAGTTCTTGATCAGAACAATCTTCAATGCGCTTAGCATACATGGCCTGCACAAAATTTTGCAAGTTAATCATGGCGAAATCTCCTGGTGCTTTAAAAATTCATTTTTGTGTTTTACGAACACTAACCTCACTATTATACCTTATTTTATAGAATTAAGAAACTATTTCGAAAATGAAAACGTTCTTGGATTCTCTATGTTCGTTTTTTCTGGAAATTTTCAGAAAGTTAGTCCGAGATCAGGGTTTCGAGACCCACTTTCATCATATCTGTGAAGGTATTCTGACGTTCTTCAGCAGTTGTGTCCTCTTCTGGGTTGACCAAACTATCTGAGATGGTCATGATAGCCAGGGTTTGAACGCCAAACTTAGCTCCCAAATAGTAAAGGGCAGCTGCTTCCATCTCCACTGCTTTTACTCCAAGCTGACCCAGCTCCAAGTTACGGCTGAAGAGTTTCGGAGAATAGAAACTATCCGATGACAAGACGTTTCCAACATGGGTTGTCAGGTTCAGATCTTTTGCGATATGGTAGGCCTTGTCCAGAAGATCAAAGTCAGCAATCTGTGGTAAATCGTATTCAGGCCAGTCAATGTTAATCATCTTAGAGTTGGTGGCTGCTGCCTGGGCCAAAACTAGTTCGCGGACATGAACATCCTTGTTGAGAGATCCTGCTGTTCCGACACGGATCAGTTTTTTCACACCATATTCGTTAATCAGTTCATGGGCATAGATGGAGATAGAGGGCATGCCCATACCTGTTCCCATGACAGAAACACGGTGGCCCTTATAGGTCCCAGTGTAACCAAACATGTTGCGGACTTCGTTGAAGCAGACCGCATCTTCAAGGAAATTTTCTGCAATAAATTTAGCACGTAAGGGATCACCTGGAAGCAAGATTTTGTCGGCGATATCGCCAGGTTTAGCAGAAATATGAATTGACATTATTTGTTACCTTTCTTTTTAAAATCTGATAAAAGGAAAGTTCAAGCTCAAATGAGAAGAACTTGAACAACTTCACTTTGTATTAGTTTACAACTCCGCTAAGATAGCCTTAATGAGGCCTTTGAAGTTGCCCTTGATTTGTTGGGTGACTTCGACCACTTCTTCGTGATTGAGTTCGGACTGGAAACCAGCCGCAAAGTTGGTAATGGCTGAAATACCCAAGACCTTGAGACCAGAATGGGCTGCTACAATGACTTCTGGCACGGTTGACATCCCAACAGCGTGGGCTCCCATGGTTTGGAAGGCACGGATTTCAGCAGGAGTTTCATAGGTCGGACCTGTCACACCCAGATAGACACCGTCATCCAGCTTGATGCCCATTTTTTCAGCAATAGCATGAGCTTTTTCACGGTATGCCTTGGTATAGGCATTGGACATATCTGGGAAACGAGGGCCAAATTCGTCCAAGTTTTCACCAATCAGTGGATTTTGACCAGTCAGATTGATGTGGTCTGTAATAGCCATCAGGGTACCTGGACCGTAGCCGATACCACCCGCAGCGTTGGTGACAATGACACCTTGACAGCCCAGAGCCTTCATGACACGGACTGGGAAAGTCACGACTTCCATTGGATTTCCTTCATAGAAGTGGAAACGTCCTTGAAGAGCCAAGACCTTGCGTCCTGCCAAGTCTCCATAAACCAGCTTTCCTGCATGGCCAACAACGGTTGATTGGCCCCAGTTTGGAATATCGGCATAGTCGATGACAATGGCATTTTCCACTTCTTCTGCCAATTCACCCAGGCCTGATCCTAAAATCAGACCAAACTCAGGTTCAGTCAAACCTTTTTCAACCAAAAAGTCTTTTGTTTCAATAATTTTTTCTAGTAGAGACATAGTTTAAGATATTAAGGCCGTAGCCCGTATTCAGTTAAGCGAATGTTTTCTTCTGCTTAATTGAACATTCCTTTCTAAAAATTTAATAATATTGTTCATTTTTCCAATAAGGCTGCTTGAACCTTTTTTGGCAACTTGCTAACCACGAGTTGGTAGGAGCTTGTAATGAGTGAGGCTAGCATTTCTTTACCAATCTCACCCGAAGTCAAATCAATGGAATTCCAATGAACTTTATTGGTGTAATAACCTGGTCGGATAGCTTGATAGCTTACCCTCAGTTCTTCATTGACCTCGGGTAAATTTTTCAAAGTGATAAAACTTTCTCCCCCAGACTTTGCTGACAGCAGACCAAAATACTTGCCTGCAATATCAAAATAGTAACAATCCCAATCTTCACGATAATAAACTTGAGCACCTGCTAGTTTATTCCCCTGAGCTATACAAAATTCAACCATTTCTTCCACTGACATAGTAGCCTCCTTACAAATACTCCGACCAGTCATATTCTGGCATTTTTTCTTGGATAATTTCAAGTGGTCGGCAGAGAAAAGCTGCATCTTCTCTCTCAACAATGGGGCGATTGAGCAAGGCTGAATTGTCAACCATCATCTGAAGTAGGTCTTCTTCGGAATGCTGGGAAACTTCTTCTGGCGACAGTCTGATTAGGGCAGAAGGCTGAGCCTCCATTTTAGCCAGAAGGCGCTCTATGTCTAATCTCGAAAGGGGATTTTCCAGATAATTGACCCAGTCAACTTCTAGGTCTTTTCCGGCTAATAGCACTTGTAATTTCTTACATTTGCTGCAAGCAGGGTTGAAATACACTATCAGTTTTTCCATGTCTATACCAAACTCTGTAGGAATGATTCCCCAATCATAGCCTTGTCAACTCCGAAGTTCTCAGCGATAGTGGCTGAAATATCGGCAAAGTGACCGATTGGCAAGGTGCCATTGCCTGTGAAGGATGGACTGTAGGCCAAGAGAGGCACATATTCACGAGTGTGGTCTGTTCCGGCATAGGTTGGGTCATTACCATGGTCAGCAGTGATGAGGAGTAAATCATCTTCCTTCATGGCTGCCAAGATTTCAGGCAGGCGAGCGTCAAACTCCTGCAAACAATCCCGATAACCAGCAGGATTGCGGCGGTGGCCATAAACCGCATCAAAATCCACTAGGTTGGTGAAAGAGAATCCTTTCTCAAATTCTGGCAGTTTGATGGTTTCCAACAAGACATCCACACCGTGCATGTTGGACTTGGTATGACCCATGTCATTGGTGATGCCTGAACCGTTGAAGATGTCACTGATCTTACCAACGGAGTAGGTTGGCACACCTGCTTCCGCCAGCTTGTTAAGGACGGTATCCTCAAATGGTGAAACGGCATAGTCATGACGGTTGGCAGTCCGTGAGAAGTTTCCTGGTTCACCCACATAAGGGCGGGCGATGATACGACCAAGCAGTGCTGGCCGTTCCAAGGTGATGGAACGGGCATATTCACAGATACGGTAGAGTTCGTCCAGTGGGATAATGTCTTCGTGGGCTGCAATCTGCAAGACAGGGTCTGCGGATGTGTAGACAATCAGCTCACCGGTCTCCATTTGGCGAGGGCCAAAGTCGTCAATCACAGCTGTTCCTGAGTACGGCTTATTGGCTTCACGGATGATTTTACGGCCTGAAAATTCTTCGATTTTGGTCAAAATCTCTTCTGGAAAGCCATCCCAGAAGGTGTCGAAAGGCTCTGTAATGTTGAGTCCCATGATTTCCCAGTGACCTGTCATGGTATCCTTACCCAGAGAGACTTCCTCCAGTTTGGTGACATAGCCTGTCGGGTTGGACTCAGCAGGAACGGTCTTGAGGGGAACTTCCCGAGGAATATTTCCCAGACCCAACTTGGCCATATTGGGAACTTCAAGACCTACTGTTTTTGAGATGTGTCCCAAGGTATCTGAGGCCCCATCTGGTACTGCAGCATTGACAAAGTCATTGGCATCTGGCGCCGCACCGATTCCGACAGAATCTAGCACTACCAAATGAATACGATTATATGTTGACATAGTCATCTCCTTTTTAGATTTAGTTTAATCTAAACTCATTATACCACAATTTCGAATCCGAATGTTCGGTTTTTGTATTCGATTTCATAAAAAATTTCATAACAAAAAAACCATCCAAATTTGACTTTGGATAGTTTGTTTCATTAGTGTTTTCCGACTTGGATACGGTTGAGGGCACGTTGCAAGGCAATCCGCGCACGGCGCTCCATATCCGCATTGTGGGTACTATGAGCTTCTTCCATTTCCCGTTCTGCTCGAAGTTTAGCCCGTTCAGCCCGACTGACATCAATATCGCGCTCACGTTCCGCAGAATCAGAGATAATGGTAATGAGGTCCTTGGAAATTTCGATGATTCCGCCATTGACGGCAATCCAGTCCACATGGTTTTCATCGTCAACACGACGGACCTTAATTTCTCCTATTTCGAGAACAGCAATCAGGTCGATATGGCCTGGATAAATCCCCAGTTCACCTTCAGTCGTTTTGACTAGGATAAAGGCTGCGTGGTGGTCATAACGGATACCATCAGGAGTTACGATTTGAACAGTCATTTGCTCCATACTACACCTCTAGAATCCCATTTTCACAGCTTTGGCCACCACATCTTCAATTGAACCTACATTTCGGAAGGCATCTTCAGGTAATTTATCATGTTTACCAGCCAGAATTTCCTTAAAGCCTTTGACAGTTTCTGCAACTGGAACATAAGAACCTGGTAGACCGGTGAACTGCTCCGCAACGTTAAAGTTTTGTGAAAGGAAAAACTGAATCCGACGCGCACGGCCAACCAAAGTTTTTTCCTCATCGGACAACTCATCCATCCCCAAGATAGCGATGATGTCCTGTAATTCTTGGTACCTCTGAAGGACACGTTTCACTTCCATGGCTACTTCATAGTGTTCTTCACCTACAATCTCAGGAGCCAAAGCTCGTGAACTTGAAGCCAATGGATCTACCGCTGGATAAATCCCCAGTTGAGTGAGCTTACGTTCCAAGTTTGTTGTGGAATCCAAGTGGGCAAAGGCTGTTGCTGGAGCTGGGTCAGTATAGTCATCGGCAGGTACATAGATAGCCTGGATGGAGGTAACAGAACCCTTCTTAGTAGAAGTAATCCGCTCCTGCAACTGTCCCATTTCCGTGGCCAGAGTCGGTTGGTAACCAACTGCCGATGGCATCCGTCCCAAAAGGGCAGACACTTCCGAACCTGCCTGAGTGAAACGGAAGATATTGTCGATAAAGAGCAAGACATCCTGACCCTCTACATCACGGAAATATTCGGCTAGGGTCAAACCAGTTAGTGCTACTCGCATCCGGGCACCTGGTGGCTCATTCATCTGACCGAAGACCATGGCAGTTTTTTCAATAACGCCTGATTCCTTCATTTCCCAGTAAAGGTCATTTCCTTCACGGGTCCGCTCACCAACCCCGGTAAAGACTGAAATCCCGCCGTGCTCTTGAGCGATATTGTGAATCAATTCCTGAATCAGGACGGTTTTTCCAACCCCGGCACCGCCAAAGAGTCCAACCTTTCCTCCCTTCAGATAAGGAGCCAGCAAATCAATGACCTTGATTCCTGTTTCTAAAATCTCTGTGGAGGTAGACAATTCATCAAAGGTAGGGGCCTTCTTATGGATTGGCTCGCGCTGTGCTTCTTCTGCAAAAGGTTCTTCCAAGTCAATGGTGTCCCCCAAAACATTGAAAACGCGGCCCAGGGTTTCTTTTCCGACCGGCACAGAAATTGGTCGGCCAGTGTCCAGAACTTCCATTCCTCGCGTCAAACCATCTGTTGATTCCATGGCAATGGTGCGGACAATCCCATGACCCAGTTCCAAAGCGACTTCAAGCACAACTTTTTGTTTTGATTGGTCGTTTTTATAGACAACGAGTGCATTGTTAATCTCAGGAAGCTTGTCGTCCACTGCGAATGCGACATCCACAACGGGTCCGACAACCTGAGTGATTTTGCCTGAACTCATCTCTTCTCCTCTCTCAAGATGATCAATCGATAGCTGCTAAAGCCTGATTGACATCCATTTTCTTAATCCAGGGCAGAGGCACCAGCCACAATCTCAGTGATTTCCTGAGTGATAGCAGCCTGGCGGGCTCTGTTGTATTGGATTGTTAAATCTGCAATGACGTTTTTGGCATTGTCAGTTGCTGTCTGCATGGCGGTCATACCAGCCGCGCTTTCAGCTGTTTTTGCATCTAGAATCGCCCCATAAATCATGGACTCTGCATATTGAGGAAGCAGCTGCTCCAAAATAGCATCACGACTGGGCTCCATCTCAAAACTTGCTGTATATCCGTCCACCTCATTGTGATCCAAATCTTCAATCGGTAGCATCTGTTGCACACGAACTTGACTGGTCAAACTGTTGATATGGTGGTTATAACAGACATAGAGTTCGTCGAAAATTTCATTTTTATACATTTCAACGGATTTTGAAATAATCTTTTGAACCTCATCGAAACTAGGATGATCAGCAATACCTCTCAATTCAAAGATGGGTGCCATCCCTCGATTACGGAAAAAATCTGCTCCCATACCGCCAATAGCAATAATTTCGTACTCATCCTTGCTGTCATGGTCTTGGTCAATCATGCCCATAACGGCCTTGAGGATGGTGGAATTGTAGGCACCTTTTAGCCCACTATCCGATGTAATGACAATATAACCTGTCTTTTTAACCTCTCGGCGAATCAACATGGGGTTGGTGGCACCGTCATTCATGAGTTCACTGCGCAGCAGGTCTGTCGTTACCTGACGGACCTTTCTGGCATAGATTTCAAATGATTTGGCGGCCTGTTCTGACTTGGCTAATTTAGCCGCAGAAACCATGTGCATGGCACCTGTGATTTGACTGGTTTTCTTGGTCGATGCAATTTTGTTTTTGATTTCATTTAGAGAACCTGCCATATCCTACTCCTCTATTTGTAAACAGACTGGTTTTTAAATTCTTGAATCGCAGCATCCAAGACTTCCGTATCTGGCAAATCCTTTGTGGTGCGAATCACATCCAGCAAAGAATCATGATTGAGGTCAAAGTAGGCGTAGAGATCCTCTTCGAAAGCAAGGATATCCTTAATGGGCACAGAATCTAAGAAACCATTGGTCAACGCATACAAAATCAAGACCTGTTTTTCAACTGGCAATGGCTTGTGTAGAGGCTGTTTGAGCACTTCTACTGTCCGACGGCCACGATTGAGTTTAGCCTGGGTAGCTGCATCCAAATCCGAACCGAACTGGGTGAAGGCTTCCAACTCACGATAGGAGGCCAAATCAATACGAAGCGTACCTGCCACCTTTTTCATAGCCTTGATTTGGGCAGAACCACCTACCCGCGATACAGATGATCCCGCATCAATAGCTGGACGAATCCCTGAGTTGAAAAGATCATCTTTCAGGAAGATTTGTCCATCTGTAATGGAAATTACGTTGGTTGCGATATAGGCTGAGATATCACCTGCCTGAGTTTCAATAAAGGGCAGGGCTGTAATGGAGCCACCGCCTAGCTCATCAGAAACCTTGGCAGATCGTTCCAGCAGGCGTGAGTGGAGATAGAAAACATCCCCTGGATAGGCTTCACGGCCTGGTGGACGTCGTAACAAAAGAGAAAGTTCACGATAGGCTACCGCTTGCTTAGATAAATCATCGTAGACAATCAGAACATGCTTGCCTTCATACATGAACTCTTCTGCCATTGCGACACCAGCATAAGGGGCCAAAAAGAGCAGAGGAGAAGGCTGGGAGGCCGAAGCCGTCACTACGATGGTGTAGTCCAAAGCCCCATATTGGCGGAGGGTTTCCACCTGGGTCCGGACAGTTGATTCCTTCTGACCAATGGCCACATAAATACAAATCATATCTTGGCCTTTTTGGTTGAGAATGGCATCGATAGCCACTGAGGTCTTCCCTGTCTGACGGTCCCCGATAATCAATTCCCGCTGGCCACGGCCGATGGGCACAAGAGCATCAATAGCCTTGAGCCCTGTTTGCAGGGGCTGATTAACAGACTTCCGCTGCATCACACCTGGAGCAGGATATTCAATCGGACGAGTCTTGTTAGTGTGGATTTCTCCCAGACCATCCACTGGTTGGCCAAGGGGGTTGATGACACGACCAATCAAGGCAGACCCAACTGGAACTTCCATGATTTTGCCTGTCCGACGGACGACCGAACCTTCACGAATATCTGAGAATTGTCCTAAGATAATGATACCGACATCAGTGGTTTCCAAGTTTTGAGCCATACCGATGGTCCCATTTTCGAAGACAAGGAGTTCACCACTCATGGCATTGTCCAATCCTTGCGCACGCGCAATCCCATCCCCGATATAGGTCACGACCCCAGTTTCCGTGTAGTCAAAATCCGGCTGAAAGTCGTCAATTTGTTGTTTTAGTAAAGCGCTAATTTCTTGTGTATTGATGACCAAAAGAACACCACTTTCTATTTTATAGCTTTTTTCTAATGTCTCCTAATTGTGCACGGACACTAGTATCAATCACTCGATGGTTAACATTTACGATAAAACCACCCAGCAATTCTTTATCAATTTCTTCAATAACATTGTGCACTTTGACCGAAAAACGTTCCTCAACGATAGCAGTTAAACGCTGTTTTTGCTCTTCTGTCAAGGCTTGGAAAGAGGTCACCACCATGTCATATTCGTTTTTGCTCTTGCTGATTTTTAAGAGAATATCTTCCAAAGTTGGCAGGAGCAGGTCATAGTTTTCATCCTGAATCAGCGTTTCAATCAAATCGTTAATAAAGCGATAGGATGACTGACGCAGATTACGAACAAAACCTGCCTTATCCTCGCTAGAAACAGTTGGAGAACTGAGAATTCGATTCAGCTTGGTTTCATTAATAATCGAAACCATGCGCTGAATCTCATCATAAATGGCCCAGATATCATCACGATATGCGATGTTTTCTACGAATTGATAAGCATATTGGTGCACAATGGTTGCTTCTTTTACACCCATTATTTTTCTCCTAATCTATCAATATAGCGATCGATTAAGGCACTGTGGGCCGCTTGATCCAAATCCTCTAAAATAATTTTTCCTGCCAAATCAACCGCCAAGCTTGCCACTTGAACCTTTAATTGTTCCTGGGCTTCGCGTTTTTCAGCAGCAATTTCGAGTTTAGCCTTATCTTTCAATGCTTGTGCTTCTACATCAGCCTGGTCAACAATATGTTTTTTCTCAACCTTGGCTCTAGCAACAGCATCTTGAATAATTTTCTTGCCTTCCATCCGACTTTGCTCCAGCTCAACCTGGCGTTGTTTGACCAGGGCAGCTGCAGCCTGATTTTTTTCCTCAGCGGCGTCAATTTCTCCAGCAATTTTTTCTGCACGTTGTTCAAAAATTCCTGTCAAATTTTTCCAAGCAAAAACGCGGATGAGGATAATCAGGGTCAAAAAGGATGCTGTGACCAGAATGAAATTTCCAAGTATGGTCGCACTTGTACTCAATACTGTAATCATGAATAATCTTTTCCTTTCCTCTTAGTGTCCGCCACTGATTTTCTTATTTAGATACATGGAGACCAGCATGACAAATACATAGCCTTGCAAGCAGGAAATAAAGACTGAAAAGGCAGTCCATACAACGTTGAGCAAGAAGGCTATTGGATAGGCAAAGGCACTAGCTTGGGCCAATTTTAGCAAGAGGCCAACCAGCACTTCACCCGCATAGATGTTCCCATAGAGACGCAAACCAAGCGATGCCAAGTTTGTCACTTCCTCTAGGATGTTCATCGGAGTCATGGCAAGTGGCGTTACAAAGGCTTTCAGGTATGCTCCAAAGCCACAGCGACGTACCCCTTCTATATGGACAAAGATAGTCGCAATAGCCGCCAGACCAAGGTCATAGGCCATATTGGCAGTTGGCGATGTCCAAAGGTTGTAACCTTCTGGTGTTTCAATTTTGGTCATCAGTCCTAGATTATTGGCAACAACCAAAAATGTGAAAGCTACAAAAAAGAACAGACTGTAACGCTTAGACTCTTCATCTCCCAAGTTTCCCTTGGTAAAACTTATCGTCAATTCATAGACATATTCCAAGACATTTTGTTTTCCGGTAGGTTTGAGCTGCATCTTGCGACTTGCCCAAAAGACCAGAAGAAAAATAATGGAAATCGTGATAGCGGAGACCAATACCATGGTCAAATCAAAGGTAACTGGACCAAGGTTTAGGGTTGGATTTACACTTTCTTCCAAAGAAGCTTCCCCCTTTTCTATATTCTACCGATGGTCATTAACCACGGAACAAGAAAGTCATGGCCAAAGTTACAAAGAAGGTACCTTCAATGAAGGCAACGCCCAAAAACACACCCGACATCAATTTACTCTGCAATTCAGGTTGGCGAGCTGTTCCGTTTAGGTAGGCAGCTACTAAGATTCCTTCACCAATACTGACACCCAAAGTTGCGAGTCCTAATGCCAATGCTGACAAATCCATAATGATTCTCCTTTTAAAAATTTATACTTTGTAAGCATACTCCTAAAAAATGCTTTTGTCAAGAAAATACAAGTCTTTTAAACGTTTTCAAAAAACAAACTGAAAATAGAAAAAAGGTCTATTTCAACCTTTCTTCCTATTTATATGTTATCTTCCAAGTGAGTGACTTCTTCTGCAAACAATTTGGCCATTTCTTCAAGGCGGAGAGTTTCTGTATCAATAGTGATGGCATGGTTGGCAATCTTATCTGTATCTGCGAAGAATTCGATATGATTGGCTAGGTTCAAGAGCTTCACTGGCGCATCTCCTCCATATTCCCCATCTAGGTTGAGTAAGAGACGATCTGTGCTGCCTTCTGCTGCCTCGATACTCAGTTTTTTCGTCTTAAGATATTCCACATGCTTGTGTTCAATATGCTTGCCTCCATCTAAGACGAGGCGAAGCAAGTGAAGGATTTCAAAAAGATTGCCTGTTTTGACCATGATGAGTGTAAATTTACCATCATCTAATTTGGCATCTGGAACGATTTGTTCAAAACCACCAATTGAATTGGTCAAAGCCACAAATATCATGGAAACCTTTCCTTCAAATACGCCCTTATCATGCTTGACCCGGACCGGTCTAAACTTAACCTGTGGCAGGAGTTCCGCCCCCTTGACCACATAAGCTAGATAACCAAAGGTCGTCTTGAGCTGGCTCGGCACACTATAAGTCAGCTCCGTCAGGGTACCCGCTGCGGCGATATTGATAAAGTAGCTTTGGACATCCTTTCCATCTTTTTTGGTTTTGGCCAAGCCAATATCCATGAGGATGGTTTGGTTCTTACCAATCAACTTGGCAGCCTCAACAGGATTACCTCGCGGAACCTTGAGGGCTCTGGCATAGTCATTGGTGGTTCCTGTTGGGATGATGGCCATTTTTGGTCGGCGTTTGAGCGGAGCAATACCATTGACCACTTCGTTGATGGTCCCATCACCACCAGCTGCTATCACCAAATCAAAACCAGCCTTTGCTGCTCTGGCAGCCTCATTTTTGGCAGAATCCTTGGCAGGTGTGGTTTGGAAAGCGGAAGTTTCATAACCAAATCCTTCCAGAATGTTCAAGACTTCTGCTACATTTTTTTTCATGATTTCCTGACCAGAGGTCGGATTGTAAATCAATCGAGCACGTTTTCTTTTTTCCATCATCATTCTTTACAGACTTTCTAACCAGGCCTCATCCTTGACTTCGATGCCAAGTTCCTGAGCCTTGGTCAATTTACTGCCGGCATCACTGCCAGCTACTACTAGGTTCGTTTTCTTTGAAACAGAGCCAGCAACATTGGCACCTAGACTTTCTAGTTTGGCTTTGGCTTCACTTCGTTTTAATCGCTCCAACTTCCCTGTCAAAACGACTGTCATCCCAGAGAGCAAACCACCTTCAACCGCAACTTGACCTGTGTAGACCAAATTGACCCCTGCGCTTTTTAGCTCAGATAAGAGCTCTTGAACTCCTTGGTTAGCAAAATAGGATACGAGGGATTTGGCAATGACCTGACCCAGTCCTTCAATTTGGGCTATGTCTTCTGCACTAGCCCTAGCCAAATTTTCTAGACTGACAAATTTCTCCAAAAGAATCTTACTGGCCTTGCTGCCGACATGACGGATACCTAAGCCGAAAAGCAGTTTTTCAGCAGAGTTTTCCTTGGAAGCCTGAATGGCTTGATAAAGTTTAGCTGCTGATTTTTCCTTAAAGCCTTCCAGGTTCAAAAGATCACCAACAGTGAGCCGATAGATATCTGCCACATCCTTGACCAAACCAGTCTTGAACAGTTTTTCAACAATAGAAGTTCCCAATCCAGCAATATTCATAGCATCGCGGCTAGCAAAATGTTCCAGCCGGTTCATGATTTGCGACGGGCAATGAGGATTGATACAGCGTAGGGCAACTTCATCCTCATAGTGCATCAGGGGGCTAGCACAAGAGGGACAATTGACTGGAATAGGCATGACCTCTTGCTGGTCACGCTTTTCTTCTACCACCCGCAAAACCGCTGGAATGATATCCCCTGCCTTATAAACGATAACCGTATCGCCGATGCGGATATCTTTTTCAGCAATATAGTCCACATTGTGGAGGGTAGCCCTGCTGACAGTGGTCCCTGCCAGCTGGACGGGAGTCAGGTTAGCTGTGGGGGTAACGACCCCTGTCCGGCCTACAGTCCAGTCTACAGACAGGATTTCAGCCTCTTTTTCTTCAGCCGGAAACTTATAGGCAACGGCCCAGCGAGGGGCCTTGATAGTGAAGCCAAGTTCCTCTTGGATAGCCAAGTCATTGACCTTGATGACAATACCATCAATTTCGTAGGGAAGTTCGTTGCGCTTGGCAGCGATACTCTCTATGAAATTCCAGACCTCTGAAATAGAATCTGCTAACGCATAATCATGATTGGTGGTAAAACCAAGTCTATCCAGCTCAGCCAAAACCTGGGATTGACTACTAGCATCCGTTGGGCTAGCCTCTTGATAGAGGAAAGTGGAGAGACCCCGCTGGGCCACAACTCCTGTATCCAACTGTCGCAAGGTCCCAGCAGCAGCATTTCGTGGATTGGCAAACTCAGCCTCTCCTTTCTCCTGCCGCTCTAGGTTGACACGTTCAAAGGAGGCCTTAGGCATATAGCACTCTCCTCGAACAGTGATATCCAGGGGCTCAGGCAAGGTAAGGGGAATGTCCTTGACCCGCTTGAGGTTTTCCGTGATATTCTCACCGACATTCCCGTCTCCCCGTGTCGCTCCGATGATTAGACAACCGGCTTCATAGGTCAGAGAAATAGAGAGTCCATCGATTTTGAGTTCACAAATGTAGGTCGCATGAGGAAATTCCTTGCGTACCCGCTCATCAAAGGTTTGCAATTCCTCCAGAGAAAAGGCATCCTGCAAACTATAGAGGGGGTAGATATGAGTATATTTCTCAAAACCATCCAAAATCTTTCCGCCGACCCGGTGAGTCGGGCTATTGGGCAAGATGAGCTCTGGGTGGGCAGTTTCTAAATCAACTAGTTCTCGATACAGTCTGTCATAATCTACATCAGAAACGCTAGGACTGTCCAAGCGGTAATATTCATCAGCATAGCGATTCAGCAATTCAACGAGTTCGTTTATTCTTGTCTTCATAGTCCTATTATATCACGATTTCTTAAAGTTTTATGAAATGAAAGAACTGCATTTTGATGAAAAATACCAAGCAAATCCGAGAATTTTTTGCCTAGAAAAGGTATAATGGATAAAATAAGATTTTTGGAGGCTTTTATGGCAATTACCTATAAAAAAGAAGATGATTTGGAAAAAATCTTGGAGGAATTTGCATCCTTTGACAAATTGGAGGAAATTGAATTTCCAGATCCTAAGTCTAAACCAGCCAGTGAAACTGAAGAAGTGAATTAAGATGACAGACCTTTTTCAACAACTTCCCACTTCTGTCTTGCAGATGGGGGCCATCTTTTTGTCCATCATGATTGAAGCCCTGCCCTTTGTTCTAATTGGGTCTATCATTTCAGGCTTCATCGATGTCTATATCACCCCTGATAGGGTCCATGCCTTTCTTCCGCAAAACAAGATTCTCCGGATTCTTTTTGGAACTTTTGTTGGTTTTATTTTCCCCTCATGTGAGTGTGGGATTGTCCCCATTGTCAACCGCTTTTTGGAAAAAAAAGTGCCTACCTACACAGCCGTTCCTTTCCTGGCAACAGCCCCCATCATCAATCCCATCGTCCTTTTTGCTACCTACACCGCCTTTGGCAATTCGGTGCGCTTTGCCCTTTTCCGGGCCCTCGGTTCGATTTTGGTGGCTCTTGTTCTGGGAATTTTCTGGGGCTTTGTGGCTAAGGAACCCATTCTCAAGAAGGATGGTAAAAAAGACCACAGTCATGACTTCTCAGATAAGAAAGGGTGGGTCAAGGTTGGTTATGCTCTGATTCAAGCCATTGACGAATTCTTTGACATGGGGCGGTACCTGGTTTTTGGCTGTCTCTTTGCCAGCTTCGTCCAGGTCTATGTCCCAACCTATGTCTTGACTCGCATCGGTCACAATTCTCTAACGGCTATCCTGCTCATGATGGTTCTGGCCTTCCTGCTCTCCCTCTGCTCGGAAGCAGATGCCTTCATCGGGGCCTCCTTGCTAGCCAGCTTTGGTTTTGCTCCAGTCATGGCCTTTCTCATCATCGGTCCTATGATTGATATCAAAAACCTTCTCATGATGAAGAACCATTTTACCAACAAATTCATCCTGCAATTCATCAGCTTGATTACGCTGGTGATTTTGGCTTATAGTTTGATGATTGGAGGTTTTTAGATGCTTCGATTTTTAATCTTAGTCGGCTACTTTGAGATGACCATGTACCTCTATGTGACCGGCAAATTGGACCAGTATATCAATCTCCACTATTCCTATCTAGCCTTTCTTTCCATGTTTTTGACCTTTGTACTAGCCATCGTGCAGCTCATCGTTTGGATGAAAGAAATGAAGGTACACAGCCACTTGCGAACCAAGACAGCCCAGTTCACAAGCCTGGCCCTACTCTTGATTCCTCTTGGAGTTGCCTGGCTTTTTCCGACCGTCAGCTTGGATGCGACAACGGTGGCCGCAAAGGGATATCACTTTCCTCTGGCTGCGGAGGTGGATGATCAGACCCAGCAGCAAGAAGGCACCAGCGTCCAGTATCTCAAACCCGATAGTTCGACCTACTTTACCAAATCTGCCTATCAAAAAGAGATGCGTAAAGTAGCTGACCAATATTTAGATAAGGACCTGATTCAAATCACTGCAGACAACTACATGGCTGTCATGGAAGTCATCTATGATTACCCAGATGAGTTTGTCGGGAAAACAGTGGAGATGACAGGTTTTGTCTACAATGACCCTGACAATCCCAACCAGCAATTTCTTTTTCGTTTTGGAATTATCCACTGTATCGCGGACTCTGGTGTTTATGGTCTCTTGACCACTGGGCAAAGCCAGCATTTTGCCAATGATACCTGGGTCAAGGCTCGTGGGACTATCAAAATAATTTATCACAATTCCTTGGAACAATCCCTCCCCAGTCTGGAATTAACAGACTTAATCCAAATCCAAAAACCTGCGAATCCTTACGTTTATAGGGTATTTTAGCTTTTGGCTCGAAAAAGTTAATTTTTCAGAATATTTATGCTATAATACAAGAAGATTAGAACAGATTGGAAAGTAAACTATGTCATCACCTGTCTTATTTACCATTTTTGGTGCCAGTGGAGACCTGGCCAAGCGTAAGCTCTATCCTTCCCTTTTTAGACTATATAAGGCTGGTCATCTGGCTGAAAACTTTGCAGTTATCGGGACAGCACGCCGCCCTTGGACCAAGGAGTTCTTTGAATCAACGGTTATCGAATCCCTGGGAAATCTTCCTGACAATGCGCGTCAGGCCCATGAATTTGCCAGCCACTTCTACTACCAGAGCCACGATGTTAATGACACCGAGCACTATGTTGCCTTGCGAAATCTGCAACAAGAATTGGGTCAGCGCTACAAGACTGAAAACAACAAGGTTTTCTTCCTGTCAATGGCTCCTGAATTTTTCGGCACCATTGCCAAACATCTCAAATCTGAAAATATCGTGGATGGCACTGGTTTTGAACGGTTGATTATTGAAAAACCCTTTGGTACTAGTCTAGAAACAGCTGAAAAGCTCAATCAAGAACTGTCCCAAACCTTTGAAGAAGACCAGATTTACCGTATTGACCACTACTTAGGCAAGGAAATGGTCCAAAATATTTTTGCTGTCCGCTTTGCCAATATCATTTTTGAACATATTTGGAACCGAGATTTCATTGACAATATTCAAATCAGCTTTGCAGAATCCATCGGGGTTGAGGATCGGGGTGGTTACTATGATCACTCTGGTGCCCTTAAGG
>NZ_JBHCHN010000060.1:0-13362 GCF_041802885.1 Streptococcus sp.
CCTATTTGACTCCAAGTTGCTCTATCGCATCCAAACCTATATCGGCGGGAAACGTACTGACTTACAAGGACAGGAAATCCATGGTAACTATGACTTGATTAAGGTCTTGACAGAAAGAGCCCTCGAATCAGTTCGCTGGCTGGAAGATGTTGGGGTAGAATTTGTTCGCGATGAAGTAACCATGCCGGTCGGAGCTCTCTGGCGACGCGGCCACAAGCCAAAAGTACCTATGGGAGTAGCCTTCATCTCTGTTCTCAAAGACTACGTTCTTAAAAATGGAGGACAAATTTTAACTGACAGCCCTGTTAAAGAATTACTAGTAACCAACGGGAAAATTACTGGGGTTATGGCTGCTGGACGCAATGGTCAAAATATTACCGTCCATGCAAAAGCTGTCATCTTGACAACTGGTGGTTTTGGGGCCAATACCAAAATGTTGCAGCAATACAACACCTACTGGTCTGAAATCGCTGATGATATCGCTACCTCCAACACCCCTGCCGTAACAGGGGACGGGATTCTCCTAGGCCAATCTGTTGGAGCTGATTTGGTTGGCATGGGCTTTAGCCAAATGATGCCTGTATCTGATCCTGTTACTGGAGCCCTTTTCTCAGGCCTCCAAGTACCACCTGCAAACTTTATTATGGTCAATACAAAGGGCAAACGCTTTGTCGATGAGTATGGTAGTCGTGACAAGCTGTCTCAAGCAGCTATTGACAACGGCGGACTCTTCTATCTGATTGCTGATGATAACATTAAGGCTACTGCCTACAATACCAGTCAGGAAAAAATCGATGCCCAGGTTGCAGCTGGCACCCTCTTCCGAGCGGATACTTTGGAAGCATTAGCGGAGCAAATCAACATCGAACCAGCAATTCTTGTAGACACCATCACAAAGTACAATTCTTATGTCGATGCTGGATTTGATCCTGAGTTTAACAAGGGTGGATTTGATTTGAAATGTATTAAGGCTCCATTCTATGCCACACCTCGTAAACCAGCTGTTCACCACACCATGGGCGGCCTCAAAATTGACACAGAAACCCATGTCATCAACGAAGCCGGCCAACGAATCTCAGGCCTCTATGCTGCTGGTGAAGTGGCTGGTGGCCTCCACGCTGGTAACCGCCTCGGTGGAAATTCTCTGACAGATATCTTCACTTTCGGCCGCATCGCTGCGGAAACAGCCATTGCAGAACAATGCTAAATTCATAAAAAAGAGTTTGGAACTTCTTTTGTTCCAAACTCTTTTGCATATTTTTAAATCTTAATACCAACCCTTGGCATTTGAGTGTGCGAGGGCTGCTACCCATGAACCATAACGGCCATAGACATAGGCATCTGCTACTCGTTCTTGGTTTTCTGGAGAAAGATCTCCATTGAGGTAGCTAATGGTCAACTGGTAACGACCGTAATATTGACCGTTTTGAGCTGTATAGGAACCACCTGATTCGCGGCGGGCGATTTCTTCTTTGGCTGCAGCTTCTTCTGCGCTAAGGTTAGATGTATAGCCGCCAGTTGTAACCGGAGCTGGTTGGACAGGAGCAGGTGTTTGCGCTGGAGCCTGAGTTGTAGCAGGTGTCGTAACCGCTACAGTGACAGGCGCTTCTGTTGCTTGCGGAGCCGGAGTTGCTACTGAAGTTGTTTCTTCTGCAGGAGTTGCCATGGTGCTGACTACTTGTTCTGTAGCAGCTGTCATAGCTTGACTGGTTTTCAAAACTTGACCAATCTTAATCAAATTTTTATTTTCAATTTGATTTACAGAAGCTAATTCATCGACTGTTGTATTAAAAACAGATGCAATATCTGATAAAGTATCACCAGGTTTGACTGTATAAGTCTCTGCCTGAATACTAGTTGTTAGGAAGAGGCTTCCAACAACTAAGATACTAGCCAATAAATACTTTGTTTTTGAGAATGTCATAAAATATTTCCTTTCATTCCGTAGACTCCATTATACCCTAGTTTTGTTACTTTTTCTTTTAAAAAAGATGACAAATGTTACAAAATCATTGAAATTCCGAAAAAATAAGCAAAAAAAGTGCCATTTTAGCACTTTTATCAACTATATATTGTGGTTTTTAAAAAGAACAACACAATACCTAGTAGTATCATGACCAAAATAGCTAAACTATCTATCAGCTTCCAAGAAAGTACACGATACTTACTTCGGCCGTCCCCGCCTTGATAGCCACGCGCCTCCATAGCCGTTGCCAAAGCGTCTGCTCGCTTAAAACTAGAAGCAAAGAGGGGAATCAAGATTGGAATAATAGCCTTTACCTTCTGAACAAGACTTCCTTCTCCAAAATCCACACCACGAGCCCGTTGAGCATTCATAATTCGAGTAGTATCATCCATCAAGGTTGGTACAAAACGCAGGCTCATAGACAGCATCAAACCGATTTCGTGAACTGGAACCTTTAAGCGCGCCAGAGGAGCAAGACCAGCCTCAACTCCATCTGCCAAACTGAGAGGGGTAGTGGTCAAAGTCAGCAGGGTTGAAAAGATAATAATCAGAACAAAACGAAGAAAGATGATACCGGCCTGCTGCAACCCTTCCAAGGTAATCTTGATAAACCAAAATGTCCATAAGATTGTCTCACCACCCATGAAAAAAACTTGAAATAGGGTGGTAAAGAGAATAATCCCTAGCATGGGTTTGATGCCATTCAAAAAGAAGGAAAACTTAATCCCTGAAAGGAGAACCAATAGCAGGACAAAGGACAGGATAATAGCATTGGTCACTAGATTATTGGCCCAAAAGATGATAAAGAGAAAGAGAATCATGGCCAGAAGTTTGCTTCTCGGATCCAATCTATGGATCAGGGAATCACCAGGAATGTAGCGTCCCAAAATGAGTCTATCCATGGGTAAGTACCTCCGTAAACTCCTCTATGGTAATCGGGAGTTGATCAAATACAAGACCACGACGCTCCAAATTAGCAGCAAACTTGGTAATTTTGGGTACGCCTAACTGGATGGACTCCATAAAATCGACTTCCTGAAAAACAGCTGATGGCCGGCCGGTGCGAACAACCTTCCCGTTTTCCAAGACATAAACAAAGTCTGCAAAATCAGCTACATCATCCATCAGGTGAGTCACTAAAACAATGGTCATCCCCATCTGATGGAGTTCTTTAAAGATGGCCATCAGTTCTTTACGACCCGCAGGATCGAGACCCGCTGTCGGCTCATCTAAGACAAGAACGTGAGGCTCCATCGCTAAAATACCCGCAATGGCCACTCGACGCATCTGTCCACCTGACAACTCAAAAGGACTCCGCTCAAAGAGTTCCTCATCAATGCCAACCAAAGCCAATTTCTCACGCGCCGTCCTCTCAGCGTCCTCCTTGGACACTCCAAAATTTTGTGGACCAAAGGCTACATCTTGGAGGACTGTCTCATCAAAAACCTGACTCTCAGGAAACTGGAATACCAAACCCACTTTCTTTCGGACCTGCTTAATATCCTTATTGACAGAAGTTGGTGTAATAACTGTTTCATCAATCAAGACCGTTCCGGCAGTGGGAACATTAAGTCCATTCAGTAGCTGTAAAATCGTTGATTTTCCAGAACCTGTGTGCCCAATCAGGGCTGTATAGGACCCCTCTACAATTTCCAAGTCCACACCAAAAAGCGCACGCCCCTCAAAAGGCGTGTTGGCTTGATAAGTGTAACTTACTTGTTGGAGAGTAATTCCCATAGTGTTTCTTCTAGTTCCTCTTCTGTAAAATAACGGTCTGGCACTTCCAGGCCCTTGAGACGAAGTTGGTCAGCTAAATCTGCTGTAAAAGGCTGATTTAAATCCAAGGCCTGCAAATCCTTACGCATAAACAACTCTTCTGGTCTGCTAACAGACTCAACTTCCCCCTCTTTCATGACGATAACTCGGTCGCTCAGTGCAACCTCGTCCAAATCATGGGTAATGGAAATGACTGTCATGTTATAACGGTCCTTGATATCTTTGACTATCCGAATCAGGTCCAAGCGACCTTCCGGATCCAGCATACTAGTTGCTTCATCAAGGATGATAATGTTGGGCCTAAGGGCTACCACCCCTGCGATAGCCACCCGTTGTTTCTGACCTCCAGATAACCTAGCCGGCTCCCGCTTCTTAAAATCTGACATTCCTACCAGTTCTAAGGCTTGATGGACTCGTTCTTGCATTTCTTCCAGCGGAATTCCTTGATTCTCTAGGCCAAAGGCCACATCATCTTCTACTGTAGCACCGACAAACTGATTATCTGGATTTTGGAAAACCATGCCAATTTGACGGCGTTTTTCCCAGACATTGTCCACTGTCAGCTTATCACCAGCGATGATAATATCACCGGATTCCGCCTCCAAGAGTCCATCAATCAAACGAACAGTTGTTGACTTTCCAGAGCCATTGTGGCCAATGATGGACAACCATTCTCCCTGTTTCACGTGAAACGAAACACCGTTGAGAGTATAGGTGGTATCAGCTTCGTTATACTTATACTTTAAATCTTTTACTTCAATAATATTGGTCATTTATTTAAAGGTATCCCTGAACAAATAAGCTGCACCCTTGAAATAATCATAACCTGAATAAAGGGTAAAGAAAAGCGCAGTGTAGAGCAGTACTTGCCCCGACAAATTCCAATGCAGCAAGAGAAAAATAATGGCAAACATTTGTGAAAAAGTCTTAATTTTCCCAGGCATGGCTGCTGCTAAAACGGTCCCTCCGTTTTCAACGAGAAGCAGACGTAACCCTGTCACAGCCAACTCACGACAGATGATGATAGCCACCACCCAAGCTGGAGCCATTTTTAACTCTACCAGCATGATAAAGGCCGTCATGACAAGGATTTTGTCCGCCATAGGATCCGCAAATTTACCAAAATTGCTCACTACCTTCCACTTGCGGGCTAGATAACCATCCAAATAATCGGTTATGCTGGCCAGAGCAAATATGATGGCCGCCAGAACATGGCTAAGAGAACTTTGCCACACCGTCAGCAGCACAATAAAAACCGGAATAATCAAGATGCGTCCTAGTGTAAGGGCATTGGGGATATTTTCTTTTTTCATAAAAATCCTTTATTCAATCGTCAGGGTAATTGTCCCTGATTGTTCAGTTAAGGCCGACGTATCTAAGTCCTGTCCAGCGATGCGGACAGTCACACCTTCCACCACTCCCAGAGTGAGGGTGGCTGTTGTCACACCTTCAGGTATGGCAGCTGTGACAGTGGCATTCTCAGGGGACAAGGTCACACCATTTGCCATATCTGTGTCTGACAAGCTGACCCAACTGGTCGCCGTTGTCACTGATACCTGAACTTCTACTGGTTTAGTCGCACCCGTGAGGGTCACCGTCAAGTTAGACCCCTCTCCTGTCGTTGTCAACTTCGTTGAGGACTCACCACTACTAGAAGTCGTTGTCGTACTGCTTGCCTCAGTTGTTTGTTCGCTGCTCGATACAGTAGTCGTTTGGTTACTGGATGATTTCGACACAACTGAGTAAGATGAGGAAGTAGACGGTGGTGTGATGACCTGGTTTTGAATTCGTTGAGATACAATGTAAGCCACAAAAATCAAAATGAAAATAGCTGCCAATAAGAGATAAATCAGGGGTAAATAAGATTTTACTGGTTTTTTCTTTTTGACCTTTCGGCGTAAGTCTATATCAGAATTAGAATCTTCACCTTCTTCATAATAAACCACCAAACTCTTTGAATCATAGGCATCCAACAAAACAGAGGCATCCAACTCCAGAACTTCTGCATAGCGTTGCAAGAAAGATCTGGCATAAGCTGGGTCAGGAATTGCTTCAAAATCATTATATTCTAAAGCCTGCACTAGCTTAGCTTGGATTTTTGTCTTACGTTGAACATCTGCAAAACTCCAGCCACGACTTTCACGCGCTTCTTTTAGAACCTCTCCAATACTTTTTTGCCTCATAATAGCCTCTCTCTTACGTTTAGTATTCAATACAGTATTGTAACAAAAATCTAAGGAAATTTCGATGATAAATAGCCATTATTTTGGAAAAATAATAAAATCCGTCATATCGTAGTTTGAAAGAAATTGATGGCCGGCTGCTAGAACCTCTTCTATGCTAATGGTCTCAATGATTTCTGGCAAATCAAAAACATTCTCCTCATCAGATAAGTGCTGCATAAAGTAGCTGGCCGTATATTCCAAAGAGTTCAGACTAGCGATAAAATCCCCATAAGTCTTCTTTTTGACAATCTCCAGATGCTCTTCTGACACATCTGGATCGGATGCAAACTGCTGGATGGCCTTACGCAAACTGCTGGATAGAGCAACTGGCTCCTTGGTGTCCATGGTTAAGACAAAAAAGTGGTATTCTGGTCTCACTTCTAAATGAAAAGAGAAAGAACTATCAATTTTTCCCTGTTCATACAGGTCTCGGTGACGCATGGAGGTCCAGCCAAAAAGCATGGAAAAGAGTAGCGAAAGGGATAATCTGAAACGATAGAGAGATGTTACTTCAAGTTGACCATTGCCACGTACCCCAATAGCCAGTTTAGGACTGGCCACCTCCATCTGGCTAGTCCGATGAGGTAAAATAGGGTTGTTAGCCAAGGGTTGGTGCTCCACAAGAATAGACTGGCTTACATCAGTAGTCTGTTGTTCCTGTATTCCTTTCCACACATCCTCTAGTTCAAAATTCCCCACTAAAAACAGGGTCATATTTTGAGGGTGATAGAAGGCTTCAAAATTCTCCTTGAGAGATTGGACAGTGATATCTTGAATGGAGGCGATATTACCCGCAATATCATCCTGAAAAGGACTTCCTGGGTAAAGACTAGCCAAAATCTCGTTGTAAAGTCTAGAATCTGGCTCATCTTGATACATCTCAATTTCCTGAGCGATGATAGCCTTCTCCCTTTCTACTGACTCCTCAGTAAAAGAAACTTCACGCAGAAACTCTTGCAAGAGAGCTAATGAGGGCAGAACTTCTGCTGCTGTTGAAAAAAGGTAGGTAGTTTGGTAAAAGCTGGTATAGGCATTGGCATCGGTCCCCAATTTGGAAAATTCCTGGAGGACATCCCTATTATTTTCCATTTCAAAGAGTTTATGTTCCAAAAAATGGGCAATACCAGTTGGATAAGTCACAAATTCGGTCTGTTTTTTGGCTTTAAAGACTGTGTTTGCTGCTCCAAAACCAACAGTCATCATCCCATAAGTTTCCTTAAAATCTGGCTTAGGGTGTAAATAAACTGTCAAGCCATTTGCCAACCTTCCCTTGTAAAGTGGAGTTTGCAGATAGGGATAACACTTTTCTTCTAATCCTGAATACTTCATCCAACACCTTCCATAAAATAAACAGCCTGTAATTTAATTTGCTTGGCTACGGCCATCACATCTTCTCTTGACACTGAGTTGACAGAGTCAAGCCACTGCGAATAAGTTCGAAAATCTTGACCAAAAATAGATTGATTGTAAGCCTGCTCTATCAAGGTTGATGGCCTATCTTGAGCAAGGGTAGCCGCGTTGGTTAAGACTTTCTTGGTCAGAATCAAATCCTCATCTGTAAACTTTCCTAACTTGACATCTGATAATTGCTGACGAATTAGTTGCATCGTTTTTAAACGCTGCTCTTTGTCGATTCCTGCATAGACTCGCAGCATACCTGAAAAAATATGAATTGAGCTACCTACTGTATAGGCTAGCCCTTCTTTTTCCCTTAGCTCACGAAATAATTTAGAATGAGCAGAACTTCCAAAGAGACTATTAAAAACCACTAGAGCTGGATAGTTGACATCTTTGTAAAGTGTCTGTAAATGGTAAGCCAGTTCTAATATGGATTGATTGGCTTCTTTTCTCTCTACTTTTTCTCTGGTAACACTAGAAAAATCCTGTTGGTAATCAAGGATTAGTTTTGGGTTACGGAAAGTAAAGGGATAACTCTTAAAATGCTCTTTGACCAAATCCTGGTCTATCTGGCCCAGAACAAAAATATCAACCTTATCAAGGTTTAGCATATCCTTGTAAGCCTGATAGACTGTCTCAGCTGTTTCTTTTTCAACCAGCTCCTTCGTAGCAACTCTGGGAATTTTCATCTCTGCTTGCTGATAAAAGAGTTGATTCAATTCTAGGTCCGCATGGTAATAATGATCTTCAATCTCAGACTCCAAATATGAAATCAGGTTGCTCTTTTCCATTTCAAAGACTTGTTGATCAAAGGCTCCTTTTTTTGCTAAAGGCCTAAAAAGGGCGACTCTTAGAAATTCTAAAATATCTTGAGTCAATGAAACTCCCTCTGGTAGATACTTGTCTCCTATAAAACGAATGGTCACATCCACTAGGTGGGCCTGACCCCTACGGGAAACACTTGTAGAAAAGTTCGCTCCATAGAGTAGAGCTAGCTGGCGACGAAAAGCCAAGGTGGTAGGGTAATCTGCATTGGCAATCTCTAATAGATTAGCAACCAATACGCGCCCTGCCACAGTCTTCTCCTGCATTGGAGCTGCAAAGCGAATTTTAATCGAATTGGTTGTAAATTGGTCTGTGGAAATAAAATGAAGATGGACTCCCTCTTGTAATTTCATCTTTTACCTCATTCAAGCATTGTAATCTTCATTATATCATTTTATGTTATAATTATCTGTAAAGAGGTAAACAATGGAATACAAATTATTTAATGACTTTATCACCCTGCAATCCTTGCTAAAAACTACTGGCATCCTGCCTTCTGGAGGTGCCATCAAGGCTTTTTTGGCAGAGAATGTTGTCCTATTTAACGGTGAAAAAGAAGACCGCCGTGGCAAGAAAATCCGCCATGGAGACCGTGTAGAATTGCCTAATCAGGGTCTTATTATTGAGATCGTTGCCCCAAGTCATGAAGAAAAAAAACAACATGAAGAAGATGTGGCAGAAAAAGAGCGAGTGGCAAAAATCGTCAAGGAAATGAACAAACAGTTTAAAAAGGAGAACAAAACACCATTGAAAAAACAAATGGATAAGGCTCCTAAAAAATCTCCTGTTCGCTTCCCAGGTACCTAATATGTGGCTTGAATCTTTACATATCCAGCATTTCCGTAATTATGGGGAGGCGGAACTTTCCTTCCATAAAGGTCTCAATATCTTTTTAGGACAAAACGCTCAGGGTAAGACCAACATCTTAGAAGGTATCTATTTTCTAGCCCTGACCCGTAGCCACCGGACGAAGACAGATAAGGACCTCCTTCAATTCTCAGAAAAACACCTACAGGTCAACGGAATTCTTCATCGAAGCACTGGTAAAGTACCACTTGACATCGAGTTGACAGATAAGGGACGAATCACTAAGGTTAATCACCTCAAACAAACACGGTTATCTGACTATATTGGTCATCTAAATGTTGTTCTCTTTGCCCCAGAAGATTTACAACTTGTCAAGGGTGGGCCTGCTCTCAGACGAAAGTTTATGGATGTTGAATTAGGTCAAATCAAACCCCTCTATCTATCTGATCTATCCAATTACAACCATATCTTAAAGCAACGAAATGCCTATCTAAAGGCTTCTGATAAGGTTGATCTGACCTACCTTTCAGTTTTGGATCAGCAGCTAGCCGAGTATGGCAGTACGGTTATTCAGCATCGAATCGACTTCCTCAAGAAACTGGAAGTCTTTGCCCAGGCCAAACATCTGGATATCTCTGATCAAAAAGAAAACCTGACCCTATCCTACCAAGCCAGCATCCCCTTTACAGACCATGTCAATATACTTGACAGTTTCTTGACAGAATTGGAAAAAAGTCGTAAACGGGATCTCTTTAAGAAAAATACAGGTGTTGGGCCCCACCGAGATGACATTTCCTTTTTCATCAATGGGATGAACGCTCACTATGGTAGCCAAGGCCAGCATCGTAGCCTGGTCCTCTCCCTTAAGCTGGCTGAAATCGAGCTAATGAAAGAGACGACTCGTGAATACCCTATTCTGCTTCTAGATGATGTCATGAGTGAGTTGGACAATGACCGACAAATGAAGCTTCTCGAAACCATTTCAGAGAAAATCCAAACCTTTGTCACCACGACCTCCCTTGAACATCTCCATACCCTGCCCGATGAACTCAAGATTTTCCATGTTTCAAATGGAACTTTGACAGAAGACAAACAAAAAGAGCACCGATAAGTGCTCTTTTGATGTTACTGAACGGAATAGTTTGGTGCCTCATTGGTGATTTGGACATCATGAGGATGACTTTCTTTGAGTCCCGCACCTGACATTTCGATAAATTGGGCATTTTCATGCAGGTCTTGCAGATTGGCCGCACCCACATAACCCATACCTGAGCGAATACCACCCAGCATTTGGAAGACAATATCCGCAGCAGCTCCCTTGTAGGCAACACGACCTTCGATACCTTCTGGAACCAATTTATTGGCCTCGTTTACTGAACCTTGGAAGTAACGGTCGCTAGACCCTTTCTTCATAGCTGCAATCGAACCCATACCGCGGTAGGTTTTAAATTTACGCCCCTGGAAGATTTCCGTTTCACCAGGTGCCTCATCCGTACCTGCAAACATAGAGCCTAACATAACGGCATTTCCCCCAGCCGCCAAGGCCTTGACAATATCCCCTGAATACTTGATACCGCCATCAGCAATGATGGTTTTTCCATACTCACGAGCTACTGCTGCCGCATCGTAAATGGCTGTAACTTGAGGAACACCGACTCCTGCAATCACGCGGGTGGTACAGATAGAGCCTGGACCAATCCCAACCTTGACAACGTCGACACCTGCATCGTAAAGGGCACGAGCTCCGTCAGCTGTCGCAATATTCCCTGCAATGAGGGTCCGGTCTGGGAAATGAGCCCGAATTTCAGCAATTTTACGGAGAACACCTGCTGAGTGTCCGTGAGCTGTATCGATGACAATAGCGTCTGCTCCAGCTTCAAAGAGGGCTTCAGCCCGTTCAAAGGTATCGGATGTCACGCCCACCGCACCAGCAACCAAGAGACGACCAAATTCATCCTTGGCTGCATTTGGAAACTCGATTACTTTCTCAATGTCTTTGATGGTAATCAGGCCTGAAAGTCGGCCGTTATTGTCTACCAAAGGCAGTTTTTCAATGCGGTGTTCATGAAGGATGCGCTCCGCCGTTTCAAGGTCGGTCCCAACAGGGGCTGTCACCAAGTTGTCACTGGTCATGTGCTCGGAAATCAGCGACTCAAAATCAGTGATAAAGCGCATGTCGCGATTGGTGATAATCCCCACCAACTTGCGATTTTCCAGAGTTTCCACAATCGGAACCCCTGAGATACGATAGCGCTGCATCAGTTCTTCTGCCTCGTGAACCTTGTGATTTGGAGTCAGGAAGAATGGATCGATAATAACCCCATTTTCAGAACGTTTTACCTTGCGCACTTCCTCTGCCTGCTCAGAAACAGACATGTTTTTATGGATAACACCTAGACCACCTGCACGCGCAATGGCAATAGCCATCTTGCTGTCTGTGACTGTATCCATGGCCGCCGTAATAATAGGAATATTCAATGTCAAATTTTTAGCCAGCTTGGTCTGTAAACTGACATCATTTGGTAAAACATGACTCTCTGCCGGAATCAGCAATACATCATCAAAAGTAAAACCTTTTTTCAAAAATTTAGTGTCCCAATTTGACATTAAAAATAGCCTCTTTTCTATATTCTTGTGATAATCTATCATAACATTTTCAACTGATTTGTCAACCAAAACGGCAAATAAACCGAACAAATTTCTTAAAGAGAAGATATCTTTTTTATTTTTTTCTTAAAATACGATTGTATAACATGTTTTTTTGAATTATGTTTGGTTTTTAAGGACATTCTCCATCATATCCAAGGTCATTATTCGAGCTCTAGTTGAAAACTTTCATGGCCTTTTTCAGCTGATTTCAGGATACTATCGATATAGGTTGGATAAAAGGACAGACCAGTCTCTTGCATGAGGGACAGGCCCTGTTGATGGTTGGCTGGGTCAATCTGCCTTCCAGCAAAATAATCCGCATTGAGTTTCGCAAAGGTTTGGAGCAAGAGCTCCCTTTCCAGACTTGTCAACTGACTGTCAAGCAAGTCTGGTTCCAGCTTCCTTGCAGAAACCTGTTCCATAAAGGCCCGGGAGGCCTGAGAAAAGTCCAGTAGGTTCTGATCGGTCAAGCCCTGCTCCCTTGCCCAAGAAGCAACATCTAAGATTTTAGCCTGATAATCCAAGGTTTTCCCATCAAATTCTAGGATTCCATAGTGATGAGGAGAGACCGGTAAAGCAGATGTCAAGATTTCTGACAAGCCACTATCTTCGATGTGCTGGATATGAATGTGACCGCTCAGATTGGCCAGTACATCATATTTCTCATAAAGGGCCTCCAATTCTTGAGCCCGATGAATGAGAAAACCTTCTGTAAAGTAGGGGTTATGGGCCAAAAGATTTTGATGGCTGACTGCTAAGACCTGAATATCTTGCTCTTTTGCATCTTTTAGAATTTCTTCAATCCAGCTGAAGGTCTGGTCTGATATTTCATTTGTCCCATGGCTGTTACTGTCCAGCATGAGGATCCAAAAATCTTTTCTTGCCCTGTAAAGGTATGACAAGGAAGTGTCATCCTTCTCTATACTTTCCTGTAAACCATAATCTTGATAAATCTTGTCAAATTCTTCCTTATTGATAGAATCTACTAATTCATAACCATCCCCATAAAATCCTGCCGCACTCGATCGATCAATATCATGATTCCCTGGTATGACTAAAATTTGAGTTCCATTTTGCCTGATTCTTGACAGTTTTTTCTCCAAATCAAGATGGCTTTGTCTTTCCCCATTAAAAGTCAAATCTCCGCTGAGAATCAGAATTTCTGGCTTTTCCCGGATAATGGTGGCCACAAACGATTCTGTGATTTCTTCAATATAGAACATATTTTTCCCATCAGCGTTGTTTACCAGATCCGTAAAGAAAAACCCTCCATCTGTCAAGCTGCTTGACAGGTAGTGTAAATCTGTTGCGACTGCAATGTTGATTGGTTTTTCCTGACTAGAAAAAGTGACCAGCTGAGATTGGAAGGAACCTTCTTGACTCCATGTGCTGCTTTTATAACCTAGAAAGGAAGCAATCGCCATAATGAGTAACCCCATCCATATGATTTTCTTTTTCATTTTTATTCACAAAAGAGTTTGGGACAAAAGAAGTTCCAAACTCTATTTTATTCGTTTTAGATACTAATGGCGCAGTGGTTGAGTGGGCCCTAATACGCTGATAATTCAGCTTTTATAGCCCTACTCAACTGTGCGGAGGTGGGATAACGAAATCGAATTTCTTCGAAATTACCGATTTCTGTCCCACTCTCCATTCCTTTTAAAAGTAGTTAATGCCCATGGCTGTCTTGACCTCTGACAGGGTTTGTCCAGCCAC
>NZ_JBHCHN010000061.1:0-16665 GCF_041802885.1 Streptococcus sp.
AACTGTCCCACCTCGGTCAAGAACCTTGGCCACGACTGCATAGATCATCTCTGTCTTACCAGCCCCTGTCACTGCATGTACCAGACTGGGGCGTTTCTCATCAACTGCCTGGCAGAGGGCTTGAGAAATCTGATCTTGAAAAGGGGTTAGCTGCCCCTGCCAGTTAAGGGATTGCTGACGAGGAAAGTCTTCTTGAGGAAAATAATAGAGTTCCTGGTCTGACCGCACCCGCCCCAGGAGAATACATTCCCTGCAATAAAAACTACCATTTGGCAGCTGATTCTCTTCTTCATAGGGGCTGGCACAACGTGGGCAGGCTCTTTTGTCCCTAAGTGGTAAAACTCTTGCTAGCTGGCGCTGGGCTTCTGTTAGCTGGTATTTGGTGAAAAGTCTACCGTAATAATCTTGTAAATCATCCATCACCTATTCATTCGCAAAAAGACTTGCGAAGCAGGAAAAAAATTAGTAGAATCAAGCTATGAAAGAATATATAACAATCAAGGAAGATGGTATGGTTGAGGAGGAGATCAAAAAATCTCGCTTCATTTGCCACTTGAAACGGGTTAAAACAGAGGACGAAGCCAGAGACTTTATCCACCGTATTAAAAAGGAACATCATAAGGCCAACCACAACTGCTCCTGCTTCATTTTAGGAGAAAACGCGGAAATCAAGCGATCTTCGGACGATGGGGAGCCTTCTGGAACAGCAGGCGTGCCTATGTTGACAGTTCTGGAAAAGCAAGGTTTGACAGATACCGTTGCGGTGGTCACCCGTTATTTTGGGGGCATCAAATTAGGAGCTGGTGGACTAATTCGGGCATATGCTGGTAGTGTGGCCAAAGCCATTGATGAGATTGGAAAGGTCTTGGTCAAGGAACAGGAAGGCATCTCGATTACTTTGAGCTATGCCCAGTACCAGGATTTTGCAAGCTGGCGAAGCAAGCATGGCCTTGAGGAATACGACACCCAGTTTCTTGCTGAAATCCAGACAACCTTGTACACAGACAAGGACCAGCTGGATGGGCTCTTGGCGGATTTGGAGGATTATTATCGTGGGAAGGTAAAGGCTGAACGGACAAAGAGTCGGGTTGTCGAAATTCCCCTGCATTAAAAAAGCCTATCAAAATGATAGGTTTTTTATATTTTACAAAGGTTCTTAGGCGGAGTATACTGGAGGAAATAGAAAATGGAGGTGCCGCATGGCCATTTATAACAATATCACTGAACTAGTGGGAAAAACCCCAATCGTTAAACTAAATCGAATTGTCCCTGAAGGAGCTGCGGATGTCTATGTGAAACTTGAATCTTTCAACCCAGGATCATCTGTCAAAGACCGGATTGCACTCGCTATGATTGAGGCAGCAGAGGCAGCAGGTATCCTCAAACCAGGTGATACGATTGTGGAACCAACTAGTGGTAATACAGGTATTGGTTTGGCCTGGGTTGGTTCTGCTAAAGGCTACAAGGTCATCATTGTCATGCCTGAAACCATGTCCATTGAACGTCGGAAAATTATTCAAGCTTATGGTGCCGAGTTGGTCTTGACACCTGGAGCTGAAGGGATGAAGGGTGCTATCGCCAAGGCAGAAGAAATTGTGGCAGAAAAAGGAGCCTTCTTACCTTTGCAATTCAACAATCCAGCCAATCCTGCCATCCACGAGTCCACAACTGGTGTGGAAATCTTGGAAGCCTTTGATGACACTGGCTTGGATGCCTTTGTTTCAGGAGTTGGTACTGGCGGTACCGTTTCAGGTGTTTCCCATACTTTGAAAAAAGCGAATCCAGAAGTCAAAATCTACGCAGTAGAGGCAGATGAATCAGCTGTCCTTTCTGGTGAAAAACCTGGCCCACATAAGATTCAAGGGATTTCAGCCGGCTTTATTCCAGAAACCTTGGACACCAAAGCCTATGATGGAATTGTGCGTGTCAGCAGTGACGATGCTATTTTAACAGGACGTAGCATCGGTGCCAAGGAAGGATTCTTGGTGGGTATTTCTTCAGGTGCGGCTATCCATGCTGCCATCCAGGTCGCCAAGGAACTGGGCGCAGGTAAAAAGGTCTTGGCTATCTTGCCAGATAATGGGGAGCGCTACTTATCAACAGCACTCTATGAGTTTGAATAAATAGAAAAAGGAGAACCCTAGTTCTCCTTTTTCTATTGTAAAAAGTCTTTTGCTTCCTTAATCCATGAAGGTAATTGTTTCTCAAGGGGGGTGAAGCCTATCTTATGGCGTTCATTGGTAAAGCGGTGGCGGCGCGGAATAGCTTGTTTTTCCTCTTCTAAGGTGCGTAAGGAAAGGCTGGCCTTACCAGTAAATTCATCATAATCCACCACCTGAACCAGGACTTTTTGGCCCACTTTGAGGATATCATGGATATTCTCGACAAAGCCTGTTTTGATTTCTGAAATGTGAATCAGGCCTCTGGTTTGGTTGTCCAAGTCCACAAAGGCACCGTAAGGCTGGATACCTGTGATGACTCCTTGGATTTTATCTCCGATTTTCATCTTCATTAGTCCTCAATGTCGACACCCAAAATGACAACGTCCTCGATGGGTTTGTCTTGGGCTCCAGTTTCAACGGCTGCAATGGCATCCAAAACCTGGAAAGAGGCCTCATCCATGAGATGACCAAAAACGGTATGGCGTTGATCCAGGTGAGGGGTTCCGCCATTTTCTGCATAGAGGGCTGCAATGGGGGCTGGCCAGCCACCACGTTCCAATTCCTTGGCGGCATATGGAAGCTTGCTGTTTTGGACGATAAAGAACTGGCTACCATTGGTATTTGGGCCGGCATTGGCCATGGAGAGAGCACCACGAAGATTGAAGACTTCCATTGAAAATTCATCTTCAAAACGGTCACCATAGATGGAGCTGCCACCCATACCTGTACCGGTCGGGTCGCCACCTTGAATCATAAAGTTTTGAATAATACGGTGGAAAATCACACCGTCATAGTAGCCATCCTTAGAAAGGGCTACAAAGTTGGCAACTGTTTTCGGAGCCTGTTCAGGGAAGAGTTGAATCTTCAAGTCTCCGTGATTTGTTTTCACTGTGGCTACTGGACCTTCAACACTTGTCAGGTCCACTTGTGGGAAATGCAATTGTTTTTCTACCAAACCGAGTTCCTCCAGGGCATACAGGATGCCGTCTTCTTCTACTGTTTTTGTTACAAAGTCTGCCTTGGCCTTAAGAGCCTCATCCCCGTTGCCCATTGCAACAGAGAGGCCAGCATAGTCAAAGAGCTCCATGTCATTTGGCCCATCACCAAATACCAAGACATTCTCAGGCTTGAGATTTAAGGACTTGAGTACATGATCAACACCTGAGGCCTTTGAAATGCCATTTTTGATGACATCGGATGAATTGGGGTGCCAGCGAACCAGGCGAACGTCCTTGAGCAATTCTTCCGATAATTGGAGTTCATCACCCTGATCCTCGAAGGTCCACATATGATAGACCGCCGAATGTTTATAAAACTCGGGGTCAACCTCAACTTGTCCATATACGGGGCTGATGGCCTGATCGACCAAATCTATGCGTTTGGAGACTGCTGGTTGTTGTCCACCTGCAAAGCCAAATTCGATGCCGACTTCATGGCACCAGTTCACATACGTCTCGATGACCTCAAGAGGCAGGGCATCGGTGTAAATTTCATGGCCTTTTCGGTCAACCACATAGGCTCCGTTGATGGTGACAAAATAGTCCGGCTCTAGGGCCTGAATCTCTGGAACAACACCATAAGGTGCACGTCCTGAAGCCAAACCAGTCACGATGCCTTTTTTCTTCAGAGCGGCGAATACTGTCTTGATGGACTCTGGCATAAAGCCTGTATCTTTGATGCGCAAGGTATCATCTATATCGAAAAAGACTGCTTTGATTTTCTTTGCCTTGTATTTTGTTTTTGCGTCCATAAGTCTCCTAATTTCTTCTGTTTTTGCTCAAGTTAATAGAATATCATCTCTGATATTATACCATTATTCTTCATCCTGTGCTACCAGCCCATGTTGAAAGGCGTAGACAACTGCCTGTGTGCGGTCACTCACTTGTAGTTTGGATAAAATATTGGATACATGGGTCTTGACCGTTTTAAGAGAAATATAGGACTCATCCGCAATGCGTTGATTGTCATAACCCTTGGCCAGAAGGGCCAGAATATCGCGCTCACGGGCAGTCAAATCCTCATGCAGGGCAGGGTGCTTGCGGTAGTCTTCTACCTTTTTCTCTACCTCTGTTTCGATGGCTAGCTGGCCCTTGGCTACCTTGCGAATGGCTGCCAAAATTTCATCTGCGCTGGAGGTTTTGAGCATATAGCCTCTTGCCCCTGCTTTTAGGACGGGATAAATTTTTTCATTGTCCAGATAAGAGGTCAGGATGACGATTTTGGCCTCCTTCCATTCTTCGAGGATGGCAAGGGTTGCTTCTACTCCTGTCATTTTTGGCATGACCAAATCCATGACAATGACATCTGGCTGGATGGCAAGGGCCTTTTCCAAGCCCTCTTCCCCATCGTCTGCTTCTGCAATGACTTCAATATCGTCATGTAAATTCAAAAAACTTTTTAGACCTAGTCGCACCATCTCGTGGTCATCTACTAGCATTACTTTAATTTTTGACATTCTTGTCTCCTTTTTCTGAGGCGTCGGCATCTTCTCCGCCATTTAGTAATGGGATACGGATATCAATGGCTACTCCTTTATTAGGGGCGGTTCGGATTTTCAGGGTCCCTGCCAAATCTTCAACCCGCTCTTGGATATTGGCCAAGCCATAGCTCAGCTCCTGCTCTTCATCCTGGACAAAACCAACTCCGTCATCCGTCATTTTGAGCTGCAATTCTGTCTCAGACTGGATCAGGTAAACATCCAGGTGCTTGGCATGGGCATGACGGAGGGTGTTGCTGATAATTTCTTGAGCAATCCGAAAGAGATGTTCTTCCACCAGTTTGGGCAAGTCACCCACTTCATGTTTGAACTGGACTTGGATATTACTTTTATCACTGACTTCTTTTAGAATGAGTTCAAAACCTTCTACTAAGCTTTTGCCATCCAATTCACTAGGCCGTAAATGCAAGAGTAGAATCCTTAAATCACGCTGGGCTGTCTCAATCATTTGCTTGACGGTTTGAAGCTGCTGGTTCATATTTTCTGGAGAGATGCTGGCTAAATTGCTGGTCAAGCCCGATAGAATCATGCTGGTTGCAAACAATTCTTGGCTGACCGTATCATGTAAGTCTCTGGCAATTCGCCGGCGCTCATCTTCCACAATTTCTTCGCGTTTCACCAAGTCTTGATTATCAATCATCTGCACTTGTCTAGTCAAGCTAGTTACTTTTTCCGACAACTGAAGCAAAAGTTGGTCCTCATCTGCTGTTGCTCGAATGCTCTTGTTTTGCAAGATAGCGCGAAGATTTTGTCGCATCCCTTGCGTCGCTAAGATATTGGATGTCTGCACTAAAATGATGAGGAAAAAGGTCAAAATCACAATGAGCAAGATAAGGGTAAAAATGAGTTGCTCCGTTGAGATCCAAAGAGCGAGATCAAGAACAGAATAGTTGAGAAGGGGTAAAACTGCTGCCAAAACCACAAAAACCATAACGGTTGCATACCAGGCTAGAAGAAAGACGGTACTTTTTTTCATCATACGCGAATCACCTCCACATCACCAAAGAGGCAATTGACGACTATCTTGACCCGTTTATGCGATTCCTTATAACCGGGACTGGAAATGGAGAAACTTTCATTACGCAGATCCCAAAAAGAAAGATTTAAGAAGCGAACTCGGCCATACAGACTAGAAGCGGACAGGGAAACTTCTACATCAATAGGAACAACAATCTTTGTCCGACCAAAAGTCTTGCGAATAACGACAATATTGTCTCGACCAATGAGAACTCCTTCATCCAGGTCCACAATATCATTTCCAAAAAGGCGGATAATATTGATGTCTTCAAATCCATACTGGTCCTTGGTATGGTCTTGATTGCCAAACCACTGGGTTTTCTCACGCCTAGCTTCTAAAGGCTGATCATCCAAGAGAATGTGGGTATACTGATTCTTCTTTTCATAGCGAGAAAAGAAGTTGATAATCATATAGACTGAAATCAAGAGCATGCCAAATATGAAATAGGGATTGAGCATAAAGACCAGAAAAAAGAGACCGCTAGCGCTGACTAGTAGAAAATCAACTCCCTTCCCACCCATCAAATAACGGACTAATAACAGAAGCATGGCAAAAAGGAGGATGGCTCTAGCCCCCTCATTGGCCAGAATGTCAAAGAAAGCCATCATAAAAATGACTGTTTCAATCAAAATAAAAAACTGTACTTTCCTCATGCGCGAATCCTTTCCTACTTATTGTACCAAATTTTAAGCTTTTTTCCTCCTACTGAAGTAGTAAAAAAGAAAAAGACAAACACCAAAAGCGATGTCTGTCTACAATCTGAGGCATTTACCAAATAACGAACTTTTTTACTTAGTTACCTGAGGGAACGGTAGTTTCAGTCGTCTGTGTCCCTTGATTACCATTGGATGAGGCAACTGATACGTAGAGAGTGACTGTTCCTTCAATTTTACTTCCCGCAGCTGGATATTGGCTGATCACCATATCTCCTGTTGCGCTCGTGTGAGAGGGATCCTCTACTTTTTCAATAGTGGAAACAGAAATACCTAGGGCTTGTAATTGTCTTCTGGCTTCAGCATAACTCACGCGCATATAGCCAAAGTCTGGCATGGTGATAGCCGCACCTTTGGATACTTGGATATTAACAGTGGAATTCTTAGGAATTTTACTACCATTAACGGGGTCAGTTGCAATGACAAGGCCGTTAGCTACACTGTCACTATAGACCTCGCTAACCTCTCCGACTGTGAATCCTGCTGAGGTTAATTCTGACTTGGCAGTCTCTAATTTTTTGCCAGCAACATTTGGGACTGCTACAGTCTCTACACCTTTTGATACGACGATATTGATGGTACTGCCTTTGGCTTTGGAGCTATTGGCTGCTGGATCTGTTGAAATGACCAAACCAGCGGCTTGACTATCACTATTTTCTTCCGTCACTGCACCAATCTTAAAGCCTAGAGATTCCAATTCTGCCTTGGCAGTTTCTAACTCCTTGCCTGCTAAATCTGGAACGGTGATTACCTCCTCCATAGCAATGACGATATTGACCTTACTTCCCTCACGCTTAGAAGTATTGGCTACTGGATCAGTCCTCAGAACAGTCCCTTCTTTCACTTCAGAGGAGGCTTCTTCTGTTACAGTTCCAACGACCAAGCCGGCTGATTCAATTTTTTCCGTTGCCACCTTTAAAGTTTGCCCCTTTACATCGGGCACCATGACTGTATCTGGTGTATTGTAGAGTATGGCGATTACGGCTGCCAAAATCAAGACCAGGGCCCCAATCAAAACTTTGTAACGGGTTCGCATCCGTCGTTTGGTTTTGAGATTTTTTGGAGCTGAAGGAGTTGGAGTGACCTTCTTATTTTCCACATTGGGTTGAGGACGCTTAGTCTCAGGCGCCACCTGAGATAATTTAGGTAGGGTTTTAGTATCTACCTTATTATCTGCAAGGACAACCCGTTTTTCATTGCGGCGTTCAGCTGATAAGGCTGAAGCCAAGTCCGTATACATTTCTGCTACTGTCTTATAGCGGTCTGTTAATTTTTTCGCTGTCGCTCTGAGAACGATATTTTCCAAGGCTTGAGGAACCTCAGGGTTACTTTCTCTTACAGAGGGGAGAGGTTGTTGAAAATGTTGGAGGGCAATGGTCACCGCACTGTCTCCATCATAGGGAATTCGACCCGTCAACATTTCAAAGAGGATAATCCCCATGGCATAGATGTCACTTTGAACTGTAGCCTTGGAACCACGGGCCTGCTCAGGTGAGAGATAATGAACTGAGCCCAGCATGGAGTTAGTTTGGGTCAAGCTAGTTTCTGCAAAGGCCACCGCAATTCCAAAGTCTGTGACCTTGGCAGTGCCATCCTTAGTTAAAAGGACATTCTGTGGTTTTAAATCACGGTGGACAATCCCCCTTGTATGGGCCATTCGCATGGCCAGAAGGATTTGCCCCATAATCCGGACTGCATCCTGATTAGAGAGGGGAGCATTTTCTTTGATGTAGCGCTTCAAGTCTACACCATCCACATATTCCATAGCCAAATATTGCTGGCCATCTTCTTCCCCGATGTCCGAGATGCGAACAATATTGGGGTGGTCCAATTCCGCCATGGCTTTTGCTTCCCGTTGGAAACGCTGAATAGCTATCTGGTCAGTCTGATAGTTGGTCCGAAGCACCTTCACGGCCACTTCTTCACCATCTAAAATCAAATCCTTTGCCAGATAGACATCCGCCATCCCGCCACGGCCAATCTGTCGAATGACACGATAACGATCTGCAAATATCTTTCCTATTTGAATCATGGATTAGCCCTCCTCTGGCAAATGAAGAAGTGCTACTGTAATGTTATCTGTTCCTCCGGCATTGTTGGCAAAACGAATCAAACTTTCTGCCTTATTCTCAAGCGGAACATCGCTCACTAGAATATCGCGAATGTCTTCCTTAGAAACCATATTTGTCAGACCATCACTGTTGATCAGCACATAATCTCCAGGCTCAAGGGTTTTGATTGCGATATCCGCTTCAACTGGATCGTGTTGTCCGATGGACTGGGTAATGATGTTCTTCTGTGGGTGAAGGCGGGCTTCATCTTCTGAAAGCTGGCCGGCACGTACTAAAGCTCCAACCAAGGAATGGTCGCTGGTCAGTTGGGCATATTCGCCATTTCGAATCAACCCAATGCGGGAATCTCCGACATGGGCATAAATCATCTGTTGATCGATGACAACAACTGCTTCCAGAGTTGTTCCCATTCCTTTGTATTCATCCGTTTGCCCCAGTTGGTAAATCTTTTTATTTTCTTCTTCTAAGACAGCTACCATCCACTCACGAACATCATTGAGGGTGTGAAGCTGAGTATCTACCCAGCTGGCACCAAGGTCTGTCGCAGTCATCTCACTGGCAATATGGCCGGCACGGTGACCACCCATTCCATCGGCCAAGACAATCAGATCAATGCCTGCCCGATTGGTATAACGGTTTACGTAGTCTTGGTTGTTGGAACGTTTTTGACCAACATCTGTTAATAGTGCAATTTCCATATCTATATCGCTGACGAAGCAGCTTCCTCCTCTAATCTAAGATTTTCTTCTAACTTGACTGATGAAAAAGCCATCTGTCAGATATTGTTCTGGTGTAATGACGATACAGCCATTTTGAACGATATCAGAACATTCATGTGTCAAGGCAACTGGTTCAAAATTGGGATGACGGTCCAGGAACTTGGCAATCACATCCTGGTTTTCCTTGCGCACAATCGTGCAGGTACTATAGGTTATTATACCACCTTTTTTAAGACTTTGGCAAACGCTGTCCAAGATGGCCAGCTGGATTTCTTGAAGTTGGTCAAAATCTGCCGATTCTTTATTGTACTTGATATCCGGTTTTCGTCTCATCAGGCCTATCCCTGAACAAGGAGCATCGACCAGAATTTTATCAAAACGGTCTGGTCCAAAGGTTTCCGCAACCTGACATGCATCTAATTTCTGTGTTTTTACCCGATTAGCCAGACCAAGTCTATGGGCATTTTCTTCAATCAAGGTCAACTTGTGGTCATAAAGGTCCAGGGCTGTCACTTGACCACTTGTTAAATAGGAAGCGATGTGGCAGGTCTTGCCTCCTGGCGCAGCACAAGCATCCAGGACTTCCTCCCATCCCTCCAGCTGGAGGGTCGGAGCCACTAATTGACTGGTTTCGTCCTGGATGGTGATGAGCCCCTCCTTGAAGGCCTGACTGCCAGCAAAATGACTGCTGGCCTTGACCAGACCAACTGGCGAAAGGTCCGATTTCTCAGCACTCAGGGCTTGGGCCAACTCATCCACTTTTGATAAATCGGTTACTCGGACACTGGCCTTATTACGGATGAAGAGGCTAGCTAAGATAGCTTCTGCCCGTTCCTGCCCATATTCCTCTATCAGGGTAGCAACCAGCCATACGGGGGCTGAATACTGAACAGAGAGGCGCTTGTTTTTCCGCTTGATCGCAGCTATATCTGGCAGGGGCTTGTTCAAGAAAGCTCGCAATATCGCATTGACAAACTTCTCCGCTCCGCGGCCCCGCTTGGCCAGATTGACAGCCTCGTTGACAATGGCATGGTTGGGAATCTTATCCAGATAGAGAATCTGGTAGAGACTGAGCATGAGAAGATGGTAGACCCAGGAGTCCAGTTGATCTCGGTCTGCTATTTCATGGGCTAAATACCATTCCAGCGTAATCTTTCGCGCGACTGTCCCATAGACCAACTCTGTCACCAAACTTTTATCTGCCTGGGAGAGTTGGCTGGACTGCAATTCCTTATTGAGGGCAATATTGGAATAGGCTCCCTTTTCAAACACTTCTTGAAGAACCTTGAGAGCTACTCCACGCGCCCTTTCTTCTTTCTTATTGACCAAAGAAATCACCTACTTCAAGCTCGCGTCCAGCTCCATTCAGAAAATCAACAATGCCCATCTTAGGCTTGCCAGCTGGCTGAACTGTTTTTAGGGACAAGGCCCCCTGACCAGTACCAACAATCAGCTCCTTTTTGGTCTTCACCAGAACTTGGCCGGCAGGGCCTGAGCTTTCTGTCAGACTGGCCTCATAAATCTTAAAACGCTGACCCTGCCAGTAGGTATGGGCGACTGGCCAAGGATACATGCCCCGAATCTGGTTAAAGAGCTGGCGGGCTGATTTGGTCCAATCCAACTGTTCTTCTTCGGGCTTGATATTGGGAGAAAAAGTGACTTCATCTGGATTCTGGGGCACAGGAACTAGGGCACCAGATAAGTAGTCTGGCAGGTTCTTGAGCAACAAATCTCTGCCCACAATAGCCAGTTTTTCAAAAAGGGTCCCCACATTGTCACTGTCTTCAATGGGGATGCTATCGCTGGCGATCATGTCCCCTGCATCCATCTCCTTGACCATCTCCATGATGGTCACACCAGCCCGCTCATCCCCATTGATGAGGGCGTAGTGGATGGGAGCTCCTCCTCGATACTTGGGCAAGAGGGAGGCATGGACATTGACCGCAAAGTCAACAGAATCCAAGAGTTTGGTTGGCAAAAACTGACCAAAGGCAGCTGTGACAATCCCGTCCGCCCCCAGGGCCATGATGTCTGCCATTTCCTGACTGCCTGATAGTTTTTCCGGCTGATAAATCGGCAAGTCATGGGCCAAGGCCACTTCCTTGACCGGGGTCATCTGAATCTGGCGCTTGCGGCCCACTGCTCGGTCAGGCTGGGTCACCACTGCCAAGACCTGATAGCCGCCATCGGCCAAGATTCCTTCCAAAACCGTCGCCGCAAAGGCTGGCGTTCCCATAAAAATAATCTTTGTCATTGTTTCCTCGTTGTTTTTTCTATCTTACAATTATACCATTTTTCCTAATAATTTCCTTAAGCCGGGCTTATGGTCCATCTTGGTCTGAAGATGAAAAAGAGTTTGGGACAAAAGTAGTTCCAAGCTCTTTTATACTTGTTTTAGGTACTTATAGCGCAGTGGTTGAGTGGGCTCTAACAATCTGGGAGAGTGAAACAGTTCGGGGAACTGTTTCAGCCCGAGCCTAGATATGTGAAGTGAGGTAAAGAGGTCGGAAATGAAACAAACGGAGTTTATGTCAAAATGCGCTGATAAATCAGCTTTTATAGCCCTATACGATTGATGCGAACAAGTTCGCTTTATCTCCAACCTCAAACTGTCTCCCAGACAGTTCGAGCTATGCGGAGGTGGGAGTTCAAAAGGTCTGGGAGACCTTTTGAAGTGGGAGATATCAGCTGACGGTAGTCAGCTCACATCATTCAAGGTCTGGGGAGAGACCGTTTTAGGTCAACAACTGGAAATAAAGACTTGTTGACGAAATCGAATTTCTTCGAAATTACCGATTTCTGTCCCACTCTCACATCACATTTTGAGGCTCATGATCGATACTGAGACGCAGGTCCTTGTTTTCCTTGCCCTGAGACCAGTCCAAAATGGCATTAAGAACAGCTTCCAGTCGGTCTTCCCGTCTATACTTGAGTAAAATCTGATAGTGAAAAAGGTTGTGGGTTCTGGCAATAGGTTTAGGGGTTGGTCCCAAGATTTGGATCTTATCTGACAAATTTTCCCGTAAAAAGCCAAGGATTTCGTAGGCCTTTTTGATGGTCAAGTCCTCCGATGCATGGGACAGGGTCAAGCCGACCGTAAAGGTATAGGGCGGATAGGCCATGCTTCTGCGAATCCCCATCTCATACTCATAGAAACCTTCATAGTCCTGTTCCTGGGCAAAACGGATGGCATAATGATTGGGATTGTAGGTCTGAATCAGGACCTGGCCTGGTTTTTCAGCCCGACCTGCTCGGCCTGCTACCTGGGTCAGAAGCTGGAAGGTCCGCTCGGATGAACGAAAATCTGGCAAATTGAGGGCCGTATCTGCATTGAGGACACCAACCAGGGTAACATTTGGAAAGTCCAAGCCCTTGGCAATCATCTGGGTTCCTAGCAAGATATCGGCTTCACCTTGTCCAAAGGCCTGGAGCAGATTCTCATGGGAACCTTTCTTGCGAGTCGTATCCACATCCATGCGCAGAATCCTGGCATCTGGAAAAAGGTCCTGCAATTCCTCAAAAGCCCGCTGAGTCCCCGTTCCATAGTAACGAATGGAGGAGCTGGAACAGGAAGGACAGATCCTAGGAATAGCCTTTTGAAAACCACAGTAATGGCACTGCATGGACCGAGTATCCATGTGAAGGGTCAGAGAGATATCACAATTTGGGCATTCGTCCACACTTCCACAATCCCGACACATGACAAAGGAAGAATAGCCGCGCCGATTGAGCAGGAGAACAACCTGTTCTTTTCGATCTAGGGTCTGGCGAATTTTCTCTAGTAAAACTGGGGTGTAATTGCCATTTTCCTGCTGACCCAGATAATCCCTAAAATCCACTACCTCAACCTGAGGCAAGAGGGCCTGGGGATTGGCTCTCTGGGTCAGACGGAGCAATCCATAGAGACCCCGACTGGCCCTGGCCCTAGTCTCCAAACTCGGAGTGGCAGACCCTAAAACGAGGGCAGCCTTGTGGTATTCCGCTCTTAACTTGGCGACTTCCCGAGCATGATAGCGGGGATTGCTTTCCTGCTTATAGGTCGCTTCATGTTCCTCATCGATAATGATGACTCCAATATTTTTTAAGGGAGCAAAGATAGCTGAGCGAGCCCCGACAACAACACGGGCCTGCCCACTCTCAATCTTGCGCCACTCATCATACTTTTCCCCATCGGACAGACCCGAATGAAGGATGGCAACCTGTTGGCCAAAGCGGGAAACAAAACGACGGGTCACTTGAGGCGTCAAGGAGATCTCAGGCACCAACATGATGGCCGTTTTCCCTTTTTGGAGAACCCCCTCAATCACCTGCAAATAAACTTCCGTCTTGCCGCTCCCTGTAACCCCCTGCAAAAGGTAGGTTTGGGCCTCATGACCAACCTGTGACAAAATCTCTCTTTGAGCAATTTCCTGTTCAGGGTTGAGAGCTAAGGGCTGGCTAAGCTCCACCCCATCGAAAAAGGCCTGCAGACGGCTGACTTCCTTTTCCCAAACCTCAATCAAGCCATTTTCCTGGAAAAAGCGAAGAATATCGGCAGAATAGCGTTCTCGTAGATGGGAGAGAGGAAATTCTCCCACCTGGCCCAGCAATTCTTCCTTCAATTCCAACCGTTTCTTAGCCCTGGCTGAAAATTCCATCTTTTCCAAGGCTGGCTGACAGACCCGGTACCATTTTTCAGTCTTGATTTGTTTCCGATCTGTGGCCACATACTGGGAAAGAATATTTTTTTTCTGAATCTGACTGATGGCCAAGGCCTGCTGCTGATCACTCAGGTTGGAATAATAAACCTGCTCAGCCTGCCCAAAAATTTGCCTTGCCAAGTCATCAGAAAGCCCCTCTCCCTTTTTGAGCAACTTATCATAGGAGGAATTAAGGAGATTGGGGAGCATGGCCTTGAGAATGGAAATTTTGTAAGAAAAGACCGTTTTTCGCATCTGATCAGCTAACCAGAGTTGTTCCGTCGTCAACACAGGGGAAAAATCCAAGATTTCAGCAAGAGGTTTTAGACCTTCCGACCCAGACTCTTCATCCAATCCCACAACAATCCCCTGTATCAGTCGGTTACCCTTACCAAAAGGTACATGGACCCGCTGACCCACTTGAACCAAGGATTGAAATCTGTCTGGCACCAGGTAGCTAAAGGGTTTGTCCGTCTGAAAAAGTGGTAAATCAACAATAATCTGAGCCTGCATGTCTTCCTCCTTTCAATCAGATATTGGGGTCTTATGTGAACTTCACCAAAGATCTCTGTCAAAAACAAACCCAGCCGGAAGTCCAACTGAGTTCGCATCTGTCTTAAATTTTTTCGCCTTCTTCTTTTTCCTTAGCGATTTGAGCCTTGATTTTGCGCTCTTCTTCTTCGCGGCGCAGGCGCTCTTCTTCTGCCCGACGGCGAACTGCTTCGCGTTTGGCTTCTGGGTCTGGGTGAATAACCACGTTGCCTGCTTCAATCTCTTCCAAAGCACGAAGGGTTGACTTTACAGAAGTAAATTCTTGAGTTGGCTTGGCACCAGCTTCCAATTCATGGGCCCGCTTGGCCTCTAAAATCACCAGGGAATACTTAGATGGCACTTTGTCCAACAAGGTATCAATGGAGGGTTTTAACATCATAATCTTCTTACTCTTTTCTATCCAATCTTAACGAACACTAACTTGCTCATTGATCATTTCATCATAACGACCGATGACACGGTCCACACGAAAATGCTCTGCTTCAATGATTTTCTTGACCCGCTCAGCAGCCAGGGAAACTTCATCATTGACCACCGCATAGTCGTACTCCCGCATAAGGGCAATCTCTTCTCTTGCCTTAGCAATCCGCTGGGCAATGACTTCCTGGCTATCTGTTCCACGACCAACCAGGCGGTCATGCAACTCTTCCAAATCTGGCGGAGTCAGGAAAATGAAGACCCCATCTGGCACTTTTTGTTTAACCTGGAGAGCTCCCTGAACTTCAATTTCCAAGAAGACATCTACTCCGCGGTCCAAGGTTTTATTGACATAGGTCAAAGGAGTGCCGTAGTAATTGCCGACATATTCAGCGTATTCGAGCATCTGGCCTTGGCGAATCAAGTCTTCAAATTCTTCACGGGTGCGGAAGAAGTAATCCACTCCATCCACCTCACCAGGACGTTGAGGACGAGTCGTCATGGAAACAGAGTATTCAAATTTATTGTCAGAGCTTTCAAAAATTTCCTTACGGACAGTGCCTTTGCCGACACCAGATGGGCCTGAAAAGACAATCAGTAATCCACGTTCAGTCATGACATCTCCTTCTCAATCTTTCTACTTAGTGTACCAGAAAAAAGCTGATTTTTCAAGTTTCGATTCAGATGTTTTTAAGTTTCCTATTTTTAGGAGGGATTTTTTCTTTCGAATTGCCCTTGAAGAGCGAACCTTTCCTCAGCAAAAAAGAGCAGGCGACTAAACTAGGCACCATGCTCTCCTTTTCATTATTTAGGAGGTGACAAATTATCCAGACTGTTTATTCAGCTGGCGGATAAATATAGCTAATAACCTCCCCTTCAGAGGCAATTGGGTTAAACCATCCTCGGACATTGGTTGGGGTGGAAATTCCTGCATAATTGGACTCAATTATTTGGATATACCCATCCTCACGGACCTCGGTGACATAACCGACATGGCCATAGCCACCATTTGTCCAGACAATAATGGCTCCAACCTTGGGTGTCGTTCCAACTTCGAAACCTGCTGCAGTTGCACTCGCAGTCCAATCCCCTGCATTTCCCCAATAGTTCATCACCCAGGGAGCCATTTCCTTTGCTCCCCACGTACACTGACCCCATGGATAAGTATTTTCTGTATATTCAACCGTTACTTCTGAAACCAGATTATGAGACAGGACAGTTTCAACTGTCGAAGCTTCCATTATAGCTGTTTGAATCGCACTCGTGTCAATAAAATCAACAGGGCTAGTTTCTGCAGAAACCTCTTGTCCAGCAAAACATACTGCTCCTAATAGGGCCACTCCGCTAAATACAAGTGTTTGTTTTAAATTCATTCAATTTGTTTCCTCCTTCTCTGATGAGGTTCTATCTTATACGAATAGGCTTTCAGAGACCTTAAAGAAAACTTAGGAAAAACTTAATTTTTTTCGCTCTTCCTTAACAAAGATTTGAATTTTGTATAATTGATTTTGTCAATTTTTAATCTCTTTCCATTTGGAAAATGGCTTTAGCCAACCAGGCATTGCCTTGTAAGAATACACTGATACAGCACTCAAAAAAGACTTGAGATAATCATCATCTCAAGCCCTTTAAAACTTTTGGCTCTATAATTTCTGTAGTGGGTAAATCCACCATGGAGATTATGGAGCTTTTTTGAGTGTATACAAAAAGTCCCATATGACCTATAATGAAAAGCGACCAAACTATCATTAGAAAGACTCATATGGAACAATTAAATTTTATCACAAACTTACTAGGAATAAAAGACCCAAACATCACTATCTTAGATTATCAGAG
>NZ_JBHCHN010000062.1:0-6487 GCF_041802885.1 Streptococcus sp.
AGTTGCCTCCAAGGCTTTGATGGCTGGAATATTCCGAGAATACTGAATGGCAGATTTGACGGTCATGGAACCGAAGTAGCCCCGTTCGTAGTTGTAAACAGGAGTGCTGGTACCAGGGTAATTGTAAGGACCATCGACAATTGTATCGGCCGTTGAGGTATAGATACCATTCTTAAGAGCAGGAGCATAATCTGTGATTGGTTTCATCGTTGAACCGAAGTCACGGTTTGTCTCAACAGCCTGGTTGACCCCAAAGGACACATTGGTGGCCTGATTCCGGGCGCCGAGTTGAGCAATAACCTTACCATTAGATACATCAACGATAGTGGACGCCACCTGGAAGATATTATCAGGGTAGTAGACAAATTCGTCTGTATTGTAAATATTCCAGAGCTGTTGTTGAGCTGCTGAATCAACATTGGTATAAACACTCATACCTGTAGTCAACAGATTGTAACCAGTTTTCTCCTCAACCTCTTCAATAACTTCTTTGAGGTAGTTGTCCATGTAGAGAGGATAGGCAGCAGTGTTTTTCAGTGGTTGAAGTCCATCTGTTACAGGAGTAGCGATGGCCGTATCATACTGTTCTTTGGTAATGTATTTTTCATCCAACATTTCCCCAAGAACGATATCCCGACGCCTCTGAGCAGCTTCGGGCTGTGTGTAGGGATCGTATTGATTTGGAGCCTGGGGCATGCCGGCCAAGAGAGCTGCCTGAGCAATGGATAAATCCTTTAACTCTTTGCCATAATAAGCACTAGCTGCTGTCTTCATTCCATAGTTACCATTGGACATGTAGACCTTATTGACATAGTAGGTTAAGATTTCCTGCTTGGTATTGCGGCGTTCCAGCTGCATAGCCAGCCAAGCCTCTTGAATTTTCCGTTTGAGGGTCTGATCTTCAGTCGAAGTGGAGAAGTAGGTCAACTTAATAAACTGCTGATCCAAGGTAGAACCACCTTGAAGTCCACCGCTGGTTAAGTTATTCAAAAAGGCACCAGCAATCCGGATAACATCGACACCTCGGTGGTTGAAGAATCGTTGGTCTTCAATCGCCACAATGGCATTTACGAGATCCGTAGGGATTTCTTGGGTCTTAGCATTGGAGCGTTTTTCAGCTCCGAGGTCTGCAATCAGACCGCCATCCTTATCATAAATCTTACTAGAAGTAGTGGCCGTCAGCGCCTCTTCTGTCAGGGCTGGGGCCGAACTGATATAGTAGGCGACCAAGCCAGCAGCAGCCAAGGTTGCCAGAATAAAACCAGCAAGAAGGACATTGGCCACTATGATAAGGTATTTTTTTAGGGTTTCATTTTTCAAAATTGTCACCACCTAATAATTTTTCTTCAACGATGTCCAGATAGGGTAGACTGGGATAGCCCCCCATCTTAATCTCAAAACCATGCTGGCGAATATAGTCAATAGGCATAGACTTGCCTCCCTGATCAATTTGATAAAAATCAATCAAGGGCCTAGCAGGTAAGAGATAGGTTTCTTTCAATGTTGAGAAGTGAAGGAGCACAAAGGAAATTCCTCGTTGCTGTAAAACCTGGGCCATGTGCTCAATCTGATGAGCGTGAAAGTTTTTCATGGGCATAGCCGTTTTTTGTCTAGTTTCCTTGGCCTCAAAGTCAATGTAGTAGCCCTTGTAAACTCCAGAATAATCGGTTGTAGAGGCATGTCGGAAATAAGCTTCCACAATCTTTGCTCGACTCCGCTTGGGGTAATCAACCTTAACGATCTGAACCGGCGTAGGCTTTTTATGGATAACTGCCTTGCCATGAGCCAAGTAATAGTTGTTGCTATCGTTGATGGCTGTTTCAAAGGTCATCCCGCGATTGGCAAAGTTGACCTCTCTCTTTTCAGACCTGACACTGGTTTCTGGCGTTTTTCTAGAAACCTGGTGAGGATAATTGACCATAGAACTCCTTCTTGATAAAATACTATCAGTACATTATATCACAAGATGAGAAAAGAGCACAAGAATTGACTATGGAGAGCGTTTTGATAGCTGGATACAGGCACACAGACCTAGGGATTTTTTCGGACAAGGATCCGAGGATTTCGATTATTAAGGAGGCCATTCGAAGAGACTGCATCCGCTTGATTGAAGAAGGTGTAGAATGGTTTGTCTTTACGGGAAATCTGGGTTTTGAATACTGGGCCTTGGAAGTATTGGAAGAGTTAAAGACAGAAGCCTACGAATTCCAGACCGCAACAATCTTTCCGTTTGCCAATCACGGCGAACATTGGAACGAAGCCAATCAGATCAAGTTAGCCAAGTTCAAGTCAACAGATTTTGTCAAGTATGCCTTTCCTCATTACCAGAATCCAGGTCAGTTTAAGGATTATAATCACTTTCTTCTGGAAAATACAGACGGGGTCTATTTATTTTACGATAACGAAAATGAAACAAACTTGAAATATTTATACAATCTAATTTTAATCCAAGTAGGTTATACTGTAAAAAGTTTAAACTTTGATGATTTAAATGAAATAGCTGAAAATTTTATAAAAAAATGAGTAATTTAACTTGATTTTTCCCTATTTTTTTTAATATAATGAAAGTAGCGACTTTTAAGATATGGAGAGAAAAATGGCGACTATCAAATTTACAACAAAAGATATTTATGAACAAGATTTTAAAATTGGATTCCGAGGATATGATCAGGATGAAGTAAACGACTTCTTAGATCAGATTATGAAAGATTATGATGCCTATGAAGCGATTATCAAGGAATTGAAGGGTGAAATTACCCGCCTCAAAGCTCAGGCAATCAACGCTCCTCAAGCGGCAGCGGCAGCTCCTGTATCGGAAGAGACAGAAACGTTGCGAACAGAACGTAGCTCATCTGCAACTAATTTTGACATCTTGCGTCGCTTGAATCGACTGGAGAAGGAAGTATTTGGCAAACAGATTGCCCAAGATTAAGAATAAACGTGCAATTTTTGGATAATCGCATGGTTCAGCAGATGATACCATGAGGAAAGTCCATGCTAGCACTAGCTGTGATGCTGGTAGTGTTTGTGCTAGGCGAATCCATAAGCCTAGGGACGTCTTAGACGTTACGGCGGTCGAAATGGCTACGTCTTTTAAGATATGTCAAACTAGACCTGAAAGTGCCACAGTGACGAAGTTTTCATGGAAACGTGGAAAGTGGAACGCGGTAAACCCCTCAAGCTAGCAACCCAAATTTCGGTCGGGGCATGGGAAAGCTGGAAACGAACGGTCTTTCCTGACTGCGAAGAGCAGTAGACAGATGATTATCGAAGGTGGTAGCACCTAGTACCACTGGAACAAAACATGGCTTATAGAAAATTGCATAATAGGTAGAGTCTAGGACGAAAGTACCTAGACTTTTCTTTGTAATAGCAGCTTAGACACATGAAATCGAGAAAATATGAAAACAAAATTTAAGTTAATTGCGACTGCGGCAGCAGGGTTAGAAGCTGTTGTGGGGCGTGAGCTTCGTGACCTAGGCTACGATTGCCAGGTAGAAAATGGGCGTGTCCGCTTTGATGGCGACCTTTTAGCAATCATTCAGAGTAACCTCTGGTTGAGAGCTGCAGACCGCATTAAAATTATTGTGGGCCAATTTCCAGCTTCCACCTTTGAAGAACTCTTTCAAGGGGTCTATGGCTTGGACTGGGAAAACTATCTGCCGCTTGGCTGCAAGTTTCCCATTTCCAAGGCTAAATGTGTCAAATCCAAACTCCACAATGAACCCAGTGTTCAGGCGATTTCAAAAAAAGCAGTCGTTAAAAAACTACAGAAACATTTCCATCGGCCAGAAGGAGTTCCCTTACAGGAAACGGGAGCAGAATTTAAAATTGAAGTGTCTATCTTAAAGGATAAGGCAACGGTCATGATCGATACCACAGGGTCCAGTCTTTTCAAGCGTGGCTACCGTGTCGAAAAAGGAGGAGCCCCTATCAAGGAAAATATGGCTGCCGCTATCTTGCTTTTAACCAACTGGTATCCAGATAAACCTCTCATTGATCCAACTTGTGGTTCGGGAACCTTCTGTATTGAAGCCGCCATGATGGCCCGTAAGATTGCTCCAGGCCTCAAGCGAACCTTTGCCTTTGAAGAATGGAATTGGGTAGACAAATCCCTTGTCCAGCAAGCGCGTCAAAAAGCCCAAAATGCGATTGTTCAGGATATGCAACTAGATATTTCAGGTTTCGACATCGACAGTCGCATGATTGATATCGCCAAGAAAAATGCCTTTGCAGCAGGTGTAGAAGCAGATATACATTTCAAACAGATGCGACTGCAGGATTTAAAAACGGACAAGATAAATGGAGTTATCCTTTCCAATCCACCTTACGGTGAGCGACTCTTGGATGATGATGCGATTGCTAAACTGTATCGTGAAATGGGGGGAACCTTTGCTCCGCTTGATACCTGGTCTAAATTTATTTTGACTAGCGATGAACAATTTGAAATGCGCTTTGGCCGTCAGGCAGATAAAAAACGCAAACTCTATAACGGAACCTTAAAAGTAGATCTTTACCAATTTTTTGGAAAAAGAGTTAAACGAACTATCCCAGCAGAAGGAGACTAGAAACGTGTCAAATAAGAAACAGCCAGACCAACAGAGACAACCTCAAGCAGAAGAAGAGAAGATTTTAAGCCTTGACGAAATCAAGGAAATGACGGTCGGACAGGTCGTTCGCAAGCAGCAGGATATCAAGGACGGAGTCGAGGAAGATGATAATATTCTGGACCGCTATATCAAGCAGCACCGAGAAGATATTGAAGCAGAAAAATTTGAAACTCTCGCTAATGCGCCGGCTATCTCTGACGAAATGCTTGAGGAAACCAGGGTTGCTCTTCAACCAGCAGAAATGGCGCAAATCATTGCCGCAACAGAAGAACAAGCAAATGCAGATGCAGATTTGCAGATTCATAAAGTTCAGACTAGCGAGCCAGTAGAAGTAGATAATATCCCACCAACTGCTCCAATGACAGACTTTGAAGATGAGTATGAGGATGACCTGTCAGATTCAGAAAAATCAGGCAAGAAAAAAATGCTGATTTGGCTTGGTCTGACAGCGAGTTTTGTGGCAATTCTTGCGACTGCCTTTCTATGGATGAACAATATGAACGGCGGAGGTCAGACAAAATCATCTTCTTCAAGTAGTAAAACAAGTTCATCCAGCTCTACAGATGCAAATGTAGCAGCTTTTGAAAAATTATATGCAAGTTTCTTTACAGATGGTAGCCAAACCAAGTTAAAGAATAGTGAATTCGATAAACTGGACCAACTGAAAGCAGCTCTCGATAAGATTGGGACATCTAAATCTGGCTACAAGGCGGCGAAGGCTAAATACGATGTTTTGGAGAAAGCCATCAATGCCATCAAGGATATTAACAGTAAATTTGACAAACCAGCCATTGTTGATGGTGAGTTGGATACGACTGCCAATGTCAAATCAGGCGCGAGTTTTAAGAGCGTTTCAACGGGACTTTCAACACTAGATGCCTTATTGGCTTCTGCTATCAAGATGGGGCAAACTCAAAAGCCAGCCTCTTCAGCTAACCAGGCTCAGGGTCAAAGTCAGAATCAGGGACAAGCTCAAGGTCAAGGACAATCAGGTGGGAATGCTACCAGTCCTGCTGATACAGGACAGGCAACTACTCCAACGCCAGCACCAACAACGCCAGTTGAAACACCAGGTGTATCAGCGCCGTCATCAAATCCAGGTTGGGTCAATGTTGCTGGTGTTGTCTATGGTATGGAAATTCCTGCCAATGTGAAACTCCAGCGCGAACTCAGTCGCGTACCCTATAATCAAGCAGCAATTGATGATGTCAATAACGAAGCTTGGGTCTTTAACCCAGGTATCTTGGAAAAAATCATTGCCATCGCTAAGGAACGTGGTCATATCTCAGGAAATGACTATTACCTAGAGAAAGTCAACATCATCAACGGCCGCGGTTACTATAACCTCTTCAAGTCAGATGGTACCTATCTCTTCTCTATCAACTGTAAGACTGGATACTTCGTAGGAAATGCTCCTGGACGCGCAGATGCGGTGGACTTTTAAAACAAAAAAATGAGTTCAAATTGAAAAGAACCACTTATAATGGACAGTGTAAAAAAGTTGTATACTGTTCTTATAAGGAGGTTCTTTTCTCATGGCCAAAAAAGGAAGCAAGTTCACCAAATATCCACCCGAGTTCAAAATACAGGTAGTGGAAGACTACCTCAGCGGAAAGAGCGGAGGGATGACTTCTATTGTCAAAAAATATGGGTTAAAATCAGACAGCCAGGTTCTAACTTGGACAAGAAAATACCGAGAAGACCCTGCTTTACTTACCCAAGATTTACGAGGTAGGAAGTCCACTGGTCGTCCCAAAACTAGGAATTTAGAGGAGATGACCCTTGAGGAACAGAATGCTTATCTACGAATGGAGAATGCGATTTTAAAGACCTTAAGGACTCTCCTCAATCTGTGAGAAGAGTCCACCTCTATCAAG
>NZ_JBHCHN010000063.1:0-22190 GCF_041802885.1 Streptococcus sp.
AAACTGTTTTGACAAGGTCTTGATAGACTGGCCACTTTGACGTAGTTCATAGATTTTGATTTTATCTTCATAGCTCAATTTCATAAAAATAACACCCCAAAAGTTAGATTTTGTCTGTCTAACTTTTGGGGTACGGTTCAAATTTCCTTGACTCTTTTTCATATTTGAGCTTTCAACCAGTCTTGAAGCGCCTGAAAATCCTTGACTGTGTCATCTGGGCTGACAAAGCTATTGTCCACCTTACGCCCACGATGGTTATACCAGACAGCTTTCCAGCCTGCTGCCTTGGCTCCGACCACATCATTTTCAAAAGAATCTCCCACATAGCAGATGTCTTCTGGTGGTAAATTGAGCCGCTTTTCCATGAGCCTAAAAATCCCCTCAGCAGGCTTGGTCATACCAACCTGACCAGAGATAATGGTCAACTCTTCCGGAATCCAATCATGGAGGCCTAAGGCCTGAATCTTCTTGAGCTGATGAAGATGAGGGCCGTTTGTAATCAAGCCCAGGGCCAAACCCTTTTCCTGACAAAAGGAAAAGACTTGCTGACTGCCCGCCGTCAAGTCCAAATGCCCCTGCTGGTAGGCATAGGCTTCCTGGATGGCATAGGCCTCTTCATTGGAAATTCTCAGCCCTCTGTCCGAAAAGGCCGCCTTCATCCGATAGGTATGCATGTCCCTCATGGACAAAACACCCTTAACCGAATCCTCAAACACCTCATCCGCCCGGTAGCGAAAAGCCAGATAGAGAGCCTCCAACTCCCCCTCCTCCAAGTCCATAAACTGACCAACCGCCCGCTCAAAAGGCTGAAGCTGATTATACAAGGTATCGTCCAAATCAAAAATAACTGCTTTCATAGGGATATTGTAGCATAAGTCTCACCGAAACAATTCAAACAAAAATCCCTGCTTTAACATTTCTAAGTTAAATACATTTGGAATATGTCCAAAAGCTTCTGACAAAGGAAGATGAGCTGTCTTCCAACCTTGTCCATCAGTCACCCAAACAAATTCAACATCATCTGGAGAAGCCACTACAAACTGGCTTAATTCCGTAAATTCGCCAGCAACGGCTTTTAACTTACTGCCACCGCCACCGTAATAGTTTGTTTCAATAAGCCATAGTTTGTGTCTATGTTTAGAAAAAACGGCCACATCAAATCGACGCTCTGACTTATCTACTGGAACTGTGATGCCCCAATTCTCCTTAATAAAAGGAGCAGTTGCTTGTGCTTTGTATTCCAAGGACAATTCTTGACAAATTTTAGCCACATGACGCTCCAGAATACCTTCCATCGTGGTTCCACTACGATTCTTTCGAGCGTTACTGTCTAACCCTGCTTCAACGCCGTAAACGTAGTCAACCAAGGAACGATTCGCTTTGCTTTGCAGGAAATCCAATAATCCCGCTTGTTCAACAAAATCAACATAATCTTGAATTCTGAGAGTATCAATTTTAGTAAAATTAAGTTGATCAAAAGACATTTCATCTTGGTCATTGATAGACAAAATATCCAAAATCTTATCACGACTAGCAATCAAAGTTGGAATAACTCTCAACAATTCTGGTTGTTTTGAAAATAACCTAAGTGCCTCATCATAAATATTCGTTTTCCCAATCAAATAGTTAAGCGTATGAAGTTCAAGTTCAAATTGTTTTGTTTCCCGCTCAACCTTTTCCCAGTTGACATAATATTCAGGTGTACGATTTGTCACGGAAAGCGTTGATAGAAAGATTGCTAATCGGTCTTCGGCTGATGAATCTATATAAATTCTAAAATTTAACATCAATATTCCTCTTGTTATTAAGGCTATGAAAAAACTATAAACGGTATTGTTAATTTATTTTGAAAAGTTAACTGTTAAAATTACGGTTTAGGAACGATTCCCCAAGTCATGCTGCGACCAGAGTAATTCCAATATCGAATATCTTGTTCTATAAAAAGCCATTTTATTGTTTTAAGAATATGATCAACAGGTAATCCTGAATCAAATTGGATTCTGGTCATTTCAATATCTTCCACATTTTGACAATGAAATATTTGCTCCAATAATGAATACAATTTCTTATATTTCTGAGGAGACTCTAGTCTTTTTTGAAGTAGATCATTTTCTAAATCTTCATGTTTTGGATAATTTCTTTTTCTCTTGTCCTCAGGTGCATAGTTCATATTCTCAACACAAACTAAGAAATCAAAACCGTTATGGAGATTTGCTGGCCTTTGAAGATATACTCTGTTTCCATCGCTTAATGTTTCAACATAGTATTTATATCTAGATGCCTTATCATCTTTTCCAGATCCAGGTAATTCTTGGGAAAATCGCTCAACAATCCTCATTCTTACCTCATTTCTAGTACCTTCGTTTGAAAAATTGGTTGTAATTTCAATATATTTAGTCATCTAACATCCTCCAATCTTATTTTAGCTATCTTTAAATAATCTCGCTCAGCATCTATTCCAATAAATTTTCTTCCGAGCCGTTTGGCCACAACACCAGTTGTTCCACTACCAACAAATGGGTCTAATATGTAATCCCCTTCTTTAGTTGAAGCTAGAATGATTCTCTCTAGAAGATATTCAGGTTTTTGGGTCGGATGTTTACCTGCCCACTTTTCTGATTTTGACGTTAACCCACCGGTCCACACATCTTTCATTTGCTTCCCGTTATTGATTTCTTTCATCAGTTCATAATTGTAGTAATGCCGTGCCTTTTTGTCGTCTTTTCTGGCCCATAAAATTGTTTCAGTAGAATGAGTGAAATAGCGACAGGATAGGTTCGGGGCAGGATTTGTTTTTTGCCAAGTAATATTATTTAATATTTTGAAACCTTCCTGCTCTAATGCCATTCCGACAGAGTATATATTATGAAAACTGCCTGAAATCCAGATTGTACCATTTGGCTTTAATACTTTTTTTGCTAATCGAATCCAACTACGATTAAATTCATGTTTCTCTTCTAAGCCATTAACTTTATCCCATTCACCTTTATTAACAGAAACAACCTTTCCACCTGAATTGGAAAAACCACCATTACTTAAAAAGTACGGTGGGTCTGCAAAAATCATATCCATACTTTCAGGTTTCATTTTTTCCAAAAACTCAAAAGTATCTGCATGAACTAAAATTGATTTATTTTTATGATAGTATGGTTTTGTCATTAAAACACCCCCATACTTATATTCGCAATTAGTCATAGTTTGTCACAATAATTTCTGTAATTATTCCTCTGCTATCATTGGTTGCACCATTGGTTCGCATTGTTTCAACATAATGGATGTTAAAATCTTGATATAGTTCTATTGCCAAATCACTTGAAGAGTTTGAAAGCATGACTTGAACTCCTCTATTAGTCAAATCAATGAAGGTATCTCGCAGGCGAACCTGATCTTCATACGAAAATCCCTCGTGAGTATAGGAGGTAAAAGAACTTGTCTCGGTCAAAGGAATATAGGGAGGATCAAAGTAGACAAAATCACCTTCATCAGCACCGTCTACTGCTTGTTGAAAATCTTCATTTAAAATTTGAATGTTGTTTTCGTTCAAATACTCTGAAAGTTCATGAATTAAATCAACATCAACTATTTTGGGGTTTCGATATCTGCCATAGGGAACATTAAATTGATTTTTTGCATTCACTCTATACAATCCATTAAAATTCACCCTTAACATATATATTAATCTGGCCGCTCTTTCAACATTTGTCATGTTGATGATTCTCTCGTCCCGATCTGCCGACCTAATATTGAGATAATAGTCCTTGCTATTATTTCTTTCGTGCTCACGCAATAAATCAAGTAGCTCTACCGGACTTTCTTGGATTTGTCGATAAGCATTGATAAGTTCAGAATTAAAATCGTTAATAACGGCATTCTCTGGGGCAAGTTCGAAAAAAAGTGCCCCACCACCAACAAAGGGTTCATAATATGTATTATAATGTTCTGGCATCAGCGCCAATAATTGAGGTAGAAGTTTTCGCTTCCCGCCTGTCCATTTAGTAAAAGGTTTCATTCTTTCATTATATCAAAATTTCTCATCTTAAACAGAAATTACATTTTAAAGTATCAAAAAGCGGTTCTACGAACTTCCCCTCACACCTTCTGCTGGATTTTCTGCATTTCAGCGTAGCGTCCATCCAGCTGCATGAGTTGGTCGTGGGTGCCTTGTTCGATGATTTGGCCGGCATCTAGGACCAGGATTTGGTCAGCATTTTGAATGGTGGAGAGGCGGTGGGCGATGATAAAGGTGGTCCGGCCCTCCTTGACCACTTCCATGGCCCTTTGGATGATTTCCTCTGTCTCCGTGTCAATATGGGAGGTGGCTTCATCCAAAATCAGGATTTTTGGATTGGCTATCAAGGTTCTGGCAAAGGCGATCAGTTGCCGCTCCCCACTGGAGAAGGCCGCTCCCTTTTCAACAACAGGCTCATCGATTCCTTTATCTAGCCTAGCCAACATGTCACCAGCTCCCACTTTTTCCAGGGCAGCGATGATTTCTTCTGGACCATAGTCTTCCTTGTCCATCGCGACATTGGAGGTGATGGTTCCTGTGAAAAGATAGGGGTCTTGAAGGACAATCCCCATCTGACTGCGGACACTCTCCCGTGAAAACTGAGAAATATCCTGGCCATCAATGCTGATTTTCCCCTCTTGGGGGTCATAAAAGCGATAGAGCAGGTTCATGATAGAAGATTTCCCAGAACCAGTGTGCCCCACCAGAGCCACGGTTTCCCCCTGTTTGGCATGGATGGAGATATTTTTAAGGACCCGGTTTTTCCCGTCATAGGCAAAACTAACCTGGTCAAAATCCACCACACCAGCCGTCACCTGGAGTTCCGCTTGGGCATCTGCTTCCTGTTCTTCGTCTAACAATTCCAAGAGCCTCCGCCCTGTGGCCTGGGACCGCTGAATATTGGGCAGCTGCCGCACCAGCATCCCCAGCAAGTCAAAAAGGGTGGTCACATAATTGATATAGAGGAAGAGGCGACCGGCTGTCACATCCCTATTTCCAGCTAAAAATTGATAACCGATAAAGGCCAGAATACTGGCAATAACCGAGTATTTGAGCAATTCTGTCAAGGTCCACGAAGCAGCCGAGTCTACCAAGACAATCCGGTCATCCGCTGCCCGCATCTGACCAGCCACCTGATCAAACTGCTGGAGAACACTTTCCTCCTGATGGTAGAGCTGGATAATGCTGGAACCATTCATGGTCTCATTGACCAGGGTATTAACCTCACTTCTGGCATCGTAAAAGTCCTTCATGGGCTTGTCTGTCGCCTTCTTGTAGAGGACTTGCAGGCCGTAAAAGAGAGGCATCAGCAAGAGCAAAGCCAGCCCCACCTTCCAGTCAAGCGTCATCAGAACGGCATAGATAAAGACGACCTGAACCAGGGTAATGAAGACCTGTGACAAAAGGGTATTGTAAAACTGATTGCGCAAGGTTTCCGTGTCATTGACAATGCGGGTCGCAATCTTACCGGCCGGCTTGTCGTCAAAGTAGGAAATGGGCAGGCGCTGCATAACAGCATAGGCCCGGTTGCGCAAGTTAGTCGCCACCTGATTAGCACAGGCCATGAGGACCCGAAAGGAACCGTAGCGCAAGAGTCCAGCCAGGGCCAGCAGACCGATAAAGATAGACAATTTGGTCAAAAAATCGCCTTGGTCCAAGACCAGTCCCTTGGACACATCTGTCAAATTCTGGTCAATCAGATGTTGTAAGATGAGGGGGGCTAGCTGAGCACCGGCCGTGGCCAACAAGAGGAGGACCAGGCCTGCTACAAAAAGATCCTTGACATGCTTGATTTCTTTCACCAATGATAAAATAACAGACATCTTATTCCTCCTCTCCTTGAGCTTGTTGCCGCTGGTATTGTTGATAGTACCAGCCTTCCTGGGCCAGTAATTGGTCTGGGGTCCCTTCCTCGATGATGCGGCCCTCATCCAAGACCAGGACCCAATCGGCATGGTGGACTGCTGACAGACGATGGGTCACGATGATGTTGGTTTTTCCAGCGCGTTCCTGCTGGATATTTTGGATAATCTGGCGCTCGGTTCTAGCATCGACGGCCGACAGAGAATCATCCAATATCAGGAGTTCAGGCTCTCTGATAAAAGCACGCGCAATAGAAATCCGCTGCTTTTGCCCACCAGAAATGGAAACTCCCCGCTCGCCAATGGTCGTATCTAGGCCATCTGCCATCCGCTCCACATCCTCTTCAAAGGCCGCCGTCGAAATAGCCTGCTTTATCTCTTCCTGATCGGCTTGGACCTTGCCCATGGCAATATTTTCCCAAACCGTCCGTGAAAAGAGGACATGTTCCTGTGGGACATAGCCAATCAAGGCTTCCAGGGATTTACGAGAATAGTCTGTAATCGGCCGACCGTTGATGGTGAATGTCCCTTCACCAACTGGGTATTGGCGCAGGAATTGCCGGACCAAGCTGGTCTTACCTGCCCCTGTCTTGCCGACAAGCCCCAGGGTCTGACCTGCTTTCAAGGTCAGGCTGATATGCTTCAAACTAGGCTGGGAAGCCTGAGCATAAGAGAAGCTGTAATCTTCCAGACGAATCTCTCGCAGATGGTCCAAGTCCTTTCTGCCATCTTCTTCCATATCATCCCCAGTCTCAATCAGTTCTTGGAGCTTACCGAAGGAAGTCTTCCCGGTCTGATAGACCAGGATAAAGTCAGACAGCATGGCAAAGGGCTCCACCAGGGAAACAACATAGAGCTGGAGGGCCACCACTTGGCCGAGACTAACCTGGCCAGTCTCCATGAAGTAAAGGCCCGACCCCAAAATCAGGACCGTACTCAGCCCCAGCATGAGGCTATACATGGGCATGTAAAGGGCACGATAGCGGGCAATATCGTTCCAGCGAGCGGACAAGGCCGCAGTCTTCTTAGCAAAACGACTAGACAGTTGGTCCTTCTTGCTATAAGCCCGAATCACTCGGATCCCTTCCACCGTTTCCAGAACCTCATTGCTGAGCTCCGAAATGGCATCCCTAGCCTCATCCACCTTGGTTTCCAAGGGTTGAGACACCTTGTAGGTCCCGAAGGTCATGATGACAATCGGAATCATCCCCACCAGAGAAATCTCCCAAGAAATCAGAAACATAACTGGAATCACAAAAGCAATCATGCCACCCGCATAAAGGATGATCATGAGCCCATAGCCCACCATATCCTGGAGCATTTCCACATCCGTTGAAAACCGGGTCATCATATCGCCCGAACGGAATTTTTCATAGAAAGGTGTCCGCATGGCCACCAGCTTATGAAAGGCCCGCTGCTGCATATCAAACTTAAAATGAATGGACTGCTGAAAAAGCTTGAGATGCCAGATAAAGGCCGACCCGTAATTGACCAGGGTGGCCAAAATCAGAAAGCCAATCGTCGAAAACAACCCTGCTTCCGTCAAACTCTGCTTGGTAATGGCATCCACCAAACGCTGCACCACCTGGGTGGGAATAACCAGCGTGGCATCATAAACAATCAGACTGACCGCCACCAGGAGATAAGTCCATCTATTCTTTCTAACATAATCTAAAACTAGTGCAAACAAAATATTCCTCTTTCTCTCTCGCAAAAAAGCACACAAAAAAGCCCACAGTCTACCTACTCCTTACCATGGGCTTCCAATTACATCATTTATCGTATCAGAAAAACAACTAATCCGGCTGCTTAGAAAGGAGACAAGCAAAAAATAAAACAGATGATACCACAGTTTTGTTCATGATATAACATTCTCCTTTCATTAAGATACAAAGGCATGAGCGACACACAGCAAAAATATGCGGTAAGTCAGAAATCTCTGATTTCGTTGACGCACCCACGCCAAGATGACTAGGTTTCTCACAGTCCGCAAGGACGGAGAGAAGTCAGACATCTACGGCGAAAGATGGACGAAATATTCCCGCAAATGAGAAAGCTCATCATTTTTGCACAGCTCGTAGGCCATGTTCATTTCTATTACCATTGTCTATTCTATCACAAAATACTTTCATGTCAAGGCATTTTTGAAAAAGAAAAAAATCCTGCCAAAGCAGGATTAAATGATATGCTAGTTGCCGGGATCGAACCGGCGACCTCATCCTTACCATGGATGCGCTCTGCCTACTGAGCTAAACCAGCAATACCATATAATTGTACCATATCATTTGCATTTGTCAATCATTTTTTCTTAAGAAAATTGAAATTTGTCCTCCTAGTCTCTACTTGCAATTTTTAGTCATTTTTTTTAGAATAGAAACAGAAAAGAAAGTCGAGGTAAGCCTATGATTATTGGTATTCCAAAAGAAATTAAAAACCACGAAAACCGTGTTGCCCTGACACCAGCTGGTGTTTATGCTTTGGTTCAGGCTGGACACACTGTCCTGATTGAAACCAATGCTGGTTTGGGATCTGGTTTTCTAGATGCTGACTACCAAGAGCAAGGAGCGCAGATTGTAGCCACTGCCCAAGAAGCCTGGTCTGCCCAAATGGTGGTCAAGGTTAAGGAACCTCTTGAAGCAGAATATGGCTTCTTAAGAGAAGACCTCCTGCTCTTTACCTACCTGCATATGGCACCTGCACCAGCTCTAGCTGATGCCATGCTGGCTGCAAAAACCACAGGCATCGCCTATGAAACAGTCCGCAATCAATATGGTCAACTTCCCCTCCTGATTCCAATGAGCGAAGTTGCTGGCCGGATGGCGGTCCAAATCGGTGCCCACTTCTTGACCAAACAAGAAGGCGGTTCAGGTGTCCTCCTCGGGGGCGTTCCAGGAGTACCAAAAGGCAATATCGCTATTATTGGGGGAGGGGTCGTTGGAACCCAGGCAGCCCGTGTGGCCCTTGGTCTTGGAGCAAAGGTGACCATCCTGGATATCTCAGCCAAGCGTTTGGCCGACCTAGAAGACATCTTTGGCAACCAAATCCAAACCCTCATGTCCAATCCCTTCAACATTGCGCAAGCGGTCAAGGAAGCTGACTTGGTGGTTGGAGCCGTCCTCATCCCAGGAGCCAAGGCACCAAAATTGGTCACCGATGAAATGGTTCAAGCCATGCGTCCAGGTTCCGTCATTGTAGACGTGGCGGTCGATCAGGGTGGAGTTATTGCCACTGCCGACAAGGTGACCACCCATGATGAGCCTGTCTATGAGAAATACGGTGTCCTCCACTACGCTGTGGCTAACATCCCAGGCGCTGTCGCACGAACTTCTACCCTAGCCCTGACCAATGTCACCCTCCCTTACATCCTCGATTTGGCCAACAAAGGCTTTAAGAAAGCCATCCAGGATGACGATGGTCTCCTGCAAGGTGTCACAACCTACAAGGGACAGATTACCAACCAGCCTGTCGCCCAAGGACTGGGGAAAGAATACCAAGACATCTTGGAAATGATTTGATGATACAGAAGAAGCAACCAAAATCGGCTGCTTCTTTTTCTATTTTTTAAGGAGTTCTAACAACTTGTCCTGATTGACATCTGGGTAGTTGGAGAGGAAGGTATGCAAGGTCTCGAGAACCGCAGGCATAAAGTTTGGCAGGTCATTCTCAATCTGCAATACCAAGAGGGGCTCATGGAGACTGAGACGAAGCAGGAACCAGCCCCGACCAAATGGTTCTGACAGGATGAAGCGGATGCCCTCCTCATTCTCCGGATTAAAGGACCAGCCGGTAACGGGATAGTCTTTCAAGCCTGCAATGACTTGGCGACCAAGGGCCTTGAAATCCTCTCTTTCCAGTTTGAAGCGGACCTCCTGGGTCTCGACTGGCTGTTTCAAGTCAGCAATTAAATCATCTACTTTTTGGCCTTTTTGGGCTAATTGTGGCAGTAACATAAGGATTTTTGCAGCTGCATAGGTTCCATCATCCAGGAAATAATTTTCCTTGAAGGCCGCATGGCCACTGGTTTCAATAGCCAGCTGGCAATCCACACCTGCTTCATTAGCAGCGATGGCCCGGTTGATGACATTGCGGTAGCCTGAAATGTAACGGATTTGTTTGCCGCCCAATTTTTCAATAAAGTCCTTGAGGTGGTCAGAGGTTGGGGAATTGGTTACAATGCTGGTTCCTGGATGCTCCGCCAGCACGATTTTGCTGAGGATGGCAATCAGGTTGTTGCGGTTGAGTATCTCTCCCTTGCTGGTCACCACTGCTGCCCGGTCCACATCCGTATCAAAAATGATGCCCAAATCTGCCTGGTTGGCCAAGACAGCTGCCTGAATGCTGGCCATAGCTTCCTTATTGTCGGGATTTGGAATGTGATTGGGGAAGGTTCCGTCCGGATCCAAAAATTGTGAGCCACTGGTATCTGCTCCCAGCACTTCCAGAACCTCACTGGCAAAGAAACCTCCAGCTCCATTCCCAGCATCCACAATAATCTTCATTCCCGCCAGAGGTTTTTCATCTGCTAGTCCAGAACCTTGGCGGATTTTTCCAACCAAGTCAGCTGAGTAAGGAGTGATAATATCTGATGACGTCAATGAACCAATCTTCCCGTTTGAGCTTGGACTGGTTTTCTCTAAAATGAAGTCGATATCCTCATGCTCCGCCCCGCCTTTTTGGCTAAAAATCTTGATACCATTGAAGTAATATGGCAGGTGACTGGCTGTAATCATAATCCCAGCATGGCAGGAAAACTCTTCATACTGAGTGGCCATAAACATAGCTGGAGTTGTTGCCAACCCGAAATCAATGACCTTGACCCCTTGGGTGACCAGGGCTTCCATCAAGGTCAGGGCCAAGAGCGGGCCACTGAGGCGGCTGTCCCGTCCCACACCAATGGTCAAATCCCCAGCCTGATAGGCATCTTCATGGTCTTGGCGCAACCAGTTGACCAAACCTGAAGCGATTTGTTTGACCGCATCTTCTGTCAAATTGACCGCTAACTCATCTGTAGCAATGGCGATACCCCGAATATCTGAGCCATTTTGTAACTTTGCCAAATCTGTCATAAGGACCTCCCTTGAACTTTCATTTTTACCAACATTTTAGCATAAGTTTTTTCGTATGGGAAAAATCTTAGTGCCTTCAGTCTATTTTTTTCTTGTCATTGGCGCTAGCAGTTGGTTATACATGTTCATCAATAAATCTGCCAAAAATTCCCGATCATCCAGCTCCCCCCACTAAAATCATATCTTTAGCCCCCTCATAAGGCAACTCATAATGAGGCTGAGAAATTCTGTCCAGCACCGCTTGCACGGGTTTTAACAAAAAACGATTACCGTAAATGCCACCTACAACCTTACCATGATAGTATAGGATGTGCTTCCCCATCATAGCGCGATAGGTCACCCCATCCAAGCCCGATAACTGTTCTAATACAAAATCCAAATATACCTTACTTGATACCACTTGCTTCCTCCTATCTGCATTCAAACTCTATCCTGCCAAAATCCTAGCAATCTCTGCCTGCAAAACAGGTACCACCTCCTCTTCAAACCAAGGATTCTTTGCTAACCATAGTTGGTTACGAGGAGAGGGATGGACAAGTGGAAAATACTTGGGCAAATATTCCTGAAAATGCTTGACCGTCTCCGTCAAGTTTTTCTGCATCTGTTGCCCCAAATAATAGTTTTGCGCATAGGAGCCCACTAACAAAAAGAGCTCTACCTGTAGCAGTTTTTCAAGTAAGACCGGATGCCATTTTTTTGCAAAATCCTTACGTGGGGGCAAATCACCCGACTTTCCCTTTCCAGGATAGTAAAAATCCATAGGTAAGACCGCAAAAAGTCCAGAGTCATAAAAAGTTTGCCGTTCCACTCCCATCCAATCTCTCAAGCGCTCTCCACTGCGGTCATTCCAAAAAAGACGAGTCTCCTGAGCAACCAGTCCTGGCGCCTGACCGACAATGACTATTTTAGCTGTCTTCGGTGCAGAAAACAAGGGTTCAATTCCACCTAGACTATACTGCTGATTCTCAGGATCTTGCATGATGGCTTGGGTCACTTCATCCATTCTTGTTCCCTTCTTCTTAAAAAGCCCCTAACGGAGCTACTTATTCTATATCTTGCTCCCGTTCGTAGGCATTGATAATTTCAGCAACGACTGGATGGCGAACCACATCCTTGGCAGACAGATAGACAAAGTCAATCTGCTTGATATGCTGTAATTTTTCGATGGCATCAATAAGGCCTGATTTGACATTTCTTGGCAGGTCAATCTGGCTGATATCCCCATTGACAATCATCTTGGAATTAAAGCCCAAACGTGTCAAGAACATCTTCATCTGCATAATAGTGGTATTTTGCGCTTCATCTAAGATGACGAAGGCATCATCTAGTGTTCTGCCCCGCATATAGGCTAAGGGAGCAATCTCAATGATTTCCCGCTCCATAAGGCGAGTCGTCTGCTCCTTGCCTAAAATTTGGAAGAGGGCATCATAGACAGGACGAAGATAAGGGTCCACCTTTTCCTTGAGGTCTCCCGGCAAAAAGCCTAAACTTTCTCCAGCCTCGACCGCAGGTCTGGTTAGGATAATTCGCTTGACCTGCCCACGCTTGAGAGCTGTCACGGCTAGGGTCACGGCTAAGAAGGTCTTTCCTGTTCCCGCTGGACCGATACCAAAAACCACATCATGGTGCTTGACGCTGTCCACATAAACTTTTTGACCCAGCGTTTTGACCCGGATCGGTTTTCCAGAGTTGTCCTTGATAATTTCTTCTTCATAAAGGGCTACGAACTTATCAATGGTGCCGTTTTGAGCCATGGAAAGAGCCGTCACCACATCGGAAGTGTTGACCACCATGCCTCGACCGACAAGGACCAGAAGAGCTTGAAGGGCTAGACGAGCCACTTCAACAGCCTCCTCATTGTCCCCTAAAATCTGCACGCGCTCAGTCCGCGCATGGATAATAACCCCCAAATTTTCTTCAATTAGGCGCAGATGGCGCTCATTGGAGCCAAAGAGGGCTACCACATCATCAGGATGGTGTAGGGTGATTTCAACAGAATAGTCTTGCAAATAGAGGACCTCATACTTTCATTGGATTAGCTTCATTATAGCTTATTTGCAACAAAAAATCACGCAAAGCGTGATGAAAATACTTATTCTCAGTAGGTCAACTTAGCTTCCTACTCGGTAGCTTTCGATAAGCTCCTTGAAGGTTTCCGTGAAAATCTGTGTCGCTTCCAAAAATGCCTTTTGCTGTTCCTTGGTCAAGGCTGACATAGCTTTAGCCTCAAAAACATTCAGAGGTTCCACCAGAGCAGCAATCTCTTTTGCGCCAAGCTCGGTCATTCGAATCAATTTTCTGCGCTTATCATTTGGAATAGCTTCCAGATAGAGCCAACCCTTCCTCATGTGATTTTTGACGATGGACTGAATGACCTGCTTGCTGGAATAGGTCCGCTTGCAAATAAATTCCTGAGTAATCCCTTCTGGATTGTTGTAAATCCATGTGAAAACAAGGAGGAATTTGCTATTAATTCCATGCTGACGAGCATAATGTTCAACCAGTGAAAACTGCTCATCTCTCAAACCTGCATATTTTTTTGCCTTCTTTTTTTGCATTTTCTAAACTCCTTTTTTCAATTGATTGTGCGCAATATACATTACTTAGTTTTTACTTTAACAAGCGAGTATTACAAGAATATGTAAAATAGATTACCCTTATGTTGGACTTGGATAACAGTTTTAAGGCGAAAAAGAGTGAATCCTGAAAAAACGTGATTTTTACTGACTTTCGATTTGAGGCCTCAAATTTTCTAAAGTCCACCAATTTACCTTCTCACCACAATAAAAATTTTAGAAAACATAAAATTTTCGTATTTTTTCTATTACAAGGGATCGTTGTGAAGGAAGGCAAAGGAACCCTTTGGAGCTGATAAGACTTTTTCCAAAAAATCAGCTAGGGCCACTAACTTTTTTTCAAAATCCTTCTTTGACCAAGCAAAAAGTCCTTGATCAAAGACAAAACAGAGATCTGCTAGGATGATTTCAGCAACTTCCTGAGGGAAGGAGGTGGTAAAGACTCCCTCTTCTATTCCTTGCTCGATAATCGAAGTGACAATGGGGGTCAGCCTGGTCAGCAGAAAAACCAAGGACTGCTGATGGCTGTAGGCATTTTGGGATTCGTGCAGGTAATGATCCAGCGAATGCTCCACCGACGAAGTATAATAACTCTTAAAAAGCAGAGCTAGCTTAGGAAGGGCTGAAAGTTCCGCATGCTCGATGGTCACCTGACAATGTTCAATCACCTGACCATAACTGCGCTCCACCAAGGCGTCCATGATTTCTTCCTTGGATGAAAAATAATAATAGATTCCACCCTTGGCTATACCAGCCTGCTTGGCAATATCGCTGATGGTACAGGAGGCTCCCTTATCTGCTCGAATTAAGTCCAACAAGGCATCTAAAATCAGTGTTCGCTTGTCCATGTTTTTCTCCTTTTTCTAATCTGATTATAGCATATTTTCAACGAAACACAAAAACATTTGACCAACGGTCAAAAACATGCTATACTCTAATTGAAAAAAGTTGACCGATGGTCAAAATTTGCAAAAGGAGGTCATTACCATGCAAGACACAGCCTTATCTCATTACGGAAACTGGTTTGGAGTTATCCTCTGGATACTCATTTACAGTCTCTTCCTACTCTTTATTCCCTTTTACAAAAAAAGCCAGAGAAAGCCAGCCACAGCTTATATGGCCTTCATCCTAGCCTATGCTCTCGAAATGTTTGGCATCCCCATGAGCATGTACATCATCAGCTGGATGTTGGGACGCAACCTGCCTGATGGCATCCTCTGGGGCCACACCTTAAATGCCTATATCGGACATAGCGGCATGTATATCTGTATTGTCTTAAATATTATTGGCGGTATCATTATCATCCTGGGTTGGAAACAAATTTATCAGGACTACTGGCGCCACAAAGAAGGACAAGGCAAGCTGGTTACCGGTGGCATCTATAAATACATCCGCCATCCACAGTACACAGGCTTTTTACTCATGACCCTGGGCATGCTCTTTGAGTGGGCCACTCTGCCTCTTCTCATCATGTACCCCATCCTAGTTATCCTCTACCTTCGCTTAGCCAAGAAAGAAGAAGCCGATATGCTGGCCGAATTTGGCGATGCCTACCATCAATACATGAAGGTCACCAATCGCTTTCTGCCCAACTTTTGGAAAAGAGGCTAGCTATGAAACACGAGCCTTCTAAAAGAGAAATTGCCCTCACAAAATTTTTTCTCCATACTCCAGCTAAGACCATCTACCGCTCCTTTGCTGATTCCATCAGCTTGCAAGGGCATGAGAAGGTCCTAGATTTTGGCAGTGGCTATGGAACTGTGGCAAAATGGATTGCCCCCAAATTAACAAGCGGCCAGCTAACCTGTGCAGATATTTCTAGCATTTGGCAGGTAGAGTGCCGAAATCATCTGGCCAAGTATAAAAATATCACCTATTTCAACGATGACATTTATCACCTTGATCCCTCAGAGCAGTTTGATATCATATATGCCCACTTCGTCCTTCACGACCTTCCCTATCCTGAGTTGGAAAAAGTCATCCCCCATCTGATCAAACTTCTCAAAAACGGAGGAAAAGTCTATATTCGTGAGCCAGTCAGCGACAGGAAAAAATTCCATACCATCTGTGAACTCCTGCTCCAACAAAAGTTACAGGTTCTCCAAACAAACCAACATCTGATTCCTCTGATGGGAACATCCTTTGATATCCACTATCAAAAAAGAGCATTGAATCACTTCAATGCCCCACATACTCCTCCCAAATCCGATCAAACTGCCCCAGGTCGAAGGAGAAACTGGCCCCATCTTCCAAGTATCGGCTCACCTCATCAAAATCATCTGTATGTTTTGGAAAGCTTAAATCCTCAAAAGCCAAATCGGCCAAAATAGCAACAGGCTCATTGGATTTGGGATTGCGCTGAGTCATCAGCCAAGCATAAAAACTTCTTCTCATTTTCTTACTTTCTAACATGCTGTTTTTCGTAGAGCTCAATATAGCGCTCCATGGTCATCTTCCCGACCAAGTCGCCAATCAAGGCGTAGGGAATATGCTTGGAATTTTTCATGCGGATGCAGGACTTGCCCATATCCAGCTTGGTGGGTACCTGCTTTTGGTATTCCTTGGCGAACCAAGTCGCTAATTCCTCATCCATATAGAGTCCCATATGGTAGAGGGCAATATGATTTTTTTGAGAAGCCAAGGCCAGAAAAGGCAGGGGTTCACCTGGAGTACAATGATAGCCAGCAGGATAGGCGGACAGGGGAACATAGTAGTTGATCATGCCACCCATTACTCCGACCTCAAAACCAGATGGCAGCTGATTCAGAATCTCCTGATGCAGCCGCTCCACTGCTTCCTTGCGCTGGTCTGGCAAGGCAGCCAGATAGTCTTCAAAAGTGCCTACTTCGATTAGCATATCGCTCCTTCATTGTTTAGTTAAAAAGTACAAGACTTGATAGAGTAGACCTACAAGAGGACAAACTATCAAGGGCCAGAGCAATAGGTGTTCTGGCAGGCCCAGATGAAGCATCCAGCTCTCGGTCTGCCAGGCTGGACAGTCTTCTGTTCCAGGAATCATCAGCCGAGGAAGGTTTTTCTGACGAAAGAGCCAATCCAGACCAATCAGATCACCCAAGTTGACCAAAAACATCTGCCAATAGCCGGTTATAAAAAGCGGAAGAAAGCCTCTAATAGGCAGAAAAGCTGTCGTTACCAAGCCTATACCAACTGTCAACAGGTAGATCCACAGCAACCTCCATCTGATAGTCTTTCGCTGATCAACAGTAGCCTGAGGAGCAAGTTCTTGGATTGGTTTGGGCAGCATAGAGACTACCGCCCTTGGATAAGCCAGCCAGAGCTTGGCCACTGCCCCATTAAACAACAGACTCATCACGAGGCCGACCATGGTCACTTGAAGCCATAAAGTCATTGCCAACCTCCCATCTGAACCCTTATCCGATTAGTTCTGTTCCCAGTTCATCTTGCTTGATTTTCTTGGCCTTCATCAGCCCACCTAGGGCTTTTTTGAATTGCCCCTTAGAAATACCAAAAGTGGCCTTGATGTCTTCTGGAGCAGACTTGTCATTGAGGGTCATAAAGCCTCCATTGCTCTCCAGATAGGTTAATATCATCTGGGCATCATTTTCCAGCATCTCAAAGGAACGGGGTTTCAAAGATAGGTTAAGTGTTCGATCCACCGCACGGTAGCCAATGACACGGGCTATCACTTCTTGGCCCAAACGCGGCTCCGCATAGCGCTCACTGGGATGAATGAAGCCTAGCATATTATTGTCTGGCAGATAGACAAAGGTGCCATTCAGTTTCAAACGATAGACAATGGCCCGCAATTCCTGGTTCTGCATGTTGTCATAGGCAGGACCAGCCAGCTTCTGGAAATCCTCCGGAAAGGCAGGGGAAGCCCAGATACGATCCTTTTTATCCACATGGTAGCGGACATAGAGTTGGTCCCCTTTTTTCGGCCAAAGTTCCTTTAGTTCTGGCAAAATATCCAGTGAAACCACCACTTCCTTATCTGGAAGGCCCGTGTCCAAAAAGACACCTAGGTCTTTCCGAACTTCAGTAACAATCCCCCAGCCAAAATCAGTCTGAGTTGCGCTAACAGGCTTGGTGGTCAGGCGCAGGCGCTGCTTCATGTCCGAATAGGCAAAACCTGTGACAGCCTGACCCAGTTGGAATGCCCCCTCTTCCTTTGAGAGAGCAAAGGTCTGACCATCCTTTTGCACAAAATAAAAATCCTCATTTTCATCTGTCACCAAACCAGTGACAAAGGTTGCTAGTAATGTATTCATATACTTCTTTCTAAAAGAAAGCCAACCCACATCTGGATTGACTCACTATTTCTAATGGATTGAAAAAGCATGGGACTCTTCCTGCCAACTTATACGGCCAAGAGTTCTTTTTCTTTTTCAGCTGTCATATTATCGATGGTTTTGATGGCATCATCCGTTACTTTTTGAATATCTTTTTCAAGTGTCTTCAATTCATCTTCAGTGATTTCCTTAGCTTTTTCAGCCTTTTTAGCCTCGTCCATAGCATCGCGGCGGATATTGCGGATGGCAATCTTAGAATTTTCACCCACTTTTTTCACTTCCTTGGCCAGACTCTTACGGGTCTCCTCTGTCAAGGCTGGAATCACTAAGCGAATCACCGTACCATCTGACTGTGGTGTCAAACCAAGGTCAGATGCATTGAGGGCCCGCTCGATGTCTTTCAAGATAGACTTATCAAAGGGAGTAATCAAGAGGACACGAGCTTCAGGAATAGTAATACCTGCCAACTGATTCAGTGGCGTCGGAGCTCCATAGTATTCTACTGAGATGCGGTCTAACAAGCTAGCATTGGCGCGGCCAGCACGGATGTTGCCAAATTCACGGGCCAAACTTTGATGCGAATGAGCCATACGTTCTTGAGCTTTTGCAATAATTTCTTTTGTCATAGGATTTCCTTCTTCTTATTTTTCTTCCTTGTTGGAAACCGTTGTTCCGATTGGTTCCCCAAATACCACGCGCTTGATATTTCCTGGCTCGTTCATATTGAAGACAACCAGATCGATATCATTATCCATGGAAATCGTTGATGCAGTCGCATCCATGATTTTGAGACCACGATGGATGACTTCACGGTGGGTCAATTCATTAAATTTCACCGCATTGGCATCCTTTTTCGGATCCGCATTGTAGACCCCATCAACACCATTTTTTGCCATAAGGATGGCATCCGCTTCGATTTCAGCTGCACGAAGGGCTGCTGTGGTGTCTGTCGAGAAGTATGGGGACCCGATTCCCGCACCGAAGATGACGATACGATTTTTTTCCAAATGACGAAGGGCCCGTCCACGGATGTAGGGTTCTGCCACATTCTGCATTGGAATAGCGGTTTGTACTCGCGTATCTACGCCATATTGCTGCAAACTGTCTGCCATAACAAGAGCATTCATGACCGTACCCAACATACCAGTGTAGTCTGCCTGGACACGATCCATGCCGGCTGCAGCGGCTGGCTCTCCCCGCCAGAGATTGCCACCACCGATAACTAATGCGATTTGGATACCGGAATCATGGACTTCTGCGATTTCCTTGGCCATGGTTTGTACTGTCGGCAAATCGATTCCCGTGCCACGCTCACCGGCTAAGGCTTCGCCAGACAATTTAATGAGAATACGTTCGTATTTTGGTTTCATCTTGCTATCATACTCCTCTTTTTTATCCTTATTATTCTACCATAAAATCTCATTTTTAAATAGTATTATCTCTATCAAAAAAGAAAAACCTGTTTCCAGGTTTTCATTAAGATATCCGTAATTTTCGTCTAAGAGCATCTGCCTTTGCCCCAATCAGCTTATCCAACTGGCGGGTCTGGAGAGTCAAGTAAGCATAAATCAATACGCCGACAGAACCAGCCAAGATAAGGTGGATAAGACTGGCCATTCGACCGACTGGAGGCAGCACCTGACTGAGTCCCACTTCAAGTGCAAAGACAGCAATTCCCATCATAAGGGCCAGGATAGTAATTCCCATCATATTTTTCTTAACAGCAGTCTTATTGATTCCTACAACTTTATCCACACGGCGGAAAATCAAGGCGTTGGAGACAAAGAGTCCAGCCGCAGTTGATAAGAGTGGTCCGTAGGCGTGGAAGAAATAGATAAAAGGAAAATGTAGGATGATTTTAACCACCAAACCGGTGATGAAAAAGACGATACCCTTGCGATTTTCAAAAATCCCCTGGATGATGACTCCAAAGAGAGTATACAGTCCCTGCAGTGAGATTAGCAGCAAATTCGCCCTAAACAAACCAATAGCCGCCGCCTCAGATGCCCCGTAAAAGACCACATAGAGGGGCCGCGCTAGGATAAAAGTACCCACGATTGCTGGAATAATCACAATGGAGAGCATGCGGATATTATCTGTAATCAGATTTGAAGTTCCTTTGATGTCTTTTTTGACAAAGGACTCTGTAATCATGGGAATGGCCACACTGCCGATAGAACCCGCAACCCCAATGATGACCATGGTAATCTTACTTGGATTGGAAATCATGTAAGAATAATCTACCAAAAGTTCTTGTTTTGTGAAGTTAGTAATGGCCTCCATAAAGTTTACGAAGGTGATTTGGTCTACAAACTGATAAAGCTGGATAGCAGATCCAATGACAATCAAAGGGATGGCTTCTTTGACGGTTTCCACAATCAAGGCCTTCAAATCGATTGAAATGGCTGATTCTGGCTTCTTCAGAACTCGGACAATATAACCACCCTTTTGCAAGGCAAAGAGCAAGACAGCAATACTGGCAATCATTCCGACAAAGGCACCGAAGGTCGATTGGACAACAGCTTGCAAATAATCTCCTGAGCCCAGTTTCATAATGAAGAACGTTGCACCCCAGATCCAAATCACGCGGGCAATCTGCTCTAGGATTTGACTGATGGCATAGGGCTTCATATTGTTGTGGCCTTGGAAAAAACCACGCATGATGCTCATGGCTGGGAAGATGAGGATTGGTGGTACCAAGCTATACATAATCGGAGTCAGTTGTTCCTTAGAACCTGACATGGCGGCTAGAATAGGCGAAAAGAGGTACATGAAGGCGGCGAAGACGAGCCCCAACAGCAACATGAGTTTGAAAAACTCTCTGACCAGATAATAGGAAATATCTTGCCGATCTAGGGCATTGTATTTGGCGATTTGCTTGGCCATGGCCGTTGGCAGTCCAACTGTTGAAATGAGCAAAAAAGTAGCATATACTTGATAGCCCATATTAAAGAGAGCATTGGCTTCATTCCGATGTTCTCCCATCCAAATGAACCAGGGAATAACATAGATAATCCCCAACAATCGGCTGATAAAGTTTCCAGCTGTCAGCCAGGCCATACCCCGGACCATGGTTTCCTGCTGGTGGCTTTGCTTACTATTTTCTGACATCTTTTTCTCTTTCATTTTTACTAGTCTGAATTCTCATTATAAACTTTTCTAGGGTACTTGTAAAACCAAAACCTTGTTCGACTCGACAAAAAAACACAGCCTTAGCCATGTTTTTTCATGTTTATTAAAGTGAGTTAGGATCAACTTTGATACCGACACCTTGAGTGGTGGTGATGGTTACAGAAGTCATGTAAGTACCCTTAGCAGTAGCTGGCTTTGCTTTTGCCATCACATCATGGAAGGCTTTGAAGTTTTCAACCAACTTATCAGCTTCGAAGGAAACTTTACCGATGATTGCTTGTACGATACCTGCTTTATCAGCACGGTAAGTAATTTTACCGCCTTTAGACTCTTCAACTGCCTTAGCAACATCCATAGTTACGGTACCAGTTTTAGGGTTTGGCATCAAGTTACGTGGACCAAGCACGCGACCAAGACGACCAACAAGGGCCATCATGTCTGGCGTTGCGATAACAACATCAAAGTCCAACCAACCACCATTGATTTTAGCAACAAGGTCATCTTCACCTACAAAGTCTGCACCAGCAGCTTTAGCTTCTTCAGCTTTAGCGCCACGAGCAAAGACCAAGACACGTGAAGTTTTACCAGTACCGTTTGGCAATACCATTGCACCACGGATTTGTTGGTCTGCTTTACGAACATCAATGTTCAAGTTGTAAGCAACCTCAACAGTTGCGTCAAATTTTGCAAAGTTTAATTCTTTTGAAAGTGCTACAGCTTCTTCTACACTGTAGGCTTTAGTGCTGTCGATTTTCTCAAGAGCAGCACGTAATTGTTTGCCTTTTTTAGCCATGTTAATATTCTCCTTGTAATGTGGTTAAATCGAGATCATCTCCCACGTCACCCATCGAGAACCGATGAAGTCTGCGGGTAATCGGAAATCCCTTACTGATTAGTCAGTAACAGTGAATCCCATAGAACGAGCAGTACCTTCGATCATACGCATAGCAGACTCAAGGTTTGCAGCGTTTAAATCTGGCATCTTAGTTTCAGCGATTTGTTGTACTTGCGCACGTGTCACTGTTGCAACTTTAGCAGAGTTAGGTGTGCCTGATCCTTTTTCAACACCTGCAGCTTTTTTCAACAAAACAGCAGCTGGCGGTGTCTTACAGATGAAGTCAAATGATTTATCTTCATACACAGAGATAACAACTGGGATGATCATGCCAGCTTGGTCAGCTGTACGAGCGTTGAACTCTTTGGTGAATCCCATGATATTGATACCTGCTTGACCAAGTGCTGGACCAACCGGTGGAGCTGGAGTAGCTTTACCT
>NZ_JBHCHN010000064.1:0-69369 GCF_041802885.1 Streptococcus sp.
AAACTGTTTTGACAAGGTCTTGATAGACTGGCCACTTTGACGTAGTTCATAGATTTTGATTTTATCTTCATAGCTCAATTTCATAAAAATAACACCCCAAAAGTTAGATTTTGTCTGTCTAACTTTTGGGGTACGGTTCAAGGTCAGCGTTTTTCCTTATTTTTTGGTCAGTGTAAAGGGTTGTCCAGCAGCCAAAACCTGGATACGTTCAGGATTTGTGACCTTTTCATAGAGGTCAGCTGGGTCCATGTTGAAAGTATTCATGTCTGGAGCATCCACCGTTCCCCAGTGCTGGCAAATCAAATCGGCATTTGGATAGGTATTGGCCAGGCGGACTGCATTTTGGAAGCCGATATGCCAGAAATTGTCCGACCAATCAAAGAAAATGGCATCTGGCGCAGGCATTTCATATTGCTCTGGAAGGGCTTTTGAATCACCAGGAATGTAGATAGAACCATCCTCAGTCCGAATATAGAAGCCGCATAGATCCTCCACGGCGTACTTACGGCCATATTTTGGAAAATCACTTTTCCAGTTGTGCCAGGCCCTAGTCACCTCAACCTCCACATTCCCAACTGAAAAAGTAGAACCAATGTCATGGCCTTGGGCAAGGAGGCCTTCTTTCCTAATCAAGTCTGCCACAAAGTGGGGCGCGTGATAGAGGTCAACAGTCTCTTTTGTATTGACACGGAAGCTTTTGCTAAAATGGTCATTATCATCATGGGTAATCAAAACAGCATCCAAATGAGGAATCTTGTCAGATGTGATGGGCATCTCAATCAAGAGCGGCATGTCAAAATCTTCCACCACAGGGTCAATCATCAGATTAGTCCCACGACTATTGATATGAAGACCAGAATTTCCCAACCAGCGAAGGACTGTTTCATCCCTTGCTCCAAAGGCGTCTGCACCATAAAACTGGGTTGCTGGCGGAGTTGCTTGTTTTTTAATGGAATTTGTCATCTGAATACCTCCAAAATTTTGCTTTCTAGGGATAGTTTATCCCATTAAAGATGGAATATCAAGACACAAGAGAAAAGTTGAAACCATATTTCACAAAAAAGGCGCACCTTCGTGCGCCTCTTATTAATCTCGCCAGTTTTCCTGGTTTTCCTTGAATTTTTTGAGCAAGGTCAGACCATCAGCATTGATATATCCCTGTACCTTAGCTACCTTGATCAATTCGCTGTAATTGGACAGAGTCACCAGTTTAACCCCAGCATTAGCAAAGTTTTCCTCAGCTTTTGGCAATTCATAAGTGAAAATTGCCACCACACCAAGAACATCGGCCCCTTCCCGTTCAGCAGCTGCCACAGCATCCAAAACAGAGCCTCCAGTCGAAATCAGGTCTTCGATAACCACCATTTTCTGGCCCTTGAAAATACGACCTTCCACCTGATTTCCTGCCCCATGATCCTTTGGTTTAGAGCGAATATAGGCAAAAGGCAGGTCCATCCGGTCTGCAATAATGGCTCCATGTGGAATCCCGGCCGTTGCCGTACCTGCAATGACCTCCACATCAGGAAACTCTTCCTTGATTTTTTGGACAAATCCATCCTCAATCAAGGTTCTGGTATCTGGATAAGAAAGGGTCACACGGTTGTCCGTGTAAATCGGCGACTGGATGCCTGATGCCCAGGTAAAGGGATTATCCGGCTGCAGATAAACGGCCTTAATGTCTAAAAGGTGTGATGCGATTTCTGTTGCTAATGTCATAAATTTCCCTGCTTTCTATGTTTAAATCCGTGCGCTTTCTCTATGGCCATCATAGCGAATGACCCTGTAACCCCCAAGGAAGGTCGGCTCCATCCGCGAACCCTTGTCCCCCTTGTAGCCTTGAAGGAAGACATTTTTGAGAAAATGCTCTGTCTTACCATCATTGTAACGATAAGTAAAGCCATCTAAAATGACATCCTTTGAAATGACCCTTCCCATTTTTACCTCCTAAATGAGTTCAATCCATGAATCGAAATATTGCTCCAAAAAATGCGTTGCTTCTTGGATACCCTCTTTTGTCAGCATTTCATCTTGACTGGTGATAACAAACTTGTCTTCAACGTCATCACGGCGATGAATAATAGCAGCAAGTTTTCCTTCAAAAGTAGAGAGTGGACCATTGACTGAATCAGAGATAATATAAGCATCCTGCTCCTCACCATCTCCCGCTAGCAACCCCGGAATATAGCCGTAGTTAATGGGGTAAATGGTTCCGAAGGAATCCTGATAACCTACTGACCTATCAACAAGGACTTTGTACCTCTTATTCAGCATTCCATTCCTCTTTAATCTGTAAGTAGGCCGCAACCGGATCGTCAGCCTGTGTGATAGGGCGGCCAACCACGATGAAATCACTGCCGATGGCTCGAGCTGCTGCTGGTGTCATGACCCGCTTTTGGTCACCGACTGCTGCACCAGAAGGCCGTATGCCTGGTGTCAGACAGATAAAGTCCGCAGTTGTTGCCTGCTTGATCAGCTCCACCTCTTGGGCTGAACAGACAACGCCATCCAAACCCGCTTCTGCGGTTTTTTTAGCATAGTGGACCACAGACTCTGCCAAACTGGTCTGGATATTTTGAAAGTCTTTCATTTGCTCCTCTGAAGTGGAGGTCAGCTGGGTCACCGCAATCAGTTTGGGACCAGTACCCAAACCAGCCCTAGCAGCCTTCATCATTTCAACCCCACCAGCCGCATGAATATTGGTCATATCAACACCCAACTTGGCCAAAACTGCCATGGCTGACTGGACCGTATTGGGAATGTCGTGGAGTTTCAAGTCCAGAAATACCGAGTGTCCCAACGATTTAGCATAGCGAACAATCTCAGGACCGACAGCATAATAGAGCTCCATCCCAATCTTGACATAGAGTTTTTCATCTGACGGAAAGCGAGCCAAGAAAAACTTGACCTGATCAAACGATGGGAAATCCAGGGCAATAATGGGACGTGATTCTCTCATATTTCTCCTTTCAGACTTACGACTCACGTGGAGTCCATTCCGGAACCTAGTCCGAGCCCAGCTCGAACTGCATCAATATCTCTAAGCTCTGCTGTATCCTTCGGATTTGCAATCGCTAAGAGATATAGAAAAGCCTCGCCAAAGAGGGCGAGGCTACACAAAATATGGGTACACTGCACCCTTTTCCTGTAGACCTTTGATGCCTCTCTGGACATGATTAAAGGTTATTTAATTACCAACATTGTAACAAGATGGTCATCAAATGTCAAGGTAAAACAGAGTGTTATGGGCTTATTAAATGTCTTTTCTACGACCAAGGGTAAGCGCAAGCACAACCACCTCTTCATCTACTATCTCACAGATGACTCGGTAATCTCCAATTCGATAGCGCCATTGGCCCGACCGATTGGCAGCAATTCCAACCTCTTTTGCAATGTTTTCAAGCCATAGAAATTCCTTCAACTTTGCCACAAGATCAACATGCCACAATCCGAATGGAATGACCTAGGTAGTTCATGATTTTTTCAAAATCTGAGTAGGCAATGTTGAGGGTGGTTGAGTTTATAAAAGGATGAAAACCAACCGTCAGAGAGTGGTCCACTGCTTCATCTACTATCACCTGAATCCGCTTTTCACCATCAAACATAAGCCCAAAAGGCGTTACAGTCCCCGCGGGTACATGGAGAAGTTCCTCCAGTTGCTCATCACTGGCGAAGGACAAACGCTTCTCGCCCAGGCGCTCCGCTAAGTCAGCCAGATTGGCCTGTTTTTCGTCATGCAGAATGACCATGTAAAAGTTTCTGCTTTTCTTGGTTTTCAAGACGAGATTTTTCACCTGTTGACCAGGCAGGGTAAAGTCCAAATCCTGAACTGAGGTAATAGCCTTATGGTCATGGCGATCATAGGAAATATGAAGTTTATCCAGCAAGTCATAGGCCTGGTCTTCTGTCGCAAATACCATAAATCCCTACTTTCTCAAAGAAGCCCTTACTTGCGCCCGCAAGCTTTCCAAATCAGAAATTCCATACTTATCCATGACAGTCGGCAGGTCATCGATGATGGTTGGGCAGGCATAGGGGTCCGTAAAGTTTGCCGTCCCAACACCAATGGCAGATGCTCCGGCAATCATCATCTCGATAGCCGCCTCTGCCGAATCAACCCCGCCCATCCCAATAATGGGCAGATCGGAAGCTAGGGCTACCTGACGAATGAGTTTGAGCGCCACTGGAAAGACAGCTGGCCCTGACATGCCGCCCTGACCATTGGCAATGATGGGCTTGCGAGTCGCCAAATCATAGCGGGTGCCAACCAGAGTATTGATCATGGTGAAACCAGTCGCCCCTGCTTCTTCCACTGCCTTTGCCACAGTGGTGATATCCGCTACACTGGGGGTCAATTTGACATAGACAGGCACTGCTGAGTTCTCTACACTAGCTTTGACTGCCGCATAGGCCAATTCTGGAACCTGCCCGATGAGGAGACCCGCATTGCCATGGTCCACATTTGGACAGGAAATGTTTAGCTCAATAGCCTTGACATTTGGAGCCTGAGAAACCTTTTCAGATACATAGGCATACTCGTCGTTTGAAAAACCAGCTACATTAGCAATGATAGGCAGGTCTGGATAATGCTCCTCTAGCCAGGTCAATTTATCCGCCAAAACAGCCTCCACCCCAGGATTTTGCAAGCCAATGGCATTGAGCATGCCAGATGGGGTTTCAGCTACCCGTGGAGTTGGATTGCCGAAACGGGCATGCTGGGTGGTGGCCTTAATCATGATAGAGCCCAATTTGTTTAAATCATAGTACTTGGCATATTCTTGCCCAAAACCAAAGCAGCCCGAGGCTGGAATGATGGGATTTTTCAAGTCCAAACCTGGCAGCTGGATGGCTAAACGATTTTTTGACATAAACCCTTCCTCCTATAAGACAATAGTACCTGTTTCAAAGACAGGACCATCTTCACAGACCCGCTGGTTGGCAGCCTGGTCCTGATGACGCAGGGGCACCACGCAGGCATAACAGGCCCCCATCCCGCAGGCCATCCGTGCTTCCATAGATAGGTATGCATGGGGATGATTCTCAAACTTGCTGTCTACATATCGGAGCATACCAGGAGCCCCACAGGAATAAACCGCATCAGGCTGCCAGTCCAATTCATCCACGACTGTAGACACATAGCCCGTTCTCCCATAGGAGCCATCATCCGTGGTCACATAGACATCACCATAGGAGCGCAGCTTTTCCTCCAAAATAACCGCATCCTTAGTGGCAAAACCAATGACCGAAGTCACCGTAACGCCCTTGGCCTGAAGCTGCTTAGCTGTCTCCACAAGGGGAGGAACACCGATTCCCCCGCCAATCAAGAGAGCCCGCTGGCCAGCCTCCAGAAAGGAAAGGTCAAAGCCATTGCCCTGAGGACCCATGGTATCCACCGAGTCACCAGTTGCCAAGCCAGACAAAATAGCCGTCCCAGCCCGCTCAACTCGGTAGACGATGGTCACCTGACCCTTTTCTTTATCAATCTCCGAGATGGAAATGGGCCTGCGCAGGAGCTTACTTGGATCCGGCACGCGCAGATGCAGAAATTGTCCTACTTCCATCTCCGCAACCATTTGTCCAGCCAGGACCATCTCAAAAATGCGAGGAGCAATCTCCCTCTGACCAACGATGGTCAAATCCTCTTTCAAAAACTGTTGTTTGGTGTGGCAACCACTGGTCATAATCTTTTCCTTTCCACAAAAAAGAACCCCGCCCCGAGGGCAAGGTTCATGAAAGGGCAGAGCTCACAAAAACTCCATCTTCTTCTCACTTGATTAGTCCGCAGACCATCCACCTTGCCAGCCTCACAGGACTTCGTTAAAGGTTATACTTACCTGCATTATAGCCTAAAAAAGAGGGAAGGTCAAGGGAGAGCTGGTAAAGAGATCGGAGGACCTTCACAATCATCAGGACCAAATTTTACAACTGTACCACTTATTCTTCAAGTCGAATTTTTTCTCAATGAATTCAAGTAGCCTCACAAAAACCATTGAGATAATAAGACTAATCAAGAAAGTCAAAATCGAGACTATAAGAATCATCAGAAGTTCATTCTCCACATTCAAAAAGGAAAGTGAAAATAAAATTTTATACACTAGTGTATGGAATAGATAGATATAAAAAGTAAGGGTAGAAAGTTTTGTTAGATTAGTAGAAATAGATAATGAACGGAATAGACTAAAGGTTAGTATTGAAAATAGTACAATAGCTGGAGAAAAGAAATTTGATTGAAAATCAAAAAGGAAAAAATCAAATCCCATAAATCGAATACCGAACGTTATCAAAAATAAACATATTAATGCTGCAAGTTTGATAGGAACATTTTTCGAAGCCACCTTCTTATTCTCACCATAAAACAGGCTACCAATCATATAATAGGGAAGGAATGCAAAAACAATTCCCAAATTATAAGAAATGGTAGAACTGGAGGTGATCTGAGATAGCATAGCCCAAATCATCAATACGATACTTGCAAATGTAAAAGTTCTCCTGCTAACCCTTTCCTTGACGAGAATAACGAAAGGTGTTATCAAGTACAAGCCCATTAACATGTACATATACCACAAATTATTGAAATTCCCACTTAAAATTCCTTTAATAGGAAGGAGCAAGCTTTCATGTTTTAAAAAGGCATTTAAAAGAGAAAAAAGGAAGTATATAAAGATGACAAGTATCGTTGGAAAAAGGACTTTATAGCTTGATTTTTTATAAAAACTTTTTATATCACTATTAGCAGCATTGTTTAATATAAAGTAGCCAGATAACATAACAAAAGCAGGAACTGAAAAACGAGTTATCAAGTTCAAACTACTTTGAACAACATAATTGACTTCAAACTGTGGCGATTGATACCTAAATTGGAAAAACTGGTAGTTGACATGAATCACGATAACAGATATCGTAGCAACTATTCTCAGTAAATCTAGATTATTTGAACGATTGCTTTGCATGTGTTACCTTAACTTTCTTTCAAGATGGTTTTTATATTTGTTGTCGCTTTTTTGATGGAGCTGGATTTATAAAATAGATAGAGACTGTAGCTGAAAAAATAAATGAGAAAGCCTACTAAAATAGACAAGGTCCATCCAGTAACTATAAAAATAAGTGCCATAGCTATTTCAAGAAAAACATCCTTTACTATCTCAATTTTTAGCCTCTTAGATAACAAAAACTCTGCCAAAAAACATCTAAACATAAGCAATAAGACAATACTTCCAATTGCCAGCTCAATATTTTTAAAAATCATCGTGGTCAAAATAGTTAAAGCAAAACTGCATAACATTGTCAAAACATTAACTCCTAGAATGACCCTCTCCATTCGCAAAGCTTTTAAATAAGTATTGATTAGTAGAGACATTTTTCCTTCAAAGATAGACATTGGAAAGACTAAAGCCATATATTTCAGACTATCGTTGTAGGCTGGCAGCCAGCCATCTAAAAAGAATCTTAAAGGATAATAAAGCAACATGACACCCAGCATTAAGACCATCAAATAATCTCTTAAGGCCTTATAGATAAGTGGAATATACTTCTCTTTCATCCGCTTAATCATAGGAAAAATCACAATACCGATTGCATTGATAAAAGTCATCATCAGATTTGAAATGCTCAACGTCAAGGAAACCTTTCCAAATGTTGCAACATCCCAGGTCCGCTCGATACCCATCCGAACAGTTCCAATAATGAGCATACTAGCAATATTTGAAAACATCAGATTGCTACCAGCTTTAATATTTTCAAAAATCTCAGACAAATTTAATTTGAACAGACTGAACTTGTTCCAAATTATACTCCTACATAAATATATCCCATACATCAAAGACATTAAACGACCAATGATATCAGCCCAAATCATCATCTGGTAATTTCTTTGTCCAAATAAGAGAAGACTTAATAATAAACAGATATAGATAAGACGATCAAAAATTAGAACTCGCGAACTTTCCTTAATGCGATTGGTTGTTTGAAGAATATAAACAATAAAAAATCTAAGATTTGTTAAAAAAAGTGTAATAGATAGGGTCAAAAAAATAAATTCTTTGTCACTACCACTAGAAATGAATGGTATTAGAATGAATAAACCAAGAGAAATCAGGCCTTGAAAAATAGCATAGAGAATAAATTGAGAATAAAAGTTAGAAACACCTAGTTCTGAATATTCTTTTCCACCATATTTAAGATAGATACCATCAATCCAACCTAAGTGAGCAAATCCCACATAACTCACGTAAAAAAGGTAGAGTTGCCAAAAACCATACTCCTCCACTCCAATCAGTCTTGGAAGAACAAGAATGACTAAAGTGGAGATAATTAGTTGAATCAAATTTGAGGCTACTGCATAGCTCGCATTGGAAAGAATTGGGAACAATTTTTCTTTTAGCATGGCTAGTTCCCCCATAATAAATTCTCAGTTAAAATAGGGAATGTTGTATATTTCATATCGCTCCAAACAAAAATTCGGTAAGCTAAAAATATCCAAGCAACTATCAATAGAATAATAAAGATTCTCTGCCTAGTAAATGGTGCCTTCATTCTAAAAAATACAGCTATCGTTGTCAGATATATAAAAACTGGAACTAATAACAGACGTTCAAAACTGATATTAACCAACATAAGAGGCATGGATAAAGTATTAATAAGGGTAGCTTTCAACGCTAACGATGCCAACTTTTGGTGCTTAGCTTGATAAAACTGAGAATTCTTCACAAAGTAATCATGTAGCAGCTGGAACAATAAAATACTAACAAGGGCAAATATCGCCTTTGCTAAAAATGAAATAAAGGAAGCGTCTATCCCTTTTGTATAGAGAGCAAATTTTGCCCCCAGTAATCTGGTAACAATTGGCAAAGCCATTGTTATCAGCGGATAACTAAGAACTAGGCCAATAAATGAACCATAATATAATTTTCTCAAACTGAACTTATAGGAGAAAAAATATAAGAAACTAAGCAGGGCACTAATATGAAATGAACTAGCTAGGACTAGCAAACTTAAACATACCAAGTTCTTCTGCCACTTATTATCTTCAGTCAAAAAAACAAAAGCAAGAGACACCAATGCACTGGCTATGAATTGTCTTAAAATAACTGCTTCGATGAAGAAAAAGCTAAATAAAAAGTAAAAGAAAAAATAAAAGTAATCTGCATTGTATCGTTTACAAACAAAAATAAGAATGGAAAAGATTAAAATCCCACATAATATAAGAAAACCTTGGTAGTCTAAGTTGAATCTATGTGCAAATGACATAAAATAGTTAAAACCGATATCCACTAAATTACCAAAATATCCCGGTCCCAATCTTCCAACATTACTATATCGAATCAAATACAGTGCCATGTCACCATTAGCAGTATTGAAAGAAAATAGAATAAACTGAAGCGCGATAATTGGGATGGCAAAAATAGTTGAAAGTCTGATTAGAACTTTCATTGTTAAACCCTCCTAAATAATATTAAAAGCTTTGTCAGAATTACCCACTTCTTACTCATCCCTTGAAAATATTGGCGTGAAGAAAAAGCAAATTTACTTGACTGAATAAAAGAACTCTGTGACTTTAGAAAGGCACGAATATAACCGCTATCGCTAGCTGGAACTGTTTCTAAATAAGTCAGTAATAACTGAGACAGTTGGGTACGTTGGTGTTTCCTTTTCTGAGAGACCATTCCTAATTTTTTCCAAATATAGCCAATCCGTCCTGTCAGACCAATGTAACTTCCAGCTGTATTGTGTGTGGAGACACGATACCCCATTGTTCTAGCATTATCAATATAAACCTGTCCAAGCGCATAAGCAAGGATTGTAATCCATGTATCATGCGCAGGAATAAATTCATTTGTATCCATCATTTGATAGGATGCCTTTAGATGTGTGTGTAAACTATCATTCCAAACCATCACACACCCGCGTTGATTTAAAGCAAATAACGAAGATTCTTTCGTAATCTTGTTCTGCTTATCTTCTTCATCACGGATAAATTGCCCTAGCTCATCAATAATCTGTTGATTTGAACAATATAAGATAGGCTCATTATTTCCCAGCGACTCTATATAATCTATTCCTTTAGCTAACTTGTCCTCATACCAGATATCGTCTTGGTCACAAAAAGCATAAAAATCAAATGATCTGCCTTCAGTTTTCAAAACTGCCGCCCTAAAAGAACGCTCAAAACCAACATTACTCTCTTTAAAAAGCAAAATGTCCATTTTATCAGAATAACTTTGAATCATCTCTACTGTCCTATCTGTAGAACCATCATCGCGGACAAATAAAGTTATATCAACACCTTCTTGTGAGAGTAGAGAATCCATCTGCTCTTTCAGATATTTTTCACCGTTATATGTAGACAGAATAACTGCAATTTTTTTCATTATATCTCCTTGATTGGTGAAACCAGAATATTTCTAAAGGTATCCTGGAGACCATCGGATAATTCAAAGACTTCTTCCCAACCCAAGGCTTTTAATTTCTGATTTGAAAGAAGAGAGTTTTGCACTGGAGAACCCGAATCTGTATTTTGAAGTTCAAACATCAATTCGACATCAGCAATCTCAGCTAATTTCTGTGCAAAATCAACTAGCCGCACATTGCCCGAATCAGAGGAGATATTATAAGCTCCACCTACTTCTCCTTTTAGAGCAACCGTTAGCATCGCTGATACACAGTCCAAGACATAGCAGTAAGATCTCTTCTGAGTTCCCTTAGATTTCATGACAATATTCTCTTTTGAGAGACATTTTTTTATAAAGTCAACATCAGCCCGAGTATTGGTCTCAGAAAATCTCGCTCCATAAATATAGGCAGGACGCACAATATTTGCTTCGACACCGAATTCTTTAATATAGGAGGCAATCATCGTTTCAGCCAATCGCTTACTTTCAGAGTAGCATGAGCGCGGGGACAAAATATCAATCATTCCATATTTATCTTCAAGATGAAACTCTGCTTTTTCAGGTAGTTCTCCATAAACTTCTGAACTTGAAACAAAAATAAGTTTGGCCGCCTTTTCTCTTGCTAGTTCTAGCGTATTCATTGTTCCCATCGTTGTCGTCATAATTGTCTCCACAGGGTACAAATCATAGGCTTTTGGATGAGCATTGCTGGCTGCATGAAAGATATAATCTAAATCAGATGCAAAGTGAATAGGTTCTTCAACGGACTGAATCATCTGGTTAATAACCTGATCGCGAAAAAAATCGTGAACATCCAGACGACTCCGCACGATAACTGACAGAGAAATATTTGCTTGATATTCTGAGTTTAAGAATAGAAAAAAATCAAGCAAAGTGCCACCGATTAAACCGTTGGCACCCGTAATCAAGATTGATTTATTAAAAAAATTCTTTGTTTCCTCTGTTACAATTTTATTTAAAGAAGAAAAGTAATTATCTTTATTGAATGGTCTCAACGGATAAAGTCATCCTTCCTAGTTGATAATAATGCTTTAAAGATTAACAAATCTTCCACAGTCGTGATTTTAAGATTCGTTTCCGCTCCTTTTGAGAAGTACACTTTCTTTCCTAATTCGTGCATCAAGACACATGTGGCTGCTGTATTGCTAATCCCTTTCTCTTTTGCCTCCTCATGTGCTGCCAGCACTTCTGAAATAGGATAAAGATGGGGAGTCTGAGTCCTGTAAAGCAGTTCCCGAGGCAAGGATTCTTCACTGATTAGCCCATCATGACTAGTAAATACCGCTTCAACAGTCGGAATGGCAGCAACTGCCGATCCGTATTTATTGAAAGTCGCTACAGCACTTGAAATAATTTCTGAAGAAACTAGGGGTCTATTGCCATCGTGAATCAAAACAGTGGAGTCATTGCCCGCAAAATTGACAATCGAATGAATACCATTCGCAATCGATTCCTGTCCCGTATTGCCACCGACAACAATATCCTTCAATTTTGTGATATTGAACTGCTTTGCATATGCTCGAACAACTTCAACCCAAGCTTCCAATGTCACTACAACAATACCATCAATGTTTGGGTCATTTTCAAACACTTCCATCGTGTAAATAATAATAGGTTTATTGTTCACATGAAGAAATTGCTTGGGAATGTCTTGACCCATTCTTGTCCCTGTTCCTGCTGCTGTTAGTAATGCCGTAATCATTTGATGATTTCCTTTCCATCTACTTTAAAATAAACGATACCATGGTTCATTTGATTTTCAACACTTGGAGGTGTCATATAATCTGGACCATACCGATTTGATAGATAGGCATGTATTTCTACTGGAGCACAAATCTGGTGGTCACAGAAGTCGATGTCCTTACCATTTCCAAAGACAGATTGAGGTAAAATTTCCCCAAAGTAATGTTTAGCGCCTCCAGGGAGGGTAATGTTTTTAGTTTGTTTATGCTGGTATTTCCCAAAACATTCAAAAGCCTTAGCATTCCAGTAGCTATAGGATTTAAAACCAAAGAATTTACCAATTAAGTTTACCAGTATTTGAGCTGGCTTCGATTTTCTGTCAAGCAGAAACCGACCATCTGTTGTAAAGAATACATACGAACCAAGCATGGAAAGAAATTCAGACTGGATACCGTGAATCATTTTTAGAATACCATTATCCGGAACATTTTCAATGGTAAAAATATCAATAAAAAGACGTTGGTCAAAAGCAACCTCATCATGGGTCTGTTTAAAAATAGAATTTTTTCGTAAAATTTTGGGAAAACGAACGTAATTTCCTGTCGAATCAATCTTGGGAATGTGGAGGTCGTATTTATCAGAGTCCTCTATGAGTTTTGACAACTTAACCAAATCACTTCTTCTTAGTGCAAAATCCAAATCATCATCCCACGGGATGAAGCCTTTATATCTGACAGCACCTAGCAACGTCCCCCCTACTGCATATAGGGGTATATTTGCTTGATGACACAGTTCTGTGATGTCCAGAACCATTTCAAGCAGATAGTCTTGCACAATTTTTAAATCACTTGATTCCATTATTCATCCTTTTCTTGAATCGATTTTCCTAAAATACTTTTTCTAGTTGTGAGTCCATTTATCTGTTATAAATTTCATGCATCTCTTTCATCACTGTTTCTTCCGAATACATGGTTGATTTCTCAAGACTACTTTGCCCATAACGTTCCAAACACTGCGGGGCATCCAGCAGTTCACAAATGGCCTTGGTCCAATCTTCTTTTGTGTTCTCCGAAACAATCATACCATTCACCTGGTTTTCAACTAAATCACTATTTCCACGACAGTTTGAAACAATCAGTGGCAATCCAGTTCCCATAGCTTCCATCAAATTGACCGGCAAACCTTCTTGCAAAGAACTCGACAGGGCAATATCAGATATCTGCATCAATTCTGCAATATCATCGCGATAGCCCAATAAACGAACATGTTCAGAAAGCCCCAAATTGGAAATTTTTTCTTTGTATTCAGATTTTAATGATCCTCGACCAACCAGTAACAGATAGGTATTCGGATGTTTTTTTAGGATGTCCGCCATTGATTCAATCAACACCATCTGATTTTTCCGCTTACTGAGCTCACCTACATATATTAAAACAGAATCTCTATCTGTCAGCGAAAGATGGGTTCGCTTTTCAACTTTTTTTTGAATCGAAACAGGAGTAAACTTGTTGTAATTCACTCCAATACCAGATACCAAATCCAATTTCTTCATCTTAAATTTACTGTTAGCTAAAGCAAAATCTTCATGATTGATAACAATTAACTGATCAGTGTACTTAGATAGAATTTTTTCAACCGGATAAAACAGGAGCCAATTTAGTATTGATGCGCCTTTGTAAAAATGAAAACCATGAGCTGTGTAGATAACTTTGGTATTCGGAAACTTCATTCCAACCAGTCTGCCAAGTACACCACCCACAGGTGCATGGCAATGAATGATATCGAACTTCTCTTTTTCAACTAATTTCAATAATTCTCTATAGGCTTTGAAATTGGCAACTGAAAAAGGGGAACGCTGAAAAGGAATATGGTGTTCAATAATATTCACTTCTTTTAATCGTTCACTTCTATCATCAAAGTTGGCCGCTCCATGTACTTCGTATCCGAGCTCCCTTAAAACACGAATATTGACTTGTTCAAATAAATAAAATTGACGGCTAACCGTTGACACGATAAGAACCTTCTTCATCTCAACTCCTTTTTATCCAATGGTGATAAACACTTGTAGCAGATTGAAAGATATAGCCATTTTTTGTATAGAAACGGATAGCTTCAACATTATTTATCTGTGTGCCAACTTTAATTCTCTCTACTCCTGACTTACTTGCATAAGCCTCTAGGTTTTGAAGCAACTTTGTCCCAATTCCCTTTTGAAGTGTTGATTTTTTGACTGCAATCAATTCAATTATAATCGTTTTTTCTTGTTTTGAGAAAAGGATGAAGCCATGACACTCCGAATCATGGATAAATTGAGCAAAATATTTTTCTTCTTTTCCAAAAGATGATTTGACCCAATTCCAGTAAACCAAGCTAGCCTTGTCTTTATTCAAATAAGGATCATTAAAAAAACGAGAATAATTAAAAGATTGGCTCGCAATCTCAAGAATATCATCCGTGGTAGGTAAAGCATTTGATATAATGACATGCTCAACCGATTCCTGAGAAAACTCTTTTGATGTTTTTAAAAATTGAACATTGATATCTGTTAGACTAGCTGAAGTTTCTTCTCCAAGCCAGATATTATTTGCTGCTAGATTGTTTTCATTGTAGATGACTGTAAATTGATTCTCCAGCAGTTTTTCTTGAATCAGCTTTTGATTTGAGCTTGAAATTTCTTCTTTTAAAACTATGCGTCCAGACGAAACTCCAAAAAAATCAGAATCCCAATTCAGATATGTATAATCAAATGAGTTACTGCTCATTCTTCTCCTCGACTTCTATAAATACTGATTTCCGACTTAGAATAGACCAAGCAGTTTTGAAGACAACACGGATATCCATCCAGAATGATAAGTGGTCAATGTAATAAATATCATTCTGGATCCGTTCTTTCCATGGAATCGTATTTCTAAAATACGCTTGGTTGTACCCTGTAATCCCAGGTCGAACTGATAACTTTCTTTTTTCAGATTCCGAATAAGCATTAAAGTGTTCAGGTAAATCTGGACGAGGTCCGACAATACTCATATCCCCTTTTAATACATTTAAAATTTGAGGGACCTCATCAATACTTGTTTTGCGAATAAATTTTCCGATACTTGTCAAACGGGGGTCATCTTCAGAGTTAAAGGTGGAACCATCTTCATTACGAATATCTGGTGCGTTCAATTTCATAGAACGAAATTTATACATTTTAAAAACTGTGCCATTCATCCCAAGGCGCTCAGCATTATAAAAAATGGTACCCTTGTCAGAGAAGTAAATAAGCGGACCAAAAATGAGCAGGATGATGAAAAAGATTGGTAGACACAATAAAGAAATCAGAACATCAAAAAATCTCTTAAAAATATGCTTATACATGTTTGACACTTTCTACTATATTTTTTAGATTTTCAATAATGTAATCTACTTCTTCATCACTTAGCTGGGTATGAAGAGGCAATGTGATCTCATTGACAAAGTAATCATAGGCATTTGGGTAATCTTCAATAGAAAAACCTATATTTCGGTAGGCTGTCAACATGGGAAGAGGTTTGTAGTGGACATTACAAGCAATCCCTGCTTCAGCCATCCGTTCAATAATAGCATTTCGCTGCTCTAAATCGATTCCCTCAATATGTGTAATATAGAGGTGCATCGAGGACTGATAATCTGCTCCTTGATGTTTCAAAGCTTTAATGCTACTTCCAGAGAAGCCGGCATCGTATCGTTCAACAATCGCTTTTCGGCGGTTAAGTAACTCTGGATAGCGTTTCATTTGGGCAAGCCCAATCGAAGCCATGATATCAGTCATATTGCACTTGTATGCTGGAAGAATAATATCATACTCCCAGGAACCTAGTTTTGTTTTTGCCAGAGCATCTTTGGTTTGACCGTGAAGGGAGTACATTTGAAATTCTTTGTATAATTCCTCGTCATCAAGCTTATCAGATCGTTTCCAGGTGACACTACCACCTTCAGCAGTGGTAAAATTTTTAACAGCATGAAATGAAAAAGAACTAAAATCTGCTATACTACCCGCTGGTATTCCTTTATAGACTGTTCCTAGAGCGTGCGCACTGTCGGATACAATAATGACTCGATTAAAGGCTTTTTGCCATTTAGTAGTTGCTTTAAACAGACTGGCCTTGCGATCAACAATCTCATACAATTTCTCATAGTCACAGGGGATGCCGGCAAGTTCAACTGGAATGATAACTTTTGTCTTAGAATTAATTGCATCTTCCAGCTGAGTATAGTCCATCTCAAAACCATCTTTTTGAATGTCAACAATCACTGGAGTAGCTCCCACGTGAGTAATAACACTGCATGAAGCTGTATAAGTCATTGCAGGGACAATTACCTCATCGCCCGGACCTACACCTAAGACTCTCAAAATCAACTCTAAACCAGCAGTTGCAGAGTTCAGACAGACCGTTTTATTGGTTCTTGTGAAATCAGATAATTGACGTTCTAACTCTTTCGTCTTTGGACCCGTAGTAATCCATCCAGATTGTAAGGTGTCTACCACTTCATCAATTTCCAGTTGAGAAATATCTGGTGGAGAAAATGGAATATTCATCTTACTCATTTTTCTTCTCCTAACTTTCCTATATTATTGTTTGGCAAATTCAACTAACATTTCTTTCAATGTGGCATTGTCCAAGTCTAGTAGACCTTCAATAAAAGCTTCAACTTCAGACAATGGCTTAGCAGTTACTTTACCGACAAAAATTTTCTCATGAACTTGATCGCTGATCCGTTCATCAGATGACAACAACTCCTCATAGAGCTTCTCACCCGGACGAATGCCTGATTCAACAATACCGATTTCATCAACAGTATGTCCACTTAACTTGATAACTTTTTCAGCTAAATCAACAATCTTGACTGGATCTCCCATGTCCAGCACGAAAATTTCGCCACCTTGAGCCAAGTAACCAGCTTGGATAACCAGACGACTAGCTTCTGGAATGGTCATAAAGTAGCGAGTCATTCTGAAATCTGTAACCGTTAGCGGGCCACCTTTGGCAATTTGCTCTTTGAAAACTGGGACCACACTGCCGCGACTGCCAAGTACATTTCCAAAGCGAACAGAAACAAATTGAGTTTTTCCCTCTTCGTTTAAACCTGTTACAATCATCTCGGCAACTCGTTTTGTTGCCCCCATGACATTTGGGGGATTAACAGCTTTATCAGTTGATACCATAACAAACTTAGCAACACCAGCAGCCTTCGCAGCTTCTGCGATGTTTTTTGTCCCAAATATATTGTTTTTGACAGACTCTTTTGGGTTATACTCCATCAATGGAACATGTTTATGAGCTGCTGCATGATAGACAAAATCAGGCTTGAATTCATTCATAAGATGAAACATGAGCTGCCGATCCTGAATATCTGCAATCACTGGGACGATTTCAAAACTATTTTTATAGCGAGTTGTTAACTCACGATGAATCAAATAGATAGAGTTCTCACCATGTCCCATCAAAAGAAGCTTCTTGGGATGGAATTTGGAAATTTGACGACAAATTTCTGACCCAATCGATCCACCTGCCCCTGTGACCAAAACAGTTTTTCCTGTAAAGTAACGATTAAATTGGCTCTGATCTAAGAACACTTCTTTCCGACCTAACAAATCAGCAATATCAATTTCTTTCAACTGTTGGGTGGATACTTTACCAACCACTACATCTTCTACACTAGGCATGGAGTTGACCGTCACATGAAGGTCATTACAGATTTCAACCAATTTTTCCCGTTCTGTACCATTAAGTGATGGAATGGCAATGGTTACTTGTTGAACATCATAGTTGTTCACAATTCGAGGGATATCATTTCGATTTCCCAATACCTTTATACCGTGAATATAAGTTCCTAATTTGTTAGGGTCAGCATCAACTATCCCGACTATTTCAATATCGCTCTTACCACTTAATACTGTCTTGACAAACAAACTTCCACCAGAACCTGCACCAATGACAAGGGTTCTGACTTTTTCAGTAGTTCCTGTACCAGTACTACGCTCATTTTTTTCACTGATTACTCGCCATATAATACGAGGGAGCATGAGAATTGGAATTGAGAAAAACCAGCCTAAGAATAAGAAGCGATAACTAAAAGAAGGAAAAAAGAAGGAACTTCCTAAAACAATGACATAGGCAACAGTAACTGAAATAGATAATTTTAGTAGTACTTTATAGTCCGTATATCGGTTAATAATTGAAAATATTTTGAATTTAAATGCAACACTAAAATAGGATGCTAGGAGTACTGCATAAGTGATAAGAAACTTGTCAAAACTGACACTTGCAAAAAAATCAATGAAACCATACGAAAGCTGCAATGCTATCAATAATAACATTGCATCAATTCCTATTAAAATGAACCTTTTTGTTGTTCTTTTTAAGTTATTCATTTTCATTTTCAAATCCCAATATTTCCAAATTTACCTAATTGTGTATCTATTAAGAATCCATCTCTGGTTCTCTACCATAATTTCCATAGTTACCATAGGCACCATACGCACCATATGAACCATATTTATCTTTTGTTGTATCTACTTTGTTGAGGATAACACCCAAGAACTGGGCACCACTCTGTTCCATTTGTTCCACAGCTTTTTTCACAAAACGACGACTAATCGCTCCAGATTCAGTAACTAAGATACTTCCGTCTGTTTTTTGAGCAACAATGGCAGCATCAACTACTAGCCCAATTGGCGGAGTATCAATGATGACGTAATCAAAGCGTTCACGGACGTATTCCAACAGTTTTTCAAAGCGCGCATTTTGAAGCAAGGTTGTTGGATTTGGAGGAACTTGTCCAGCTGGAATAATGTTCAGATTTTGTACACTTGTATCATGGATTACTTGATACATATCAACATGACCAGATAAATAGCTTGTCAATCCATGATATACTTCTTCAGCTTTAAAAGTACCTGTCATCACCGAGTTACGAATATCAGCATCAATCAAAAGAGTTCTATAACCAGATGTTGCAAAGGAAATAGCCAAATTGGTTGAAGTAGTTGACTTTCCTTCACCTGGCTGAACAGAGGTTACTGTGATAACCTTCAGCTCACTTCCACTAAACTGGATATTGACCTGAATCGCATTATAGTATTCCTCCATGGATTTAACCATTTGAGCCTTGGCTCTTCCAAGAGTAAATTGTGACATTTCTTTCTCCTTACATCTTCTCCGTATCTGGTACTACACCGATTAAGACTAGACCAAGTGCTTCTTCTACATCTTCTGGACGTCGTACACGGTCATCCAGAACTTCAAGCAACAGAACAAAAGCAACTGCAATGAAACCTCCGACTAAGGCTCCCAGCATTACATTCCGTTTGATGTTTGGAGATGATGGTGAAGTAGGAACTTTAGCTTCTTCAATCGTCGTTACATCTTCAACTTTTGTAACAACCTTAATTTTTTCCGCCGCAATTTCTCGTACACTATTTGCCAATTGCTGAGCATCTTGAGGGTCTTTGCTATTAACAGAAATCGTGATAATCCGAGTATCATTTGGGATTGACACTTGAATCATTCCTCGCAAATCACCCTCTGCCATTGTCAACCCTTCTCTATTGATGACATCTGACAAAACGGAATCAGAAATAATAATTTCCTTGTAGTCATTTACAAGGTAGGAACCAGCCTGCAAATCTTGTGCCGTCAAGTTATTAGTGCCGGCCGTCTGATTGGCAACATAGATTCTTGTTGAAGAAGTATAGGTTGGTTTTACAACAAAGGCACTGAAAACTAAGGCCACTAAACCAAACAATAAGGCACTAAAAATAATTAGCACTTTCTTTTGCCAAAGTTTTTTGAGCAAGTAAAGAATATCAATCTCGATACTCGTATTGTCCGTGGTATTCATAATATCTCCTATAAATAGTCATTTTCTAATAAAATTTGTGGATTGGTGTGGAATAGTTCGCTGGCCCTCTTTTGTCCAAAGTCCTTTTGGATAATTTGATAAGCCTCAGCCATGTACGGTTTTCGGCTGTCCAAATTATGCATATCACTGGCAACACAATGAACCAAATTTTCCTCCAAAAAGTAGCGTGCTCGTTTCTTAAAAACCTTATGCCTATCGCCAAATAACTTAGCTTTCAGGACATGAGAGCTATTGATTTGGGTATAACAACCCATGTCAATCAAATCTTGAACTCTCTTTGCCTCAAACTCAAGTGCATTGTAGCGCTCGATATGAGCGATAATGGGTGTGACACCAATAGCCAATAGATTTTTCAGAGCGGTATGCATTTCCTTCCAAGAGGTGGTCATACTGAACTCAATCAAGTAATATCGAGTATTCCCCATATTGGGCACCAATTTCTTTTCAATCTTTCCAAGTAAGGAATTGGTGAAATATAATTCACCGCCGAAATGCAGCACTAAATCAGGGTAGAGTTTCGCTGCTTCTTCCTTGACAATGGAAAAATGCTCAAAGATTTTTTCTTCAGGTTCCTCAAACATCCCTTTTCGCCGGTGAGAAGTCGAAACGATGGTTCGAACCCCTTGCGAATAGCTTTCCCCAATCAAGTCCAAACTTTCTTGAAGGGTTTTGGGTCCGTCATCAACATCAAATACAATATGTGAATGAATATCAATCATGACTCCGATTAATTTCCTTCCATGGTATTTTTAATAGCCTGTTTAGCCGTTTCCACACTTGTTTCATCCAAGCTCATCATATAGAGGGCCGCAGATGGCATCGCATAGGACGGCAACTGACCTGTAGAGCCGGTCCCCGTAACATCCTGAGAAGTTACCACAAAGGAACTTCCAGACGACAATTGGGTATTAGCCAACTGCATCATGGTATCGAGTGGCATATTGGTTTGGATAGATGTTTGTAGGCTATTGATAATGTTTGAGAAGTTGGTAATAGAGTTGACAGAGGCCAATTTATTAATGATGGCAGCAATCACTTTCTGCTGATTGCGACCGCGGTCAGCATCTCCGCCTTGTAGCGAATAGCGCTCACGGACAAAACCTAATGCCTGTGCAGAATTCAGAGTGATTTTTCCTTGTGGAAACTCGTAATTTCCTATTTTGCTCACAAAGGCCTGATCATTATTGACTTCAACTCCACATAGTACATCGATTAACTGCATGAAGCTGGTAAAGTTAATCCTCGCATAGTAGTCAATATCAACATCATAGAGATTTTCAAGGGTCTTCATGGAGGTCTCAACACCATAGATACCAGCATGAGTCAGCTTGTCATATTGGTCAGCTCCACCATCAGGGATTTGTACATAGGCATCCCGTGGTGTCGTTGTCAAGAGGACCTTATGGGTATCCATATTGACGGTCATGATGATGTTGACATCCGAACGGGATACGGTTGAGATGCTTCCATAAGTATCAATTCCACTGATGTAGATATTGACGACATTTGGATTGGTATTTTGTGCATTGGTTGCATCTGATTTAACTTCTTTAGTAATCTTATATGTGTAGAGTGTGCGGATTTTTGATGCATAGTCCGCATCACTTAATTCTAAAAGGCTGGAATAGGCACTATTCAGAACCATGGCCTGACTAGAACCTGATAGAAGATTTTCGTAAGCCTTTTGGTAAGATTCAACTGTTTCTGGAACTACCGCAAAATTTTTCTGGGTTTTCAAATCTGAAAGCAGGGCCTGGATATTTTCTGCATCATTATTGGTTGGCGCCTGCAGCTGCCCGACTTCAGAAATATCTTGAATCGTACTTCCAGTTGGAACCACAACACTCATCTCAATTTCAGAATAGGAGGCTGTTTTGTTGAGTTTTTCAGCAACTTGAACTGTGGACTGCACAAAGTAAAGTCCTGCCGCCGATACCAGAGTAAAGAGCAATAAAAAAATGGTTGTGAATATTTTAGCTTTTTTAAGCAGGAGTAAGATGACTGCAAACACAAAAATAGCGATCAGAACAGCCGTTAGAATGTGGTTAACGTTTCTGAAAGCAAGAAAATGATGTGAATACATTTTGAAGATAAAGAAACCTGCAAGAACTGTGTATAAGAACAAGAAAGCTGAATTGATTCCTAACCAAGTTTTACTTGTTGATTTACTTTTTTTTTCATTTCGTAAATGTCTGGACATATATTCTCCTAATCTAAAACGACTTTTAAGCCCGTATTGTGTAATAATAACACATTTCAAGGCTTTTTTCAAGAAAAATCCATGGTTCAGCTTACAAAAAATTGACCTTAAAACGATCATTTTTTCCTATTTTCTTGTCTAAATGTTATCGTTCGGTTTTTGCATAAAATCACAGCAATAGATTTTCTCCAAAATCCATAAAAATATGATAAACTTATTATATGAGAATCCAACAATTATACTATATCATCAAAATTGCTGAAACTGGCTCTATGAACGAAGCAGCCAAGCAACTCTTTATTACCCAACCGAGCCTTTCAAATGCGGTTAAGGACTTAGAAAAAGAGATGGGAATTGAAATTTTCCACCGTAATCCCAAAGGTATCACCATGACAAAAGATGGTATCGAGTTTTTATCCTACGCCAGACAAGTGGTGGAGCAAACAGAACTCTTGGAAGAACGCTACAAACAGCCTGATGGCAAGAGAGAGCTCTTTAGTGTCTCTTCTCAACACTATGCTTTTGTTGTTAACGCCTTTGTCAGTCTTCTAAAAAAGACGGATATGGAGAACTACCAGCTCTTTCTGCGGGAAACTCGGACCTGGGAGATTATCGATGATGTGAAAAATTTCCGTTCTGAAATCGGCGTCCTTTTCCTCAATGATTTCAATAGAGATGTTTTGGTCAAGATGTTGGATGACAATCGACTGACCTACACCCCTCTCTTTACAGCCAAGCCCCATGTGTTTGTCAGCAAATCCAATCCTCTTGCCGAAAAAACTTCTGTCCGCTTGGAAGACCTGGTGGACTTTCCCTACCTCAGCTATGAACAAGGAATTCATAACTCCTTCTACTTCTCAGAGGAAATTCTCTCTCAGGAACATCACAAAAAATCCATTATCGTATCCGACCGTGCCACACTTTTTAATCTCTTGATTGGCTTGGATGGTTATACAATTGCGACCGGTATTTTAAATAGTAACCTCAACGGTGATAATATTGTTGCCATTCCTTTGGACTATGATGATACGATTGAATTGATCTATATCCAGCATGAGAAGACAAATCTGTCTTACATGGGCGAAAAATTTATCCAATACCTCTTAGAGGAAGTTCCTCAAGAAATGTAAAAACTGCTATTATCTTACCATTTTTATCCTTTTATATATCTAGCACTGAAAAAAGTTGAAAACTTTCTGGCACAAAAATGAAAATAATTTCGTAATTTGTCGGTAAACGCTTTCACTTTTTTTCTTTTTATAGTACAATAGAGATATATTAAAAAAAGGAGTGATTATTTTGGCACATAACAAACTATTGGCGATGATTCTTGCCGGCGGACGTGGAACGCGTCTTGAGGGCTTGACAAAAAAAGTCGCAAAACCAGCTGTCGCTTTCGGTGGTAAGTATCGTATCATCGATTTCCCCTTGAGTAATTGTGCAAACTCTGGCATTGACGTTGTGGGCGTCTTGACCCAATATGAGTCTGTTCAGCTCAACTCCTATGTTGCCCAATCCCAACGTTGGGGTCTGGATGTTCAAGGATCTGGAATTTTCGTTCTCCCACCTCGAGAAAAAATTGAAGGTTTTGGTCTCTACAAAGGGACTGCCGATGCTATCACTCAAAATATTGATTTTATCGATTTGCATGAACCTGAGTATGTTCTCATTCTATCAGGCGACCACATCTATAAAATGAACTACGATAAACTTTTGGATTCTCATGTGCAAAATAATGCTGATGCTACAATCGCTGTTATTGAGGTTCCTATCAAGGAGGCTTCTCGTTTTGGTATCATGAATACGGATGAGAACTACCGTATCGAAGAATTCGAAGAAAAACCAGCTCATCCTAAGAGTAATCTGGCATCCATGGGGATTTATATCTTCACCTGGAAATCCCTTAAAAAATACTTGCAGGAAGACGATAAATCCGAAACATCGACACATGACTTTGGTCACGACATCATTCCGAAATATTTGGCAGATGGTAGACGCCTCTACGCACATCCATTCCGTGGGTACTGGAAAGATGTGGGGACTGTCAACAGCCTCTGGGAATCTAACATGGACTTGATTGATCACTCCAGTGATTTGGATTTGTCAGATCCTTCTTGGAAGATCTACTCAGAAGACTCTGGTTCTCCTGCTCAAGTGATTGGCGACTTAGCAAGTGTTCAAAATGCCTACATCGACAAGGGTGCTATCATTGATGGAACAGTTGAGCATTCAGTGGTGTCAACCGATGCTATCATCAACGAGGGTGCAGTCGTTAAAAATTCCGTCATTCTTCCTGGCGCTTCTGTTGGCGAAAACGCTCAATTAGATTATGTTATTGTGGCGGAAAACGTCAAGATTGCAGATGACATCAAACTTTCTGGTACTGCCGATGATGTCTTGTTGATTGATAAAAATGTGACCAAGTAAGAGGTGGAAAATATGTTAAGAAATACATTAGGAATTGTCAACATTGAAGGAACCAATGTTCATTTCGGTGATGTTATGAATCACCGCGGAGTTCAGGCATTTGGCTTTCTTGGTCGCTATCGGTTGATTGACTTTGTTTTGTCAAATATGTCCAACTCCGGTATCACCGATTTTCAGGTCTATACTCCTGCCAAAATGCGATCTACTATCCAGCACGTTGGGACAGGTAAACATTACAACATCAACAGCAAACGTGGAAAGCTTCGTCTGCTGAATAGTGTAACAGACCCGAATTCTATCTACCAGCACGATATTAAAGCTTTTACAGATAACCTTCATTATATTGAAAGTTCAAATAAGAAGTATGTCCTCATTGCACCATCCTATTTCATTTATAGTCAGGATTTTGCGAAGTTGCAAGAACAACATATTGAAACAGGAGCTGATATCACTGTTCTTTATAAGAATGTAACAGATGCCAAAGAAAGCTATATTGGTTGCCAAACACTAAAATTCGGAGAAGACAAACGGATTGTGGAATTCCATGAAAACCATGGAAAATACAAGAACAGACCGGTTTCCTTGGAAGCTTATTTCATGGAAAGAACTCTCTTCATCGAGTTGATTCATCGCGCCAATAAGATTTCGTCTCTCTATTGGCTCAAAGATATCCTGCGTGACTCCGTTGATCAGTATAAGATTGTGGGTTATGCCCATCGCGACTTTGTCGCTTGTATCAACACCGTTGAAGCCTACTTTAAGACACAACTTGAACTAATTGATCGTGATACCCGCAGACTTCTTTTTAAGAATAACTGGCCAATCTATACGCAAACCAGCGATAGTTCTCCTACTCTCTACGGACCGCTTGCTGAAGTGAAGATGAGTTTAATTGCAAATGGTGCCTTTATCAATGGTCAAGTTGAAAACTCTGTCATTGACCGCGATGTTTTCATTGAAGAGGGTGTTGTTGTTAAGAATTCAATTATTTTGAGTGGTGTTACCATCACAAGTGGTGCCAATATCGAAAATGCTATCATCGATAAAGCAACTAAGATTATCCACCCAATTGATATAAAGGGTGCTGAAAATGCACCTGCATACATCAAAGCATATCAAAATATCTAGGAGCTAATATGACTAAAAAATCTGTCCTATTTGTGGCCTCAGAGGGTCTTCCTTTTATTAAAACTGGTGGTTTGGCGGATGTTATTGGTTCCCTGCCTAAAGAGTTGGTAAGGCAAGGCCTGGATGTTCGTGTGGTTCTGCCACTCTATCTTAAAATGGCCATCAACAACCACAATGATTTTGATTATGTTTCTAGCTTTGATGTCCGGGCTGGAGAGATTCAATCCATGGCCAATGTTTATAGCCAAGTAGTAGATGGGGTAACCTTCTACTTTATCGAGCACCGTGATTACTTTGAACGTGATGAGCTCTATGGCTATGATGATGATGCCATGCGCTTTGGCTTCTTCCAACATGCTACCTGTCGTTTGCTAGAAGCTCTCAATTTCTTCCCGGATGTTATTCATACCCATGACTGGCACACTGCTGCTATCCCGTTCCTTTGTCGAACGTTCTATAGTTACCGCGAGGAATTCCGAGCTATTAAACAAGTCTTTACCATTCATAATCTGGCTTTCCAAGGCATCTTCAACGAGCACTATCTATGGGCGGCCTTGGGAATGGACCACGGTTATTATCGCGATGGGGTAGCCCGCTTCCATGACGACTGTATCAGCTTTATGAAGTTGGGTATCCTCTATGCAGACAAGGTCACCACTGTCTCTGAAACCTATGCCAAAGAGATTTTGACAGAAGAATTTGGCGAAAACATGCAGCATGTCTTAGAACTCCGTCATCACGATTTATGTGGCATTGTTAACGGTATTGACTATGATGTGTGGAATAGTCAAACAGACCAATATTTGGTGAAAAACTATGATTTGGCTACTATCGCTGATAAAAAAGCTAACAAGTTGGCCCTCCAAGCACAGTTCGGACTTCCACAAGATGAGCATGTCATTTTAGTCGGCATTGTTTCACGCTTGACTTGGCAAAAAGGTTTCTATCTGATGACAGAAGTCCTCGGACATCTGTTGCAGTCTCATGTTCAGTTTGTCATTCTTGGTAATGGTGAGCCAGATATTGAAAATGCCTTTAACCATTTCAAGGCAGCATATCCTGAAAAGTTTGCCTTCTACCGTGGCTACAACGAACCTTTGGCCCATCAAATTTACGCAGCTAGTGACCTCTTCCTCATGCCTTCCATGTTTGAGCCATGCGGTATCAGTCAGTTGATTTCCATGCACTACGGCACTCTGCCTTTAGTCCGTGAAACAGGTGGCCTTGTTGATACAGTGACTCCGTATGATATTGAGAATAAATCTGGAACTGGCTTTAGCTTTGGCGGCAAGGATGCTTACAGCATGAGACAGGTCTATGACTTGGCTCTACAGACCTATTATGACCGTCCTGAAGACTGGCAGGCCATGGTCCAAGAGGCGATGGAACGTGATTTTAGTTGGAGAGCTTCTGCTGAGAAGTATATCTGGCTTTATCGTGAAATCTCTGGATAATATCATTTGTTCCTGCTTTAACAGAAACAAATTGAACCTCATTTAGGGAGTGGGATCCGAATCCACTCCCTTTCAGCAAGGGAGAACCGAATGACTGAATTTACCGAACTCGATTTATATTACATGAACACAGGAGAGCATACCTCACTTTACGAAAAAATGGGGGCTCATCTGGTAAAAGAAAGAAATAAGATTCTTGGTACTAAATTCCGTGTTTATGCCCCAAATGCCCGAGAGGTATTTCTTGTTGGTGACTTTAATGATTGGTCTAAAAGTCATCCGATGACACAAGAACAAGATGGAGTTTTTACCATCTATGTTGATGGTCTTAAATCTCTGGCAAACTATAAATATCTCATCGTCACTAAGGAGGGCTGGGAGCTCTATAAGGCAGACCCTTATGCTTATTTTAGTCAAGTCCGACCTGATACGGCTTCCACTACCTACAATTCACGTTATAAATTTAAGGACGACTTGTGGATGTATCATAGGGTCAACTATGATTTCAAATCTCAACCCTTCTCTGTCTACGAAGTCCATTTGGGCTCCTGGAAACAAAAAGTGGTCAATAAGAACGAGGGGGGTGCACCAGCTAGTGCTTTCTATTCCTATAAGGAAATTGCCCCTCTTCTGATTGAACATGTCAAGGAAAACAATTATACCCATATTGAACTCATGCCTCTGGCCGAACATCCACTTGATGCTTCCTGGGGCTACCAGGTGACCGGCTATTACAGTCCAACCAGCCGTTATGGCAAGCCCGATGAACTCAAATATTTAGTAGACCAATGCCATCAGGCAGGAATAGGAGTTATTTTGGACTGGGTACCACTGCATTTCTGTAAGGATGCCCACGGCCTCTATCAATTTGATGGTAGTTGGCTCTATGAATACCCACATGAAAATGACCGCGAAAATCGGCAATGGGGTACTGCTAACTTTGATCTTGGAAAAGGGGTAACCCGCTCCTTCCTTCTTTCTAACCTCAAATATTGGCTGGAAGAATTTCACTTTGATGGTATTCGAGTGGATGCCCTCTCTTACCTACTCTATTGGCGCGGTGAGACAGAGGAAGACAAACTTAACCATACTGCAATTGACTTTATCAAACGGGTTAACGCCATGGTTCATCAGGAGTATAAGGGAGTGGTTATGATAGCCGAGGATTCCTCCAGTTATCCGAAAGTCACTCATCCGCTGGAATATGGTGGTCTTGGCTTTGATATGAAATGGGACTTGGGCTGGATGAACGATACACTCAAATACATGAGTCGCCCTGCCATCTACCGCCCATATCATGGCAATGAAATCACCTTTGGTATGTTTTACAATCCAAATGAACATTTCCTCCTGCCACTCTCACACGATGAAGTGGTTCATGGTAAACTCTCCATCGTCAATAAGATGGATGGAAATTACGAAGACAAGTTTCACTTGGCCCGTGCCTATTACAGTTTCTTCTTTGCCCATCCCGGAAAAAAACTGCTCTTCATGGGCAATGAATGGGGCCATATCCGCGAATGGCATGAGTATACGGAGATGGACTGGAGCCTCAAACTCTATCCCATCCACGAGGCCTTTTATCAAATGATGAAGACCTTATCGATATTCTATAAGGAAAATGATGCCTTCTGGAAATATGATTACCAGGCCCATGAAAAAGGCTTCAAATGGGTAAAAATTGAAGAACAAGCCAATCTTTACGCCTTTTCAAGGTACAGTGATGATCAAGAAATCTTAGTTGTCAATAATTTTAACGATCAAGAACTATTTGATGTCCATCTTGATTTACCTGAGAACGCAGAGTACAAGCTGGTCTTCTCCTCCAATGCCATTCCCATTGAACCATTCACCCTCTATGTCAAGGACGAGGGAGTCAAACTGACCATCCCACGCCTGACCACCTACTATTTCCAAAGGGTGGATCAGAAGTCCAAGAAAAAATAAAGTCCTTTCCGAAACCTAGCCCTTGAATAATGTACAATCTTATGTAATATCAACTATTGCATAAGATTGCTTTTTTAAAGGAGTAGCTTCCATCAAGAAGGAGATAAATCGATGAAGAAAAAGACAAAAATTACACTTATTGCCTGTGGATTGGCCCTTGCCGGTCTAGGATACGGTGCTTACCAACTATTGACCCCATCTGACACACCTATTGATACAAATGCCACCGTTTCTTCTAACTATTACCAGACTATTAACAAAGATTGGCTTTTGGAGGCTGAAATACCAAAAGATAGTCCGGCAATCAATGATTTTTATGAAATGGATAAGGAAATCAGGGAGACATTTTCAACTGACCTTGAAAACCTGGCCTCCGGCAAAGAAAGTTCAGACTTAGCAGGCATGACTGAATTTATTGAATTTTATAATCTGGCCACCGATTATGATGCCAGAGAGAAAGCTGGTATCACACCCATTCAACCATTTTTGGATGACATTGAGAACTTAAACAGTTTAGATGATTTATCGCAGAATATGGTCACCCGAACCCTTGATGGTTTGGCCCAACCCTTCAGTATTTCAGTCGGTCAAGATTATAAAAATACCTCGAAAAAAATTATCACTCTTTCTGCGCCCAGTGTCTTCTTGATTGACTCCAGTTATTATGAGGACGAAAATAGCAAGAAACAGTTGGAAGAACTCTATCAAAAAACGGCAATCGCAGTCATGACTAAGCTGGGTTATGATGAAAAAGATGCTGAAAAAATGGTTGAGCAGGCCCTGGCATTTGATAGTCAGATTGCTCCTTATATCCCGACTGCGGAAGAACTTTCTGAGGTGGAGGCGTCTTACAATATTCGAACAGAAGAGGAAATCAAAGCCTACTCACAAAAATTTGACTTTAGCAAGGCTATCAATGAACTTGTGGGGCAGGAAGTCACTGAGGTAAACGTTACAACGCCAGAATTTTTCGAGGCATTTGATCAGTTGATGACAGAGGATAATTTCGACAATATCAAATCCTGGTTGCAGGTCAGTCAAGCTATGGCCTTTGCCCCGTATTTAACAGAGGATCTTCGTGTAACCTCAGGAGAATTTTCACGGGCTATTCAAGGAATTGCCGAGCCAACCAGCAAGGAAGATGACACTTACGATCTGGTTACAGGCCTGTTCTCACAGACCCTCAGCACCTATTACGGTCAAAAATACTTCAGTCCAGAAGACAAAGAAAAAGTAACCAGCATGATTGATAATATCATTGAAGTTTATAAAAAACGGTTGAGTGAAAATGATTGGTTATCTCCTGAAACAAAGGCAAAAGCTATCGAAAAATTAGATAGCATGATTTACTATGTGGGCTATCCTGAGGAGGTTCCCCAAGAGGTTCAAGAAATCGAGATCGACCCTAATAAAAACATGGTGGACAACATCGTTGCCCTCTCTCGCAAACAAATCTCTTACGAGTTTAAGCACTTCAATGAACCTGTCGATAAGACACAATGGGCCTTCCCTTCCTTTATGGTCAATGCCTTTTATCGCCCTGACAACAACAGCATCAACTTCCCAGCAGCCATCTTGTCAAAGCCATTCTACAGCTCTAATCAGTCCGATGCCCAAAACTATGGCGCAATCGGAGTTGTGATTGGCCATGAAATTACCCATGCCTTCGACAACAATGGGGCTAAGTTTGATAAAGAAGGGAACCTGTCTGATTGGTGGACAGAAGCTGATTATCAAGCCTTTGAAGAAAAAACCAATGCCATGATTGACCAATGGGATGGGATTGAAATCTATGGCGGGAAAGTAAACGGAAAATTAACCGTGGGCGAAAACATTGCAGATGCAGGCGGCCTATCAGCCTCTCTGGAAGCCCTGAAAACACAGGATTCAGGTGTTAAACTAGAGCCATTCTTTGAACAATATGCTACCATTTGGCGGCAAAAAGCCAGCCTAGAATACAATCAGCTCCTCCTCAATATGGATACACACGCTCCTGCTGAACTCCGTGTTAATCAGCAGCTCAAAAATATGCCAGCCTTCTATGACACCTATGACATTAAAGAAGGGGACGACATGTATCTGCCTGAAGACCAACGCTTGAGTATTTGGTAATGTAGCCCAAGCAACAGGTATACTAAAAGTCTGAGACCAGCTGGTCTCAGACTTATTTTATTGGTAGGCTTATTCAACTACTGTATACTTGGCGGCTTCTTCTAGGTAGGTATTGTATTCACCGCTCTCGACGATTTCAGCGATAATCTTGTCAATTTCTGTTTTCAAATCACCGCTATCTTTTGGCATGGCAATGGCTTTGGCATTTTCTTCTTCTGCTTCAAAGGACAGGGCGGCGATGGCCAAGTCAGGATTTTGGCTGATATAGCCCTCAGCAACGGCAGAATCCAGCAAGATGGCCTTAACCTGACCGTTCTTCAATTCATTGACCGCTTCTCCCATCAAGGTCAGAGAGATGATATTGGCATTGGATAAGCTTTCACGGGCATAGGTTTCCTGGGTTGTTCCCTTTTGTACAGCTAAATCAAGCTGGTCCAGATCCGCAACTGTCGCAATTTTTTCTGCATCTGCCTTTTGTACCAAGAGGACATTTCCAACTTGGTAATAAGGATCTGAGAAATCGAAGACTTCCAAACGTTCTGGAGAAACGCTCAAACCAGCGATGGCCAAGTCAGCCTTACCATTTTGAACGCTATTGAGAACATTGTCGAAGTTCATGGAGGAAATCTCCAATTCCACACCCAACTCATCTGCAATCTTTTGGGCCAACATAATATCTGACCCCACAACCTTATTCTCCCCGTCCACCAGGGTTTGAAACTCAAAAGGTGCATAGTCAGGACTGGTCGCAACAACCAGGGTTCCCTTTTCTTTGATTTTTTCAAGTGGGGTCTGGGCAGTCTCGCTTGATGAGCAGGCTATCAGGCCAAGACTGGCAAAGAAGGCTACTGTTGTTACTAGGATTTTTTTCATTTTCATTATCTTCCCCTTTTCATTGGTTGGCAATCTATCTTTCAAGATGATGGTTTTATTCTATATTATTTTTATGCACCTGTCAATAAATTTATTTTATTATATTCATTAATTTGTATATTTTTTACTTTTATTCAAAAATTTCGATTTGTGATATAATTTTCCAAAGGAGAGAGATATGCTTTATCAAACAAGAGTTAGTAACCAATATGGCATTAAGGGCCAGTTGTATTTTTCAGATAATCAAGAATTAGTTACCAAGCACCCTTTGGAAGAGGGAACTGGCTACAATCCAGAGCAGCTAATTGCCAGTGCCTGGGCAACCTGCCTCAACGCCACTATCCAGTCCATTTTAGAGTCAAAAGGCCTCAGCCATGATTCTAGAGTTGACATCACAGTCACCCTCTGTAAGGAGAAGAATGAGCCTGGCTACTACTTCCAAGTGGATGCACAAGCCGCTATTGACCAGCTAAGCTTGGAAGACGCAGAAGCCATCATCGCTCAAGCCCACTTACGCTGTCCAGTTTCTAAACTGTTGGTAGGAGCAAAGACCCTCACTCTGAAGACAGTTGACTATTAGAAAAAAGAGAGTGGTACAGAAATCGGTAATTTCGAAGAAATTCGATTTCGTCAACAAGTCTTTATTTCCAGTTGTTGAGCTAAAACGGTCTATCCCCAGACCGTTTTACTCCCACCTCCGCACAGCTCCTAAGGTTTGGGGAACCTTTGGAGGTTGGAAATGGAGCGAACACCGTTCGCATCAATCGAATAGGGCTGTAAAAGCTGATTTATCAGCGCATTAGAGCCCACTCAACCACTGCGCCATAAGTACCTAAAACAAGTATAAAAGAGTTTGGAACTAATTTGTCCCAAACTCTTTTGATTACCAAAATTCCCGGATAAAATCGCCTTCTAAGCGTTGGGCATAGAAGAGTTCGGATAGTTCCTCTTCGTCAAAAACTCGGAGCAAATTGAGCATATCATAGGCCAAATCCAACTGTGGCAAATCCTTGCGGGCCACCCACTTGATTTCTCCTTCTTCTGTTGAGCGGATTTCTCCAGTGAATTCACCAGTCCGATAGAGAAAAACGAGATAGCGGATTCCTTCCTTGGTGTGCCAGTGCTTCATGCCGACTAATCGAGGTTTTGAAATGACCAAACCAGTTTCTTCATAAACTTCGCGCACTACTGCCTCATGCAGCGATTCACCAGCTTCGATATGACCTCCTGGCAGGGCCGCACCCGACCAGGCATAGCGCTCAGGATCGCGTATCTGCATGACAATTTGGCCTTGATCATCTTCGATGAGACACATATTGGTTAAAATGACGTTTTCTGTGCGGGGCATGGGGTCTCCTTATCCATTTACAAACTTGATGGTCTTTAACAATCCAGATAAAGGCCTTTTTCAACACTCTTATCGACCAAGTCGACGACTAGTTCCCACAGTTCTGGCGATTCATCCTGGATAAAGGCCTTTTTGGCCAGGACCTGAGACTTGGTCAAGTTTGCAGGATTTTCCTCTTCTTTGGCGATTAAGAGATGATTCATGACTGGGGCCAAGGCATCCAGACAGCGGGCATAGCGAGCCTCTGCTGTATTGGCCTGGGATTCAAATTCCATCCAAAGGTCCAAATATGTCTGAGCTTCTTCTTTGGGCAAGAGGGCCAGAGATTTCTTGACGGAAGCCAACTCACGCTCAAAGGAAGTTGCTTTGGCGACTTCATCGTAAGCCCAGCTATCTCCAGCTCCAATTTCACCAATCTCATGCAATAAGAGCATGAGCATAACTTTCTCCAAGTTTAGGTCCTCTGGAAAATACTGCCGAAAAACGGGTGCCATCAAGGCTACTTGCCAAGAATGCTCCGCAGCATTCTCCTGTCGGCCATCCAAGGTTTGATTCTGTCGAGTCACCGTTTTGAGCTTCTCAAGTTCATTGAAAAAGGCTAATGATTTGTAAATGGAAGTCATATCTACTCCTTATTCTCTGGATAAAATCTCAATCTGCTTCAAACATCATCAACGAAGTCACCAATCTGGAACACTGACACCATATCTTACTACTCTATCATTTTCAAAGTACAAGAAGAAGACACGCCAGTCGAATATAGGGTCTGGTACAACCTTATAATCATAAGCGCCCCGACCATCTATATCTGGCTCTCCAAGCAGGGCTCTGATTTCTTCTCTAGTCAGACCCTCTAATTCATAATCATCCATAAGACTATCAACAAACTTGTATCGTTGTTGCCAAGGCGTCTGTGCCCAGGCTTCAGGGGTAAACTTTTGCTGCGGTTGGAACCAGACAAATAAAATCCAAACTCCTAGAGTTGCAATAAACAGGGAAAAAATCCCTTTAATCAACTTTGATCTCATTATTCCTCCTAATCCATGGCTTTGAGCTCACTATTCACAAGTCCTAAGGACCGAATATAATAGTCTATCGCCTGAAAAATGGCTTGTATTTTAGGTTTGCTTTCAAAATGCCCAATCATTTTATTAATAGCTGACATTTCCTCACCTCTGATATTTTTCAATTACCTAGTCGCATCCGAATGGCGGTAACAGATTGTCCCAAGGTCAATTCTTTTTTCTGATCGTCTACGATAAAGCCACATTTTTCATAAAAATCAATCGCTTTTTGATTGGCTTGAAGAACCCATACAAAGACTTTCGAAAATTCAGATAGGTATTCTAAACAGGCTTGCATCAGTCGGTAACCAATCTTTTGCCCATGGTATTTTTCCAAGACATAGATGGCAAAGATTTCACCAGCTTCTTGCACCTCTTCATCGGCACATTCTCCATAACGAGCGAAACCAACAACTTGACTGTCCACTTGTGCAATCAGCGTATTTTCTGGGCAGTCAGTCGCAATCTGGAGACATTTTTCTCTGGTAATTGTCTGCAGGTAGTCCTTTGATAGGAGATCCTCATATGTCTCATGCCACGATTGCCAATGAACAGTACCCTTGCCAATCTTCTCTTCCTCTGTCTCCATATTTTTCACCAAAAATGTCATGGCTTTCCTCCTAATCCATGGCTTTCAGCTCCAAGACCATATCGCGGATTTCTGCAGCCAGTTCGAAGTCCAGCAATTCGGCAGCTTCCTGCATTTGCTTTTGAAGTTTCTTGATGGCTTCTTGACGTTCCTTCTTGTTCATGCTGCTGTAATCAGCGCTTTCTTCTGCCACATCGGTACCTGATGACTTGGTGATGGCGATGAGGTCGCGGATTTCTTTCTTGATGGTTTGGGGAATGATGCCGTGTTCTTCATTATAGGCCATCTGAATTTCCCGACGGCGGGCGGTTTCATCCATGGCCCGCTGCATGGAGTCAGTAATTTTATCCGCATACATGATAACATGGCCTTGCGAGTTGCGGGCTGCCCGTCCGATGGTCTGGATAAGTCCTCGTTCGTTGCGCAAGAAACCTTCCTTATCCGCATCCAGAATGGCAACCAGACTGACTTCTGGCACATCGATGCCTTCCCGGAGCAAGTTGATTCCCACCAAGACATCAAAGACACCCAAGCGCAGGTCACGGATAATCTCTGTCCGCTCCAAGGTCTTGATATCCGAGTGCATGTATTTGACCTTGACACCCATTTCTTTCAGGTAATCGGTCAAATCCTCCGCCATTTTCTTGGTCAGAGTGGTGACAAAGACCCGCTCACCCTTGTCTGTCCGAGCATTGATTTCGCCAAGAAGGTCATCCATTTGGCCCATGGTTGGTCGTACTTCTACCTCTGGGTCAAGAAGTCCTGTCGGCCGGATGATTTGCTCGATGATGGTATCGGTCTGTTCGCGTTCATAATCGCCAGGGGTGGCAGAAACATAGACAATTTGGTGGACATGGCTTTCAAATTCTTCCCTGCGCAGGGGGCGATTGTCCAGGGCTGATGGCAGGCGAAATCCGTAATTGACCAGCATTTCCTTGCGGGAGCGGTCTCCATTGTACATGCCCTTAATCTGGCCCATAGTCATGTGACTCTCATCAATCATGATGAGGAAATCTTCTGGGAAAAAGTCCAGCAGGGTGTAAGGAGGCTCTCCTTCGGAACGGCCATCCATGTGGCGGGAATAGTTTTCCACGCCGTTTGTGTAGCCCATCTCACGCAGCATCTCAACATCGTATTCAGTCCGCTGGCGGATGCGCTGGGCTTCAATCAGCTTGCCTTCTGCCTCAAAGAGCTTGACCTGCTCCTCCATTTCAGCGGTGATGTTGGCAATCGCTGCTTCCATGTGGTCTTCATTGGTCATAAAGTGGGTGGCTGGGAAAAGGACCAAGTGCTCTACTTCACCCAGGTTCTTGCCAGTCAAACTCTCAATCTCCCGTATCCGATCGATTTCATCCCCGAAAAATTCTACTCGAAAGGCATGCTCATCCCGGCTGGCTGGGAAAATCTCGACCACATCCCCACGAACCCGAAAACGGCCCCGCTGGAAGTCGATATCATTGCGCTCAAACTGGATATCCACCAGCTGATTGAGGAGCTGGTCGCGGGAAATCTCCTGACCGGGCCGCAAACTGACTGCCGAATCCGCATATTCTTTTGGTGAACCCAAACCATAAATACAGGAAACAGAAGCCACCACGATGACATCATTTCGCTCCAGAAGGGAGGAGGTTGCCGAATGGCGGAGCTTGTCAATCTCATCATTGACAGAACTATCCTTCTCGATATAAGTATCCGAGGAGGGTACATAGGCTTCCGGCTGGTAATAATCATAGTAGGAGACAAAATATTCCACAGCATTGTCAGGAAAGAACTCCTTAAACTCGCCGTAGAGCTGACCGGCCAGGGTCTTGTTGTGGGCGATGACTAAGGTCGGCTTATTGACCTTGGCAATAACTTGACTCATGGTATAGGTTTTACCCGTTCCGGTCGCCCCCATGAGAATCTGGGCCTTCTCTCCGCCTTCAATATTGTCCACTAGGGCTTCGATAGCCTGGGGCTGGTCACCAGATGGTTCATACTTAGAGACCAGCTTGAATGTTTGGTCTTCTCTTCTATCAATCATGTTTTGACTACAAGGACACAGCTTTCATCAGATACTGGTCCTCTTCCTTCCTTTTCTCTCAATATTCCTATTTTAACATATCAGCTACAAAAAAACTGGGTTCGCAAAACCCAGTTCATCATTTATGATACTTGTTTTTCTTTCTTGAGTTGCCATGCCAAGTAGAGGATGCCCGCCAGCAATACGAGACTGGCAAAGAGACTACCTTCTGTTCCAAAGGCTCCTCCAGAAATCCAATCAGCTGCATCAGGCTTAGCCCCAAATCGGAAGAACGAGAGCCCAGTAGAGGATCCGCTGACCGCTAGACCATAAATATTTCCTTGGGCGAAATTCCAAGCGCCATGCAGCCCAGCAACACCCCAGAGGTTGTCTGTCTTGAGCATGTAGAGAGCCATGAAAACACCCGAAAGGATGATGCTCAAGATGGACAGGAAGGTTACATGCGCGTTTGCCAAGTGCATAAGACCAAAAAGACTGCTAGAAACAGCAATGGCAATGACTAGGTTGGAGCGTTTGTTGATAACAGGAAGGAGCCAACCACGGGTCAGGAGCTCCTCTGTCCCACCCTGAATAAACCAAAATGGAATGGTGGAGAGCACATAGAGAATGGTCCCAGCCGAAAAATCAACACTGTGCAGTTCAAGACCACCAAAGAGATAGCTCAGCAGAAAGGCCAGACTAAAGATAAGCATGCCCACTCCCCAGCCCTTGGCAATTTCCAAAAACCATTTTTTCTTAAAAAAGCCAAGACTGGAAATCGGTCGCTTCTCAAACCACTTGACCCAGGCAAAGTTAGCTAAGGCTGGAAAGAGAAAAATGCCAAGTTGTAGATGTAAGGCAGTGAATATGGCCATCACTCCGCCTACACCTCCCATGTCCATTAACATAAATGGCACCATCAGAATGCCAAGCACAATGCCTCCAAGAAAAGTACCGCCAAAAAAGAAGGCTTCAACCATGAGACAGGCCAGGATAATCATTAACCAGGTTGGCAATTTTTCATAACGACTTGTTTCGACTGATAAAATTCGTTTCTTCATCACTTCTCCTTTTCAAATTTTACTGAAAACTAGGCTTGGCTTTGCTTCTTCTGGTATAAATTCCAAGCAAGGTAGAGGATATAGACGCCCATCACTAGGGAAGAAAAGAGGCTACCCTCTGGCCCAAATCCACCACCGGACATGAATTCAGGAACCTTCCCATTTTCAAACCTCATCGGAGCATAGGAAGTAGATAAACCAGATACACTTAAACCAAAGAAACTTCCTTGGAAACAATTCCATGCCGCATGGATGGCTGAAATTCCCCAGATATTATCTGTCTTCAGCACATAGAGACAGGCCAGGAGGCCAAACAGGGCAATATTTAAGAGGGAAATCCAGTTAATTGACGGATTTTGCAAATGGAGAATCGCAAAGAGCAGACTAGAAACAGCTGTGCCTATCCAAATACGAGTATGTTTTGATACGACTGGGAAAAGCCAACCACGGGTCAAAAGTTCCTCTGTTCCACTTTGGATAAACCAAAAAGGCATAATCAAGAGAAAACTGAACATATTTTCCCAGGAAAAATCAACTTGCGAGAGCTGAATACTGCCTGTTACAACTTGAAGCCCAACAACTGCTCCCATCATAACAAAACCGATCAGCCACCCCTTGAGAACCTCTAGCCAAGCTTTATCCTTGAAAAAACCCAGTCCTCTAGGAGACCGTCTTTCCACTGCCCAAACCCAGAGGCAAACAAGGGTTGCTGGAAATAGGAAGACCAGCAAATCCACAAACAGAGGATCAATGGTAAACATGAGGAACTGTAAAACATCCGAGGGTAATGCCATGACAGAACTCCAAAGAAACAGTCCGCCAATATATGAACCAAACTTGATAAATAAAACCAGTAAAAATATAGCAGCAAAAGCATAGAGCCAGGCCAATATTTTGTTCTTGAATGGCTTGACTGCTGTCATCATGCGAATCTCTTTCATCAAATTCCTCCTATTATTTCATTGGTTTATTATATCAAATTTCATGTAATATTGAAAGATTTTTCAGGAATTTATATCAGATGTTAGAAAACCTAACATTAGAAAGAGCTTCAATTTGCCAATTTTCAGAATTTATGGTATACTTTTCATTATATTTATTGAAGGAGATTGACATGAAGAAAAAAATGCTGATATTATTGGCAACTATTTTGCCACTATTCTTTGTCTATTCTAACGTACAGGCAGAAGAGAAGATTACCATTGTCTCAGACACCGCTTATGCCCCATTTGAGTTCAAGGACTCGGATCAAGTCTATAAGGGAATCGATGTTGACATCATCACTGAGGTTGCCAAGCGTGCGGGTTGGGATTATACGATGAACCATCCTGGCTTCGATGCAGCCGTCAATGCTGTTCAAGCTGGTCAAGCAGATGCCATCATGGCCGGAATGACCATCACGGATGCCCGTCAAAAAGTCTTTACTTTTTCAGATCCCTACTATGACACCAAAATTGTTCTCTACACTCGTGCTGATCAAAAAGTCACGGATTACAACGAGCTAAAAGGAAAGACCGTCGGGGTTAAAAACGGAACCATTGCCCAAACCTTTCTTGAAGAAAACAAGGACAAATATGGCTATATAGTCAAAACCTTTGATACAAGCGATTTGATGAATAACTCCTTGGATGCAGGCGCAGTTGATGGTGCTATGGATGACCAGCCTGTTGTTCAATTTGCCATCAAGCAAGGCAAACAGTACGCTATCAATATTGCTGGTGAATCTGTTGGTAGTTTCGGCTTTGCTGTCAAAAAAGGTGGCAAGCATGAGAATCTCGTTAAAGAATTTAATCAAGCTCTAGCGGAAATGAAAAAAGATGGCACCTATGACGCGATTATGACCAAATGGTTAGGAAGCGAAGATAAGGAAACATCCTCTAGTTCAGCTGCAGAGGCTTCTAGCAGCCTAACTCTAACTGGCGATGCAACAGCTAAGGCTACACCTGTCAAATCCAACTACAAGATTGTCATGGACTCATCCTTTGCCCCATTTGAATACCAAAATGATGCCGGTGAATATGTGGGAATCGACGTTGAATTGATCAAGGCCATTGCCGAGCAACAAGGTTTCACTGTGACCCTATCCAACCCTGGATTTGATGCAGCCCTGAATGCTGTCCAAGCCGGTCAGGCAGATGCCGTTATGGCAGGTATGTCCATCACGGATGCCCGTAAAGAAATCTTCGATTTTTCAGATCCTTACTACACTTCTAATATCCTTTTGGCAGTCAAAACAGGAAGCCCTTATGCGGCCTACGCTGACCTAAAAGGCAAAACAGTTGGAGCTAAAAACGGTACCTCTTCCTATGCTTTCCTAGAAGAACATGCCAAGGAATATGGCTATACTCTGAAAGCCTTTGATGAAGCTTCTACTATGTATGATAGTTTGAACTCTGGCTCCATTGAAGCTCTCATGGATGATGAAGCGGTCCTGCGCTACGCTATCCAACAAGGCCGCAAGTTTGATACTCCTATCCCTGGTGAACCATCCGGTGAGTACGGTTTTGCAGTCAATAAAGGAGCAAATCCTGAACTGATTCAAATGTTCAACAATGGTTTGGCTGCCTTGGTCAAATCAGGCAAATACGATGAAATTGTTCAGAAGTATCTGGGAAACAAGGAAACAAAAAAGGAAGCAGAAAACAAGACAGTTGATGAGACAACCATCTTTGGCCTCCTTTCCAATAACTACAAGCAACTCTTATCTGGTCTTGGAACAACACTTAGTCTGACACTGGTATCCTTTGCCATCGCCATGGTGATTGGTATTATCTTCGGTATGATGAGTGTTTCTCCAAACGGTGTCCTTCGTACCATCGCGTCCATTTTTGTTGATGTGGTCCGTGGTATTCCGTTGATGATTGTAGCAGCCTTTATCTTCTGGGGAATTCCAAACTTGATTGAATCAATGACCGGCAACCAAAGTCCAATCAACGACTTCGTGGCAGCCATGATTGCACTCTCTCTCAACGGCGGGGCCTACATTGCGGAGATTGTCCGTGGTGGTATCGAAGCTGTTCCGATTGGACAGACAGAAGCCAGCCGCAGTCTTGGAATCAGCTATGGTAAAACCATGCAAAAAGTCATCCTACCTCAAGCGGTTAAGCTGATGCTCCCAAGTTTGATTAACCAATTTGTCATCTCTCTGAAAGATACCACCATCGTATCAGCTATCGGCCTGGTTGAACTTTTCCAAACTGGTAAAATCATCATCGCCCGTAACTACCAATCTTTCCGCATGTATGCTATTTTGGCAGTTATCTACTTGATCATGATTACATTGCTGACACGCCTGGCAAAACGATTAGAAAAGAAGGTTAAATAATGGCAGAATTGAAAATTGATGTCCAAGATTTACATAAATCCTTTGGAAGTAACGAAGTATTAAAGGGAATTGACGCTAAATTTTATGAAGGCGATGTGGTTTGTATCATCGGCCCTTCAGGATCTGGTAAATCAACTTTCCTCAGAACCCTCAACCTGCTCGAATCTATTACGAGCGGTAAGGTGGTTGTTGATGGCTATGAACTCTCTGACAAAAATACAAATGTTGATAAAGCCCGTGAAAATATCGGGATGGTTTTCCAACACTTCAACCTCTTCCCTCACATGTCCGTTTTGGATAATATCACTTTTGCTCCGATTGAATTGGGCAAGGAAAGCAAGGAAACTGCTGAGCAACATGCTCGTGAATTGTTGGAAAAGGTTGGACTTTCTGATAAGGCTGATGCCATGCCTGAAAGCCTGTCAGGTGGTCAAAAACAACGTGTGGCCATCGCCCGCTCCCTGGCTATGAATCCTGATATCATGCTCTTTGATGAGCCAACATCCGCCCTTGATCCAGAAATGGTCGGTGATGTACTCAATGTTATGAAGGATTTGGCAGAGCAAGGTATGACCATGTTGATTGTGACCCACGAGATGGGCTTTGCCCGCAAGGTGGCTAACCGCGTCATCTTCACAGACGGCGGTCAATTCCTTGAAGATGGAACACCGGAAGAAATCTTTGACAATCCAAAACACCCACGTCTCATTGATTTCTTGGACAAGGTTTTGAATGTTTAGATAGACAAAAAATGGAGCTTGAGCTCCATTTTTTCTGTCTTATTTTTCAAACTGAAGGTTGATATCTCCTGAAGTAGCTTCTACTCGGAGCTGCTTGTTGCCTCCATCTAGTTCTTGAGGTAGGTTATTATCTCCGGAAGTTACGCTAGATTGAATGGTGTATTCTGTCATCTTGCCAAGCACATCGCCACTAATATCTCCAGAGGTCACTGATATCTCCGTTTTCTGTCCAGCCTTAAATTGAGAAAGTCTAATGTCGCCAGAAGTCGCCTCCAGCCTTGTTTGATTGGCCACTATCGCCCCCTCAAGTTGAATGACTCCTGAGGTGACTTCGAGATGAAGATCTTTTGCTACAACATTGGTTAGACCAATCTCACCACTGCTTAACTGCACAGAAGTTTCACCAGCAACTGTAACCGTCTGTAACTGGACAGCTCCTGAACTGAGATGCAAATCTAGATTTTCCTTTATGACCAACTTTTGAATGTCCACATCACCAGAAGAGCTGTCCAGAGTTAAATTATCCAGACTATCCACAGGTAGAATGACCTCAACCTCCCAATCCTTTGAGAAAAAGAAATCAAAACTAAAGATGCCAAATATCCGATCGTTCTTTTCCGAGATGGTCAGTTGGCCGTTTTCTTCTGTAATGGTATAACTTCTACTCTTGCTTTCAGGGTATTTGATAAGAACTTGGCCCGTGTCGTCACTGCCGGTCACTTTGACATCCGATGCAGTCATATCAAAACTGAGCTCTTTAATCTGGCTTGCCTCGAATGTTTTTTCTTTTTGCACCTGATTCTCATTGCCTAATTCTGAAAAATCGCCACCAGTCCGCACCAGAACAGTTCCGCCGACAATGAGACTGATGAGCAGAAAAACACCTGCGATACGTTGAATCGTTTTCATAGAGTTACCTACTTTCTGTACTGTTTGAAACGGGTTTTGACAAAGCGGAAAAGTTGAACGACCCAGCTAAAACAGAGTAGACCTAGTCCGATACTGAGACAAGAAATTGCTATGCTTAAAAGATAACTATTTAAATTATGATTGAAATTAAATGGTCCCACAAAGAGCATGGCGAATCCTGCTAAGATACCTGCAATCGCACCAACTCCAATGGAGGCAACTGCCACAACTATTGAAAATAGTATCGCCACTGCTGCTAGGAGCAAACTTCCCCATAATGGAAATCCCAGGATAAGGAGAATAATTTCCCAAGTCGCTAGACGGCGTTTGGGGATTAATTTCTCCTTGACTCGCTCCACCAAGGTCTGGTTTTCCGCTAATAGTTTGGCAGCAATCTCATCAACACGACCCATATCCGCAATGGCTTCTTCTTCTGTCATACCCTCATCTATCCGGTCATCAATCATCTCATTGAAATAGGCCAGAGATGACTGGATTTCCTGCTCTGGTAAATCTTTCAAGGCCAATTTTAAAGCCTCTGTAAATTCTTCTCTTTTCATGCAATCTCCTCCCCAGTAATAAAATCATAGGCTTTCTGTAATTTGTTCCACTCTTGCTTAAAATCCTCAATTTTACCCAATCCTGCCTGGGTAATCTGATAGTACTTTCGCAACCGTCCATTATGCTCTATGGAATAGACAGTCAGGTACCCATTGGACTCCAAACGTTTCAATATTGGATAGAGGGTCGACTCAGAAATCGAGAGATAAGGGGAAATGTCTTTTATTATCTGATAGCCATAGGAATCTTGCTTACGAATAGCTGCCAAAACACAGACTTCAATCAAACCGCGTTTGAGTTGTGATTCCATACTCATACCTCCTTTACACTTATACTATACAATACATAGTATGTTTTGTCAAGTAATATCTGTATATCAGAAAAAATCAAAGAAAAAGCCTTACTAATCGTAAGACTCGTGCATCCATTAGGTCAGAAATAAGCCGACCAGGGCTGCGATGATACCGTAGATAAACATGGGAACAGCAGTTTTCTGCATGATATAACCCTCTTTTCGATAGACACCAGATACAGATGAGGCTGCTATAATATTGTTGATACAGGTCATATTCCCCATGGCGCCACCGACAGACTGCATAGCCAGAATACTGGTCATATTGAGGCCGGTCTGGGTTGCGATAGATTGCTGGACACCGCCAAAGATTAAATTGGAGATGGTAGCTGACCCAGAGAAGAAGGCACCGATAGCCCCCAGATAGGAGGCAAAGAGCCCCCAATATGGTCCAGTAGCAGCAGCCAAAGAAATGCCGATGATAGAAACCATGGAGTTATTTCCATTGAGCAACATAAACTTGACCATGGTCACACCGCCCAGAAGAGCGAAAAAGGGTACCAGCATCTGGTTAGCAGTTTGAGCAAACATCTTGCCAACCTGCCCCTTCATCTTTACGTAGAGAGCCGCATGGGTTAGAACGATGAAAAAGAAGGGAATAAAGGCTGGAGCGTAGAGTAATTCGTAGGATTCGCTAGAGGTTGTTCCAAAGACATTGGCCAGACTAAATTTGAGGGCCTGAGTGACTTCCAATTCTGCAAAGCCAAGATTGGCCTTGAAAAGGATAGCATCTGTCCGCATCAAACCCTTCAATCCCAGTTGAGGAACCCGGGTAATAACCAAAATGAAGACCAATGAAATCAAGGGTAGGATAGCCTTGAAAAGTTCTTTAGTAGGCACTGCTTCTACTATCTGAACCTCTTTTTGTCCCGTAGCCAATCCAATATTTTTCTTTGCCATCCAAATGGAAACAACGAAACCAATGGCTCCTCCCAGAAGGGATGGAAACTCATAGTTAAAGGTTGCCAGCAAAGTCATAGGGATGGCACAGGCGAAAACCGTCACATAGATATAGATCAAATTTTGTTTGATTTCCTGCCAGCCAAAGACCTGCTTGAGGGCTAATAGAGGAATGATCAGCCCAGCCGTCAAGTGAATCATAGAAGCCTTCAATCCCAACTCTGTGATTTGATCTGTTGAAAGACCCAGAGAGCCAAATCCAAACCAGGTCGGTGTCCCAACAGCCCCAAAGGATACAGGGATGGAATTAAAAATCAGGACCGCTATCACCACCTTCAAGGGTTCAAAACCAAGGGCAATCAGAATAGGCGCTGCAATGGCCGCCGGTGTTCCAAATCCCGAAGCCCCTTCAATCATAAAGGCAAAGGCATAGCCGATTATCATCATCTGAGCAACTGGATTGGGTGTCAGGCTAGACATCCAGCGGTTGATAACGGTTTGATTGCCTGTCTGTTGCTGGAAGTTATTGAAAAGAACGGCTCCCATAATCACTGTAATCGGGGTCAGGGTCGCCCAAAATCCTGTCACCAGACCTGAATTGAGAAGGGCAAAGTCCGTCTTAAAATAGAACAGCAAGATAAGATAGACCAAGACTGCAATGCCAGGTAGGGCATAGTTGGCAGGGACCCGCATTTTTATCATCAAAAAAATCAAGATGACAATGGGCAAGACACTCAATACAATATCCATATATTTTTCATTTCCTTTTCATTTTCAGGCATGGACCCAAATACTTTATCCTATTATACCTTATGACAGCAAAGATTGGCAGTTGAAAGCACTGTTTATAGGTAAATGTCCGTTTTTTCAAACTGTTGACATCGCTTACATTATATGCTATGCTATTATTAGAAAAATAAGGAGGTAAGGGAGCCATGAAAAACTAAGAAATCACAGATGGATGTAGCGTGTTGTTCCCAAACGAAACGCTAAACTTTATCAAGTTGTGGTTTTTTAGTGCGCTCTGCTTCTCCCTCTGCTAGTCTTTTTTGCCTAGTCTTTTTGAAGTAGCCAAACTATCCCTGCTTGATAAAGTAGGGATTTTTGATTGCAGAGATAGAAAGGAAAAGACAATGAAACACTTAGACCAACTGAAAAAACAAGTAAAACAGCCACAAGGGAAGGGACAAACTGGCAAAACAGCTGATAAGAATGTCCGCCCTGGTCATACCAACCAGCACAGCAAGCCTATTATCAGTCATAATATAGGAAATCGCTAAGCTGGTCTCTTCTCCTAGGGAGGACCTATGCTACAACTAGAAAAACTCACCATTACCCATCAAAAGGATCTACAGAACCTAGTACGAGACCTGAATTTGGTCTTAAATCCAGGCGAAAAACTAGCCATTATTGGTGAAGAAGGCACTGGCAAGTCCAGCCTCATCAAGGCCATCGCTGCCCCCGAAATGCTGGCTTCCTATGCCCAACTCACAGGGACCATCACCAATCACTTTCACCAGTTCGGTTATTTGCCACAAGCCTTGGAAAATGAAGAACTCCAACTAACCGTCATGGATTTTCTCTATCATAATCTGGACTATGGATTCCTTGATTTCAACCTTTTTTACAAGTATGCCGACCAATTCAGGCTTGATTTGGACAGATTTGACGCTCAAAATCAAACTCTGGCCAGTCTGTCAGGTGGAGAACGCTTAAAAGTACAATTGCTGAAAATCCTAGCCACTGACCCTGACTTGCTGATTTTAGATGAGCCTTCCAGTGATTTAGACTTAGAAACCCTACAATGGCTGGAAAACTTTATCCGGCAATCAGACAAGGCCATCCTTTTCATTTCCCATGATGAGAGTTTGCTAGCTCGGGCAGCTACTGCTATTTTGCACCTAGAATTGCTCAAAAAGCGGACGGAACCTCGGGCAACTTTTTACCGTGGCAGCTATGATCAGTACCGTCAGGAGCGGACGGAAAAGTTTGAACACCAGCTCCAAGTGGCCAAGAAAGAGCGGGAAGAACATGCCAAGAAGATGGAGCGCCACCATCGCATCCACCAAAGCGTCGAGCATATCCTGCGCCAGACCCATGACAGCACAGCCGGTCGGCTCTTGGCTAAGAAGATGAAGAATGTTCTCAGTCAAGAAAAGCGATTGAAAAAAGAAGCCGAAAACCTGACCGAAATGCCGCAAAACATGGATGCCATCCAGCTCTTTTTCTCAGAAATAAAGCCCCTACCGGCCAGCAAAACCATTCTCACTTGGGAGCATAAGGCCTTGCCGACAGGTCAAACGGTAAACTTGCAGATTCGAGGCCAGGATAAGCTGGTCATCACTGGCAAGAATGGAATTGGCAAGACTAGGTTACTCAAACTAATCATGAAAGACTTGCTAGCTCGTCCTGACTTATCCGTTGGCTACATGCCCCAGCACTACGAGGAGGAGTTTGAAAATCAGGATACACCTCTGTCCTTTCTAGCTTCGGTAGCTGATGAAGAGAAGGCACGAACCCTTCTGGCCAGTTTAAAATTTACCAGACAAGAGGTGGTCCATTCCCTACATGATTTGTCAGGCGGGCAAAAGGCCAAACTTTTTCTGGCACGAATGGTCTTGGCTGGCAATGATGTACTTATCTTGGATGAGCCGACCCGCCACTTTTCACCAACCAGTCAGCCCCTCATTCGTCAGTTATTGATAGATTACCCAGGCGCCATCATCAGTGTTTCCCATGACCGCCGTTTCATCGAGGAGGTGGCTGCACTCCACTATCAGCTGGATGAGGAAAGCTTGCTGAGAATAAGATAATTGAAAAGCCTACTGTTTTCATGCAGTAGGCTTCATTTTATTCTTCACTATGTGTTTTTTCTTGCGCTTCTTCTTTGGCTAATCTTTCCCGCTCCAAGCGCAACTTGCGGTTGGGATTCAATTCGTTAAAGAGTTGCTCCAGACGGTCTGGATTCCAGACATCCGCCGCAGACCCAAAATTGCCATCCTTATCTTTAAAAGATACTAAGCCCATTTATCGACCTCGCTTTCACATTTCTTGGCTCAATCAAAGCCAACATACCTGACTGGTTACGACACGGAACCCAAATGGTCGATAATACCATTTGGGTGAAGTTAGTAAGGTTGGTAGGTAGATCGCCATAGCGGCTACCGTATCACATCAAGTCCTTTAGGACTTAGATGTGATTCCAACGTTAATCCACAAACTCAAATTCAAAGTTGCCGATGCGGACGATGTCTCCGTCTTTGGCGCCTCGGGCACGCAGGGCTTCGTCCACTCCCATTCCACGCAGTTGGCGGGCGAATTTCATGATGGATTCGTCCCGGTCCATATTGGTCATGACAAAAAGTCGCTCCAGCTTCTCACCAGACAAGACCCAGGTAGCATCATCATCACGGCTGATGTCAAATGGTGCCTCATCATCTTGGAACCCGTAGTAGACTTCCTCTTCATCCTGGAATTCTGCCTCATCATAGAGGAGGAATTCAGGTGTCTTATCAAGCAATTCTGCAGTTGCTTCCAAGAGATTTTCCAGACCTTGATGGGCCAAGGAGGAAATAGGGAAAATCATTGGTAATTCATCAAATTCATCATAGTTGGCAGCCAGCTTTTCCTTGAAAATCTTCAGGTTTTCTTGGGATTCTGGCATGTCCATCTTGTTTGCAACAATTATCTGCGGACGTTCCATGAGGCGGAGGTTGTAGGTTTCCAGCTCCTTGTTGATGGACAGGTAATCCTCATAGGGATCGCGACCTTCACTTGCTGACATGTCAATGACATGGAGGATCACTCGAGTCCGCTCAATGTGACGAAGGAACTGGGTTCCAAGACCCACACCCTGACTAGCCCCTTCAATCAAACCTGGCAAATCTGCTACTGCAAATGATTCGCCTGATTTGGTCCGAACCATTCCTAGGTTTGGCACAATGGTGGTAAAGTGGTAGGCACCGATTTTTGGCTTGGCTGAGGTGATGACACTGAGCAGGGTTGATTTTCCAACGGATGGGAAACCGACCAGACCGACATCAGCTAAGACCTTCAATTCCAATTCCAGTTGGCGCTCTTCCCCAGGTTCTCCATTTTCCGAAATCTCTGGGGCTGGGTTGCGGGGCGTTGCAAACCGAATATTGCCACGACCACCACGGCCACCGCGGGCAATGACAAATTCTTGGCCATTTTCAACCAAGTCAGTGATAATCTTGCCAGTTTCGGCATCACGGACGGTTGTTCCCTGCGGCACGCGCACAATCAAATCTTCTGAACCACGACCGTGCATGCCTTTTGACATGCCTTTTTCGCCATCCTTGGCCCTGAATTTACGGTTGTAGCGAAAATCCATGAGGGTCCGAAGGCCTTCATCGACACGGAAAACAACAGAGCCTCCCTTGCCGCCATCGCCGCCCCATGGTCCGCCATTAGGCACATACTTTTCGCGGCGAAAGGCCACCATGCCATCGCCACCCTTACCAGCCTTGACCGAAATCTTGGCTGTATCTAAAAACATACTCATACTGTAATTACTAGGACTTTCTGGTCCTTTTTCCTTTCACTTTGCCTGAAAAAAACGCTTGATAGCGTTTCTTAGAGGAGGGCGCTGATCGCTGGGAATACCAGACCAGCAATAGTTGCAATGACCATCAAAACGATGACCAGCATGGTGATTTTTTCAAATGTTGTCTTTTTGTGTTTTTCTTCTCCGAAAGCCATTCGACTTCTCCTTTTCATTAAGATACAAAGGCGTAGGTGACACACTGCAAAATGGGAAAACTGACAAAGATGATGGGCACCTAGGAAATCTTTATCATTTTGCATGGTGTCGTAGCCGTGTTCAGTTTTGTTCTTATTTCCTTATTTTATCATGAATAGGGGGAGATTTCAAACCTCATCTTCTTCGTCATTTCCATAAATTCTTCTTCTTCCGAAAAATAGGAAGCCCCCTCTCTACTAAAAAAACTTCAAGGGCAAACCATTTAGGAAATCTCGTTTGGAATTTCATATCCAGCAAGATGAGCAGAAAGATGGGACTGAAGCAGATGACTAGTGCCCAGAAACCTTGAATCTGAAAGAACATACACAAGCCCAAACTCAATAAGATCAGCGCTGGTAAGGTACTCCATAGCATGATACGGAGAAATGTAAAGAGAAACTGGTATCCCTTATGATGACTGGAATATAGCCTCGCATAGTCAGAACTGGTCTTGACGAAAATTGGTAACTCAAGCCGCCGTGTACCAGCACCCCAGGATTTCGTATGGGGCTCAGGATGATAGCCCAGTAAGCGCCAGAAACCAATGTTTGCTTCTCTTCCAATCAGATAAAGGGGCAGGAGACAGAGCAAGAGCAACCAATTGTTTGGCCCAAAGTTGTGGATGGCCAAAGTAACACAAGCATAAACAATGCAAAGTTGCAAAATCAAATAGAAAAAACTAATCATCCTTCTTCTCCAACTTCTCCTTGACAAGTTCAGCGACATTTCTTGGGATGCCGCAGTTGATGATGTCATCGATGTCGGCTTCTTGGATATTGGTCAGGTTTTTAAAGTGCTTAAGCAGGGCTTGTTTACGCTTGGGTCCTAGGCCTGCAATCCCATCCAGCTTGGAGCTGAAGGAATTTTTGGAGCGGAGCTGGCGGTGGAAGGTGATGGCAAAGCGGTGCACCTCGTCCTGAATGCGGTGGAGGAGGAAAAATTCTTCTGAATTGCGGGGCAAATCGATGACCTGCAATGGGTCGCCAAAGAGCAATTCATGGGTTTGGTGCTTGTCATTTTTTTGCAGACCAGCGATGGGAATATCCAGTCCCAGTCGCTCTTTGATAACTTCACGGGCTACATTGACCTGACCCTGGCCACCATCAATGATAATCAGGTCTGGCGGTGTCAAGCCATCCTTCATCACCCGGCTGTACCGGCGATAGATGACCTCCCGCATACTGGCATAATCATCTGGCCCGACCACTGTTTTGATTTTAAATTTTCGGTAATCCTTCTTGCTGGGCTTTCCGTCCACAAAGACCACCATAGCAGAAACTGGGCTGGTTCCCTGGATATTGGAGTTATCGAAGGCCTCAATGCGGACAGGCTTGGGAATATGGAGCAGGTCGCCCAGATTTTCAATGGCCCCTTGAGTCTTCTTCATATCCTTTTCCAGCAGGTCAAACTTCTGCTGGAGGCTGACCCGGGCATTTTTGGTAGCCAGATTAACCAGCTGCTTCTTCTCGCCCTTTTGGGGCTTGACAACCTTGACATCCACCAGAGCCTTGACCAAGTCCTCATCAATGTCTTGGGGAATAAAGATTTCCTTGGGCAAGAAATGCTTGCTGTCTCGGTAAAATTGGCCCATATAGGTCAGGAAATCCTCTTCAGGTTCATTATAGTAGGGAAAAAGATTGACATCTCGCTGGATGAGTTTGCCTTGACGAACAAAGAAAACTTGGACGCACATCCATCCTTTTTCCACATAATAGCCGAAAATATCCCGGTCCATCAAATCCTGATGCATGACCCGCTGCTTGGTGCGAAGGAGGCCAATGGCCTGAATCAGGTCCCGGTACTCTGCCGCCCGCTCAAATTCCATGAAGTCGGAAGCCTTGGTCATCTTCTCCCGCAGCTGGTTGATGATCTTGTCATCCTTGCCATTGAGGAAGTTTTTGACATCCTCTTTCAAGCCATTCCAGTAAGCCCGGTCTGTCTGGCAAATGGTATGGGCATTGCATTGGCCCAAATGATAGTAGAAACAAACCTTGTTGGCTGGATTGGTACATTTTTTAAAGGGAAAAAGACGGTCCAAGAGCCGCTTAATCTCAGTCGCAGCGCCCGAATCCGGGTAGGGACCAAAGTAGAGTCCGTCCTGCTTCTTGACCTGGCGGGTAATGAGAAGACGGGGATAGACTTCATTGCTGATCTTGATGTAGGGATAGGACTTGTCATCCTTGAGCCGAATGTTGTACTTGGGCTTGTTCTCCTGAATCAGGTTGATTTCCAAAAGCAGGGCTTCTGTGTTAGACTCGGTCACGATAAACTCGAAATCCTCAATTTCAGAAACCAAAAGTTCTGTCTTGGTATCATGACTGCCCCGAAAATAGGACCGCACCCGATTTTTGAGATTTTTGGCCTTACCCACATAGATGATGCTGCCGTTCTTGTCCTTGTGGATGTAGCATCCAGGGCTGTCTGGCAATAATTCTAGCTTGTGTTTGATTGTCTTATTCATAGGTCTATTGTACCATATTTGAGTTGGAAAAAAGCTAGCCAAAATATTAGCTAGCCCATTTGTTTATCATTCCTTTATTCCACTCACTCTTCTGCTTTCTTCCAAAAGTTTATCAATTCTTGGGTTAGTTCTGCTGGAACTTCCATAGGCAGGGAATGGGTGGTCTTTTTCCATTTTTTCATAGTGAGGTTTTTAAGGGCTTTGCATTGTCTGCGGTGGATTGGCTGGTGACCTTGCTCTTTTCAGCCAGAGCTAGGTAGACTGGGAATTTCCAGTTTTTAAGTACATCTTCAGAAATATGTTTTGAGTGTCATATATAAAAAACTTTGAAAAAGACACCTAGAATCCTAGATGTCTTGCGCAGCATTCAACTTATGAATGAGGTGTGAAAATCAGGTGCTCATTGACAAAAGCGTCGAAACCCAGCTGGCTGAGTTCGCGGCCATAGCCTGAATTTTTGATTCCTCCAAATGGAATTTCTGGATGGGAGGTCCAGCCTGAATTGATAAAGCTCATGCCTGTTTCAATTTTGGCAGCTACTGCCTTGGCATGTTCAATATCCTTGCTGAAAACTGTACCACCCAGCCCATAACTGGAATCATTAGCCAGTTCAATAGCTTCTTTTTCACTGTCAACCTGATAGATGGAAGCGACCGGCCCAAAGATTTCCGTATTGTAAATCGGATTGTCTTTGCTAATGTTGGTCAAAACAGTCGGATGAACGAAGTTGCCAGGGTGGTCAATCGGTTCATTGCCATAAACTGCTGTCGCCCCATGGTCCAGGGCCAGCTTGATTTGGGCAAGGACATCCTTTTTAGCCTCTGCTGATGAAAGAGGTGCCAGGGTGGTCTCCGGATCCATCGGATCCCCCCATTTCACCGTCTTGAATTTCTCAACAACCATGTCAACAAATTTTTGATAGTTCTCTTGACCGACCACTACAAAACGTTTGGAGGAGGTACAGACCTGTCCAGCATTAAAGAGGCGGGCAAAGAGGATAGTGTCATTTAAGAGGTCAAAATCCGCATCTTCCAAAATGATAAAAGCATCGTTTCCACCCAATTCCAGAGCAGATTTTTTAATGTTCGCTCCTGCTTCAGCTGCGATGGAAGCACCACCGCGTTCAGACCCTGTCAAGGCAACTCCCTGCACACGTGGATCTGCGATAGCCTTGCTGACTTGGTCATAGCTGAGAAAGAGATTTTTAAAGGAACCCTCCGGAGCCCCAGCCTCCTTTACCAGATTTTCAAATGCTTGTGCAGACCCAGGACAGATGGAAGCATGTTTCAAGACAGTCGGATTGCCAATCATAAAGTTTGGCGCAAACACCCGCATAATCTGATAGAAAGGGAAATTCCAAGGTTCTACCATGAAGATAACCCCCACTGCTTGTTTGAGACAATAGGCTTCTCCATGGATTGGTTCAAAAGATTGAGGCTGTAAGAATTCTTCTGCCTTGTCTGCAAAATAATCCGCAATCTCTGCACAAAGTTCTACCTCGCCCTTGGCCTCGGTAAATAATTTCCCCATGTCTTTGGTCATGGTTTCAGCGTAGAAATCCGCATCCCGGCGCAAGAGGTTGGCCACCTGATGAAGAATGGCCTTACGCTCCGAAAGACCGCCATCTGCTCGCCATTTTTTATATAAATCATGGCCAGCCGCTAGAGCCTTTTCAAGGTCTGCATCGCTGGCATTGTCGTAAGTCTGTAAGACTTCATTGGTGTAGGGGTAAATCGTTTGATAAGCCATAATATCCTCCTTATGATTGGGAAGGCTTAACTTGAACATCACTTCAAGCTAAGAGTGAGTGTATTCTTATGAACGATTATAGCACTTTGGAAATCGTTTACAAAACAAAAATAGAAGATACTTCTCTTTTCCCGAACATTCTCAAAAAAGACACCTAATGGATAGGTGTCTCATAGGATACGGAGCAAATCGGCATAGCTTTGAACGGTATAGGTTGGTCTGGCAATACTGGTATTGGCCAGGGACTCTGGATTGAACCAGGCGGTGTCAATGTTGGCATTGTTGCCACCCAGTATGTCTGCCATCAGGCTGTCCCCAATCATCAGGGCTCTTTCAACTTGAAAGTCTGCAACCGTTGCTTGAATAGAGTCGTAAAATGCCTTCTCAGGCTTATGGTAGCCCATTTCATCGGAAATAAAGATTTTTTCAAAATAGGGAGATAAACCCGACTGAGCCAGACGGCCTTTCTGGATATAGGTCACACCATTTGTAGCGGCCAGCAGACGGTAATCACGCGCTGTCAGCTCGGTCAAAAGCTCCTTGGCCCCAGAAAAAACCTGACCCTGTTGACTCAGAAATTCTTGGTAGCGTTGGGCAAAATAAGGCCCGTCCACTTTCTGACCAAAATGGGCAAAAAGCTTGGCAAAACGGGTCGCAATCAAGTCAGCCTTGCTGATTTTCCCCAGGGTCAAATCCTGCCACATGGCCTTGTTCATGGGCACATAATAATCACGATAGGCCTCTACATCCGCCACTCCTGCTTCCTCCAGCAACAGCCTCAAGGCCACATCCTCTGCCAAATCAAAATCCAGCAACGTATGATCTAAATCGAAAAGTAGAAATTTGTAAGACATGTATAGGATCCTTTCTGGGGGGGTCTGTTATCCATTATAGCACATATTATAAAAAGCACGAAGATTCCCTAATTGATACGATTGATAACACCTAAAATCATGCAATATTGACCAAAATATTATAAACACAAATCAGCAATAATCCCGCCATCATGGTGGAATAGATGCTATTGACCTGTTTGTTGGAGAGTTTGCGATTGAGCTGGGTTCCATATGTGCCGCCTAGGATGGCTGTGAGGACAAGGAGGGGGACCAGTTGCCATCGAAAACCAGCTGGCTGAACTATCAGGAGGATGGTGATGATTTTTGGAATTTGGGCAAAAAAAATCATGGCAATCGAATAGGGGGCAGAATCTTTGGTCGTGAGACCCATCAACCCCACCAAGACAATAACATTCAAGGGACCTCCGCCAATACCCAGAAATACAGAGAGAGCTCCAACAATGAGACCAAGGAGAAAAATAATGGGCAAACTTTGCAGCTGATAAGGTGGCAAGGAATGACTAAATCTTGTAAATAGCAAGACTGCCAGAAGGACGATAAAGAGAAGAATGGATTGAATAAGGGTCACTGAATGATTGGGGATTTCTTGCGTTAGCTGCTTGAAGATACTATCGCCAAGAAGGCCACCAAGCATCGAGCCCAAGGAAAGACCATAGAGAATCTTCTTATCAAACACCATCCCACTTCTGCTGTGTTTATAGATGGATGACAGGCACATGGAAAAGACTGCAAAGGTAGAATAGATGCCGATGACTGTCACATTATCAATCCCAATAAGATCAAAAACTGGCTTGATGATGGCCCCACCACCTACCCCAGAAATCGCCCCCAGCGCCGTTGCTAAAAATACGATGATTGGATAGAGAAGAATCTCCATGGTTTTCCTCCTTTCGTTGTTTATGACTCAACTATCTAAGTAGCCTGTCCATTACTTGCGGCAGCGTAGACTGGCCCTACTCCCTTGTGAAAAGACACTGACTTAGGTTTTAGATCAGTCCCATGTAGAAATCGAAGAAACAACTTTAAATTCCAAAGGTCTCCTCATCCTCATCTTCCCACACTCGTTCCCCATGGATCTTGATATATTCTTCACGTGCTTCATCCAACTCATCTTGAAGCGGTTCAAAGACAGCTTCCATTGTCAAAATTTCTTCCAAACTAATGTCAGTTGCTTCCTCATAGGTTAATGACAAAATTCCTGAGTGTTCTGCTTTAAATTCATCTACCGTCAGCCAAGTTTTTTTGTCATCTGTACTAATTTGACCATCAATGGCTGTTGCCACCTCAATTGCCATGATATAGGCAGCTCGTTTATCAACCGTTAAAAGATCTTGGTGAGTTGTGATGATGCGGAGATAATCACCACGCTCTCGATAGTCTGAAACGTAATGTTCCTCGAAATCTAAATCAATTGACTCAATCATTAACGAAATGATAACCTCTTCATTAACCGGAACATCAACTTGATTCCAACGGTCATCGTTGGCACGTTTATTTAACTTGAGGGTTATATCAGGATTATCATTAAATATTCTTAAATAGCCAGAATAGGAAATATCAAGTGGTTCACCATTTCTTTCCTTGAACCACATTTTTTCAGCTAAATAACGATAATCAAATAAAATATTTTTTGAATAATCACCTCTTATATATAGCCTCATTTAGTTACCTCTCACTTTCTTTATCCCATTGTAGGTATTAATACACACATTACCAGCACTTCTCATCTTCCCAAATCCGCTCACCATGTATTTTGATGTATTCTGCGCGTTGTTTTTTCAATTCTGCCCATATAGGATCCTTGACACATTCAATGTTGAAAACCTCTTTTAATCCCATCTCATGAGCTTCTTCAAAGCTTAATAAAAGAACATCCGCATGCCGTTCTTTAAATTCGTCAACTCTAATCCACGTAACTCTATCATCTTCACTAATTATCCCATCCAAAGCGGTCGCAACTTCTATAGCCATGATATAAAAAGCACGTTTATCAACAGTTAGAATATCCTTATGAGAGGAGGCAATTCTAAGATACTCCCCTGTTTCGCGATAGTCGCTTACACGAGCCAATTCAAACTCTAAACTTATATTTTCCATTTTCAAAAAAGAATGCAAGGCAACAATGTCAGAATTGCTCCATCTGTTATCATTTAGCCACTTATTATGATAAAGGCTAATAAGATTTTCTTCCTGCAATGTCTCATCATTACCTGAATGAGAAATACTAAGTTCTTTCCCATTAATCCTCTCAGTCCACATTTTGTGAGCTAATTCTTCATATCCAAAAGTAATTTTCTTTTTAAAGTCGCCTTTTATATAGAGTTTCAATTTTTTAATCTACCTCACCGTGAATAGCGATATATTCTTCTCTATGTTTATCAAGTTCCTTCCAAAGTGGATCTGCAACAGCGTCCATAGATGAAATCTCTTCAAGACTCATTTCATGAGCTTCCTCGAAAGTTAAGGATAATATCTTTTGGTGTTGATGCTTAAAGTCTTCAACACTTATCCATGTTGCCTTATCATTTTCACTAATCATTCCATCAATAGCTTTCGCAACTTCAGTCGCCATAATATACATAGCACGTTTATCAATTGTTAGAAGCTCCTGATGGGTTGATAAAATCCTAAGACAATCGCCTCTTTCTCTATAATCTGAAACATAAGCATTTTCAAATTTTAAGTCTAGCCATTCATCACGATGTGAAAAGAAACGGGACAAATCGGTATCCTTCAATGGAACAGTATTCCATCTCGCATCAAACAAACTTTTACCCCACATCAAGCTAACTGTTAAATCATCTTGTAAAGAGTCATTATTTCCTGCATTAGAATAAGTTTCTTGAATTTCCTCAGGAATCCACATTTTTCCTGCCAGCTCCAAATAGCCATAGGGAAATCTCTTTGAATAATCACCTTTAATGTATAGTTTCATTTCTGCTCTCCTTATTATTTAGGAATTGACTGATAGGCTCTCCACATACCATCAATTACTTTTTGTAATTCTCCAGACTTTAAACCTTTTAACTGAGGATGAGTAGTTACCCAATTAATGATGTCCTGCTTACTATTAATATCTGTCACTTCCATATAAATGTCTAAATCATACCCTCGTTTCCCACTACCTGATTGAACCTGAATTTTGCCACTAGTTCCGCTCTTCCACTCTGCATCAACGCGAATATTATCAACTTTTCTTCCATTCACACGACCAGAAATTCCTTTTTTAAAGGTACGACTCACCGGTCTTTCATCATACCCCTTCGCAAAACTAATCTGCAAATTGGCATTAGCCGCGGCTATTTTTGAGATGGCATCTGTAACGGTGATGGTACCACCTGCAATCAGTGTGCCTGAGGTCGCATAGCCTGCACTGGCAACCGCTGCTGCTGGTATGGTCACAGTACCGCCTGTTGGTAGGGCTAGAGCAAGACCTCCTGCACCAACTGCAGAACTACCCAGCCACAAGACACTACCGCCAATAACCTCACTGATCCCCAGCAACAATTGAGCAGCTTGATCGCCGAGAGTTTGCCAAAACTGACTGTTTTGTTCCTGATTCAGCTGCGCTGTGTAAGGAGCATCATACTCACCGTTTCTTAAGACAATGTAGCCATCTCCTGCACCAGCATTAAATGGAATAATTGAAATGATATTGCCATCATCGTCATAAAGTAATGACCGGTTGTAAGCATCGATGATGAGGGGCCAGTCACTAGCAGGTTTTCCATCCAAAAGGGCCGTCAGTTGTTTGCGGTAGTAATCACTCGCCTCATCTGACAACATCAAATCTCTGATATTTTCACCAATAAGCGATAATTTCGGGTCTTTTCCTCTATCAGTGGTAAATAGAGTGACCCCCTTAATAGTCGCCAGCCAGTCCATATTACTGCCGTTTGTGTAATAATTTCCTGCATCATCCACTGTGATATTTCCCAAGGCAAGAGCTCCTTGGATAGCAGACTGTAATACTGTCAGACTATCGGAAAAATACTTAGACACATCCGCATTGAACCACTTTAATTTTTCAATGCGCTCATTCAGGTCGTCAATCCCCATCTGGATTTGCATTTTCGCTTCATCTAGTGCCGCGATTTGAGCCCAGAGATTTCCTAAATCTCCCGAAAAGAAGGCACTTGCCTGAGTTAAAAATTGAGTGTTTTTGGCTTGTTGTTCTTCCACCGCATCCAATTGACTCCACTTTACCTCGAGTTGTCGCTCCATATTGTCTAAGTCAAGTGTACCATACTCTGCAACAACAGAGTCAGCGTACTCATAGGAGGTCAACTCTGCTTGGATATCATCAACCGCCGCCTGCAATTTCTTAATGGAGGGGATGATGATTTCTGTAAATAGGCCTTTCCCAGCGGTGTAGGCAGCCCCTTTTAATTCGCCAGAATCTAAAGCAGAAATCAAATGATCGCAACCACTGGATAATCTGTCTGTTATTTGGTTAGCGAGTGTTAGATTGTTTCGCATGGCTGTCATCAGATTTTGAGAATCTGCACTACTGTATTTCAATCCCATGGAAGTTTGTTCCTTTCCTCTGTCAGTTGATCACGTTGTTTATCGTTTTCTCGCCTAAACCTCCTACGGACATCTTCCAGTTCGGTGTAGGATTGATCGACATAGCGATTCAAACGTTGCTTCAATTCCTGATTGGCTTCCCAGTCTCTTCTATGGTGGTTATTGTGGTGTACCATCGTCTCTTGTAACAGCAACTCCTGCCTTTGAGAAAGATGGTGAATTTGAGAATAAAAATGTTCAAGAGTGTCTTCATATTTTTGATTGAGAGACTTGAATTCATCTTCTTTTATCTCTAAATCCAAGATTTTCTGAGATAGTTTCTCGCGTTCCTCAGCACTTTTATCCTTCATCATCTATTTCTCCCAACGTTTGGCTTCTTCTAGATCTCGCTTGGCAATTTTTTCAGCGATTTCCGGAAATTTATTGGATTGTCGCAAGGTTGCCTCTGCAAAACTGGTGATAGCTTGGAGCATCTGATTATTCGTCTGTCTCGCATTGTCCATCCCTAAAATACCGCTTGCATACCCAAATTCTACTGACTGATTTTGAACGGCACTTGTGTCAACGTTGACCAGCTGAGAAATGGCCCCTTGTGCAGCTACTGTACTTGATTTAATTTCTCCTTGTCCCATAGAAATCTCCCACTCATATCATAAAATCATCTCTATTATACCATATTATATATGAAAGCGATGCTGTTTTTACAATAATATAATCTTATCAACATATTATATCATTTTACACCTCATTTCAAACCAGCAAAAAAGACAGAAAAATGTTTCCTGTCTTTCTTTCAATCTTATTTCTCTTCAGCGTAGTATTCTTGGCCAAAGCCTGCTACTTCTGCGTTAACTTGCCAGGAGATACCGAACTTGTCGGTCAGGTTGCCGTAGGCTGGTGACCATGGGACAGCTTGCAGTTCCATGTTGATGGCCTTGGCGTCTTTTGCCAACTTCTGATAATAGTTAGTTGCTGTTTCAACATCATCAGTAATCAGGGCAACCGTGATGTTGTCTCCCACTGTGAATGGCATTTCTGGATTGTTGTCAGAAAGCATGAAGCGTTGGCCGTTTGGCAGGCGGAACTGGGCATTCATGACATGATTTTCCAATTCTGCTGGACAATCTGGCAAGAAATCCTTGAAAAGATTGACTTGCTCAACATTTGCCCCCAGGGCTTCTTTGTAAAATTCGATGGCATCCAAACCGTCTCCGTTTGTTACCAAATATACTTCCATTGCTTTTAGCATGATGGTCCTCCAAAATAAAGATGCCCTATTATATCACGTAAAATTGGTACGGACAAATATAACGATTTCGTGCAAAAAAACCACGACCCTGGGTCGTGATTCTCATGATTACAATTTAACAATGTTGCTGGCTTGTGGGCCACGGTTGCCTTCTGTCACTTCAAATTCGACCTTTTGACCTTCGTCCAGAGACTTGAAGCCATCTGCTTGAATTTCTGAAAAGTGTGCGAAGACATCTGGTCCGTTTTCTTGGGAAATGAAGCCAAAGCCTTTTTCTGCGTTAAACCATTTTACAGTTCCTACTGCCATTTGAGTTACCTCTTTTTCTTTATTTGTAAAAAACTTCCAAGAGATAAAACATAGATAAACTGATACTTTGACTCAAAAAAACTTAATACTCATCTACTTTAACAGTTTGGGAGACATAAGTCAACACTTTAGGGTCGATTTTGTTAAAAATTCACAAATGCTAGATGCGCTCCCGCAATTTTTCTACAAAAAGGTAGGCTGCTGGACAAATCAAGGTATTCTTGAGGGTCAAATGATTGATTTGGTAAATCTTCTTGCGGTCCGTATGAGGAAACTCACGACAGGCCTTGGGTCTGACATCATAGATGGAACAGAGATTGTCCTGACCTAAGAAAGGGCAGGGCATGCACTGGAAAACCTTGTCACCGTCCTCATCCACCTGGAGATAGGTCGCTTCAAAGTCCTGCAATTTCATGCGAAAATGCTTGGAAATTCGAGTGATGTCTGCTTCTGTCAAATCGGGTCCCAAATCCTTGCAACAGTTGGCACACTGGGTGCAGTCGATTTCTGAGAAGACTTCCTCATGGATTTCCTGAACAATCCTGTCCAGATTTTTTGGGGCCTTCTTGCGCAAATTAGCCAAAAATTTCTTATGTTCGACCCGCTTTTGCAAAGCCAGTTGCCGGTATTTTTCAATGTCCATATTGATTTCTCTTTTGACTTATTTGATGCTTCTAGTTATGTAAATTCAGATTTTCGAACCATTTTTTTATTTAGTAGATGATTTTGCTGATTGGCAAGTCCCAAAATTCTAGCCTCCAGTAAATGCTTGCGCCCTAAGGGGGTTCGGGTGTAGATAAGCTCATAAGAACCCAAATAGCTACCAAGACTTTTTACAAAACTTTGAACTTCTTTTTGTTTTGAAAAGACAGAAGGAACAGCAAAATAGGATGACATTTCCTTCTTAGCTTTTTTGCCCGTCTTATGGATCAGATAACGCTGGTTGTCGACAGGTGCAAAAAATTCTTTAATCGTTTGACTAAAAATTTCCTTATCTCGTCCGCTTCCGCCTTTTAAAGAAATCTGCATCAAAACATCATCAAATGTATGAACTTCTACACCACATTCGTTTGTGGAAAGTTTGTCCTGTTCCAATAATGCTTTTAGGATTGCTTGACCAAAAATTTGTAAGCGAGTAAGTGGAGATTTATAGTGGAAATAACGCCACCCTTGAATACCTACAAAAACAAGAAGTCCGAGAACAAATAGTATATTAAACCAATTTGGCGTCCTTAATGAAAATGCGACTCGGATCAAGACTATCAGCCCATCAATTATCAATGAACGGATAAGAGCTCGCTTAGCTTCATAAAAAAGTACTGGGCTGACAAGTTCCGATCTCATCTCAATCAAATTGGCTACATCAAACTTTTCAGAAATGGTAAGCGCTGTTTGCCAGCCATCTTTTATAGCTTTTCGATCGCTAGACCTTTCCAACATAAACTGGTTGATATCCTTTATTTTTTTTGAAGTAAAGGCTGGCTTGATAATACTGAATCTATCAATCCCGCTTTCAATAGTCTGACCATCGTAACTCAGTCCCAAAAAATGATCTGTTCTTCGTCTAAGTAGCTGCAAGTCTGGACTTTCTTCACCATAGGATAAGTCTTGGTCTCCCAAAGTTGACTGTGTTAAATCCATGTGAAGAGTGGGTTGTTCTTTCTCCCTAGAGACTAGGGAGGGCTTCGGGTTAATGGAGACCAAATGCCAGATATTAGCTGTCTTTTCCGGTGCTTTCTGCCATGAACGAATAGCTCGTCCCCTCATTTGATTGCTCAACATAAAACTGCCAATAGTACTGGCTAAAATAAGACTATTGACACATGGAGCATCCCAACCCTCGCCAAGAAGGGCCTTTGTTCCAATAAGAACCTGAATGTCCCCTCGCATAAAGAGTTCAGTTACCGCAGCAGTCAGAAAATGTCTGGAACCAACACTTGAAACTAAAAGATAGTCGGACAAACCAGCAAATTGTTGGAAGCTAACTCTATCTTGACCAACAAATTGTAAAAATGATTTCTTAGCAGAAAGAGGAATGACTACAATACTACCGCACAGAATCCCAAGTTTTATTTCTGGTGATTTTTTCAGAACCTCCCTGCGAATTACTTCAAAAATAGGCAACACACCCAAACTTTGAATACTTATATCTTCCTGACCAATTTGATTCTCAAAGTCTCTACGAATGTAGTCTGTTAAGATGAGCTGCCTCAATTCTTTTCCTAATTGTTTATATTCATGCGCGACAATCGTTTTGATAGAATTGATTTTTCCGATAGAATGGAGGAGCAACTGATCTAATTTTTGATTTCGTGAAAAACAAACTTTTTTCTTCTCAATTAAACCGAGAGATTTCATCTCACTGATTAAACTCTTACGATAAGTTTCATCCACAACATAAAAATCAGGCTCAACATAACAAAAGTGTTGTAAGAGTTGACTCAACCATTCCACAGTGAGTCTAGGCAATTTTTTATCTGAAAGAAGTGTTTTCAAGTTTGTTGGGTAAGGTAACTGCTTAGCCTGTAAAAAAATTAAGAGGCTGGATAAATGGACCGGATTTTCTAACAGTTCCTCATTTGAAAGCTGTCCTTTTAAGGCCTTATGTGTTAAGATTGCTTCTTCAAATGCAGGGTCTTCTAATAATCTGTCACAAAATTGTAAACTGTCCTTATAAAAAGTCTCCAGCTTCTTCTTCTCATCTTTAGTGGGTTCAGAAATATAAACAAAGTCTTGGTGAGGACATAGACTTCCTTCCTTAACTAACTCAGGAATTGAGATTTCTTCATCGACTTCACCACACATATTGATATAGCGTTGCCAAAGATGAGGGGTGGAATCATAGGGAGGTGTGGCGGTCAAAGCTATCATTTTAGCATTCTGAAAAGATTGACGGAACAATTCAAGACTTTTCCACCATTCATTTCGAAGATGATGGCATTCGTCCAGACAAATGGTTGCTAAACCTAGCTCTGTCATACTTTTTATCAAATCAAAACTTGAAAAGTCGACTGACTCTTCAACCTCTGAAAAGACATCATCGGTTTCCTCATTTGTTTCTCTTTTTTCATGCAGTCTACCTTTAAACTGAGAAATAGCAGAATGGAGAGATTGGTAGGTTGCCACCGTGATACGTTTTGGTTCTTTTAAATTCTGTGAAACAAGAGTTGCAATATCAGTTTCCTCTTCTAAAAACGAGGACTTTAAGCGACTGACCCATTGTTCACGAATAGTGATCGTCGGAACCAAGATTAAAGCTGGTTGATTCAGTCGACCAATCAATTCCAAACCAAGTGTCGTTTTTCCAGATCCTGGTGAGGCTACAATATGAATTTTTCCATCTTTCAAATAGCCTTCACCTGCAGACAAAACACGTTGTTGATAGTCTCGCCACTGGCCCTTAAACTGAATAACCCGTTCTCGCATTCACTATCTCCCTTACTCACTCCTATTGTTTCAATGATACAGACTATTATCTCGAAAAACTAATACTATTTTGATGTAGGTTTCCTATGTAATAGACAGCAAAAATATATCTGATTCTATCAATACTTTACAAATTTACTTCTTCCACTTGCGATTGCGGGCAATAAAGAAGAGATTGACCCCGATAAGGACAAACCAGATTCCGGCCATGAGGTAGTTGCCAGTCCGGAGGTTGGTATAGACACCGAAGGCGTAGAGCAGGATGAAGAAGATTCCAGAGGCACTGGCCAAATCCAGCCCTTTCTTAGGAGTCTCTTGGTTAGAAATTACCTCTTGCTCCTTCTTCAATTCTTTAATTTTTTTAGGTTTTGTTGGCATATTCTTTCTAATTTTCCTTCTAATCTTTACTGATAAAAACAGATTCCATGGCTGATTGATGAGTATTGGATTTTGATTTCATTACCAAAATCTGCTTTAATTCATCATGAAATTGTGCAATGGCTATTTGCTTCGTAGCAGGACGTCGTTTAAAGATTTTGTTTAAAAAAGCAATTTCATTTTGAACCCTGGCATCCCAAACGCTATATATAGCATAGAATATTGGAGAAACCAGCCAGGTAAGCCCAAATAGGACTAAAACGGTCGACCATGGTTCCTTTCGGTCAAAGAGGACAACAGCCGCCACAACCAAACCAAATAGAAAACCAAAAACACAACCGCAGCCTAATTGTTCGAAAAAGGATTCCTTAAAAATTTTCCATCGATTTTTACGGTAGTGTTGATATTCAACAGGGCTTAATTGGCGAACCAGATGATTTCGCTCATGGACCCGCGATCGCTTCTCTGCTTCTTCCATCTGTTCCACATTGTTACTCATCTAGCTTCTTCTCCATATTGATTCCATCAACATCCTCGACACATTTCTCCAATCTGAAAAAAGGATATTCCCCGCCATTTGTGGCTTGCTGGTAGCTTTCCACTTTCTCATAGCCCACTTTTTGGTAAAGTGCCAAGGCGCGCTGGTTGAAGCTGGCGACGGATAATTGCAGAACTTGACAGTCAAAGTTCTTGCGGGCATAGTCTTCGATGGCCTGGTAGAAATTAACTCCCAAACCTTTGCCAGTCTGGTCTGGCTTCATACCCAGACCAATTTCCAGATAGTCTTTTTTTGGAAAAAAAGTGGCAAAGCCAAAGAGGGCACCGTTTCGGATGACCTCAAAATAGGTATTTTCTCTAGTGCTTTCGGACAAAAGCTGGGCCAAATCTTCCTCATCCGCCACCATATCATAAAAATCATAGGGGGCGGGATAGTGCCAGCTTGCAATCTGTTCAGCTGAATCCTGGCTCATGGGCTGAATCCAGAAATAGGGCTCCGTCAGCAAGCGCCTGAAATTCTTATCCAGGTTCTTAATCCGCCTGGCCTGGATGTCTGGCTTGTCTGTTTGAAAAACATAGTCCACATAGCCGGCCTTGTAAGGCGGAATCATGGCTAGATAGATGTCTTTCCCTTCCTGGCTCATTTTTTCTGCTATATCTTCTATGCGCTTATCGACCATGAACAACCTTTCTAGGACAGCCTAAGTGGGACTAGCCTTCAACTGGCGTAAACCCCTGTTTTGCCAGAAGGTCGACAGCCATTTTGGCAAAGGAGGCATTGGCTCCCCAAGTAATATTGAGGATTCCTTCGCCGGCACCCGATGCAATCACATCAACGGTGACAGTTTTTCCATCATTGGAAAAGAGGACGGTCAGGCTGGCCATATTCTCTGTGCGGACAAAGTAGCGCTCAAAAACATAGAGGATGGTCTGCATACTCCCAACTTCATAGCCGACTGCTTCTATCACTGTCGCTTCCAATTCCTGGGAAAAGGCCGCAGCACGGCTGGCAAGGGAATCCGTCTCAGGTGAAGTTAGTTTATAGATTTCTTTTGTCATCGAGGGCCACACACTTTCTATTTCTTATCGTCCTCATCCATGGACAGAACGCTGAGGAAGGCTTCCTGTGGCACTTCCACAGAACCGATGGCCTTCATCCGTTTCTTGCCAGCCTTTTGTTTTTCAAGGAGCTTGCGCTTACGGGAAACGTCACCACCATAACATTTAGCCAAGACATTTTTCCGCAGGGCCTTGATGTCAGACCGAGCCACGATTTTTTGACCAATAGCCGCCTGAATCGGCACCTCGAACTGCTGGCGAGGAATGATTTTCTTGAGTTTTTCAACGATGAGTTTGCCCCGCTCGTAGGCAAATTCCTTGTGGACGATAAAGCTGAGGGCATCCACCTTGTCCCCATTGAGGAGGATATCCATCTTGACCAGTTTGGATCTGCGGTACTCTGAAATCTCATAATCAAAGCTGGCATAGCCACGAGTGGAAGATTTGAGTTTATCAAAGAAATCAAAGACGATTTCCGCCAGAGGAATCTGGTAAATGACATTGACCCGGTTGTCATCGATATAATCCATGGTCACAAAATCCCCCCGCTTGCGCTGGGCCAATTCCATAACAGCCCCTACATATTCTTGCGGGACCATGATTTGGGCTTTGACATAGGGCTCCTCAATGCTGTCCACCTTGGTTGGGTCTGGGAATTCAGAAGGGTTAGACACTTCCAGCATGTCCCCATCAGTGGTATTGACATGGTAGACTACCGACGGTGCGGTCATAATCAGGTCAATGTTAAATTCCCGCTCCAAGCGCTCTTGGATGACATCCATGTGAAGCAGGCCTAAGAATCCACAGCGGAAACCAAAGCCTAGGGCTTGTGAGGTTTCGGGTTCAAATTGGAGACTGGCATCATTGAGTTGCAGTTTTTCCAAGGCTTCACGGAGGTCATTGTACTTGTTGGATTCAATGGGATAAAGACCGGCAAAAACCATGGGGTTCATCTGCTTATAGCCAGCCAGAGCTTCCGAAGCTGGGTTGTCAGCCAGGGTGATGGTATCACCAACCCGGGTATCAGCGACTGTCTTGATGGAAGCTGCAATATAACCAACATCTCCAGTAGCCAAGACATCTCGACCAATGGCCTTTGGCGTGAAAATCCCTACTTCGGTCACATCAAAGGTCTTGCCATTGGACATCATCTGGATGGTATCGCCAGGCTTGACCATCCCATTGACAATCCGAACCTGGAGAATCACTCCCCGATAAGGATCGTATACAGAGTCAAAAATCAGGGCTTGGAGGGGAGCTGCAACATCACCAGCTGGTGCAGGCACCTTTTCCACAATCTGCTCCAAAATCTCCCCAATCCCAATACCAGCCTTGGCTGAAGCCAATACAGCTTCTGAGGCATCCAGACCAATCACATCCTCAATCTCATGGCGAACACGCTCAGGGTCAGCAGCTGGAAGGTCAATCTTATTGATAACAGGCAGGATTTCCAAATCCGCATCTAGGGCCAGATAGACATTGGCCAGGGTTTGGGCTTCGATTCCCTGAGCCGCATCCACCACCAGGATGGCCCCTTCACAGGCTGCTAGTGAACGAGACACCTCATAGGTAAAGTCAACGTGCCCAGGGGTGTCAATCAGGTGGAATATATAGGTTTCCCCATCCTTGGCCTTGTAGTTGAGCTGGACCGCATTGAGCTTGATGGTAATTCCACGCTCCCGCTCCAAGTCCATACTATCCAAGAGCTGGGCCTGCATTTCCCGGCTGGATACCGTCTCCGTCTGCTCCAAAATCCTATCAGCAAGGGTCGATTTCCCATGGTCAATATGGGCAATAATGGAGAAGTTCCGAATCTTCTCCTGACGTTTTTTTAATTCTTCGATTGTCATCTTCTTTTCCTATACAGTCAAAATTTTCTTACCCTTCATTATACCACAAAAAGCCGAGTTTCTGCTCGACTTTTCGCTTTCATCAACTTGTAGCTATTAGATGGATTCTTCCCCAAACCAGAGGGCGATTTCCCTCTTGGCAGATTCGGTCGAATCGGAACCATGGACCACATTGAAAATCCCACCTGAATCACCAGGGGCCTGCCCATAATCTCCACGAATGGTCCCTGGCAGAGCATCCTTGGGATTGGTCGCCCCCATCATGGTCCGCCAAGAAGAGATGACCCGATTTCCCGCAATGACCCCAGCCAAGAGCGGACCCGAAGTCATGTATTCTTCAATCTCAGGGAAAAAAGGCTTATCAACCAGGGCCGCATAATGTTCCCTCAAGAGCTCAGGTGTTGCCTGCCGCATCTCCAAGCGTTCAATCACAAACCCCCGCCGCTCAATCCGATGCAAGACATGACCAATCAAACCCCGACTCACCCCATCCGGCTTAATGATAAAAAAGGTTTTTTCCATAGGCACAACCTCCTTCTGTTTTTCTTTCATTGTAGCATAGATGAGGTGGGTGGGGCAAGGGGTTGTTTTTAACTACAGATATCTTTTGATTAAACGCCCGTTAACATATGGTTGAATTACTTTTGGGTTGTAATTATTGATTACTTTTGCAATTTCTTCAGCCTTTTGTTTTGAAGGACTGGAATAAAACTTTATCAATAAAGAAAGCAATTCAGACAATCTACTGTCAGACTTATCATTGTAGAATTTATCTTTAGCCATTTTACAATAAAGATGACCATAGACTGAATTGTCGCAAATAGCGTCAATTTCAACGAAACCAATATAATCACTTATATCGTAGAGATTACTACCTAAATGATCATAACTATTGGTTCGAATAAGTTTAGCCCTTGCTTTTTTAATACCATCCACATAGTCATTGATCACATCATGATTGTCATTCTCAAAGCTTGATAATACTTTTTCGAATCTCAATTTTGTATAGTATTTATACTCAATGTCTAAGTGATTCTTTAACTCCATCAAAATAGACATCGCTCTTTTTTTATCAGTTTTATGAATTTTTAGTGCCGATTTTGAATTTTCGACATAATAACTAAGTCTTTCTTTTATTTGAAGACCAGTATAGGTATCTAAATCAAATTGCAAGGGTTCAAGCATACTTTCAATCTCCTAGATTACTTTATTTTTTTCTTACTGGCAAAAGTTAAACCTAGAAAAAGAAGTGATTATTAGCGCTATCCGAGCAGTG